>DATEPF010000393.1:0-18986 GCA_035273325.1 Pyrinomonadaceae bacterium | reverse complement strand
AGAGCCTCGCGGCGTCCGTGGAAAAGACCAATACGACGAATGTTGCTGACACGGCCCGTGTGCGGGCGCTGGTGGATGTCTTGACGAAGCCGGTGCTTTAGTTCCCTGCGTGTAATTCGTGGATCGGTTTCTAATCCTGGCTTAAGCGATCCACGAATTAACACGAAACGGAACCTGCCGCCTGCCGGCCGGCTACTGTTGCGCTTGGGCGCGGCCGGATTGAATCAGGCGTTGACGCGCGGTGTTGCCAGGCACAGCAATATGCGCTGCCGGATCGAATTCTTTACCCACCGACGGACTTCCCTGCGGTACCCAAATCTCAACCCGCGTCGAACTATATCCGCTCGGCAAATAACGGACCCAGTAACCATCAGGATGCATCGACCAACGTCCGGAAGGTACGCCCTGGCTGCCTGGTCCAAGCGGCGCCGCACCTGACAGCACTGCAACACGTTCCATCTCGGCGAAGGAAGTTCCCGGTGTCGTCAGCATCTGCCGCAGTTGAGCCTCAGCCTGCGCGATCTGTCGCAGTGGTTCCGGAACGCCACCAAGTGCGTCGGTCAACGCATTACCGGAAAGTGCATCAAGCGCACTGCGGTTCAGCGATGCCAGCTGTCTCGGCGTCAGTAATTGACTGGCGGTTGCTTTGTGTTCAGACGACAGGTCTTCAAACTTCGCGCGCGCAATGATGGCCCAAAGCAATGCCTGAATGTTCTGCTGTGGAATCTCGGGCCGGTTAACTGAGTTGCGCACGATGGTCATTACCGCGTCTTCAGCAGGTCCCTTTGGTGGCGCGTATAGATAACCGTCGCCGCCTCCTGGTCCGTGGGTGCCCGCCTTGAGGCAATAGCTCTGTACCTGCATGGAGTAAGAGCCGGGCTGCAGCACGAATCCACCGTTCGGCGTGCGCTGCAGTGTCATCAATGATCGTCCTGCTTCGCGCGGCGTGAATCCATCCTTGGAAGCATCGCCCCACTTCGCGTCAGGAAGACTGGTGGTAATTGGTTCTTTGCCACCTAAAAGATTTGGAGTTTTCTTCTTGAGCTTGTCGCCCAGACCACCGAGTCCACCGAGTTGCGCAAAGGATGACGTGGCCGAAACGGCCATCACGAAGAAAGTCAGTAATATTAGAAATCGTTTTGAATTGTGCATGAAATTACCCCTGGAGGATTTATTCGAAGGAAGATAGATGGCAATAAAGGCTGAAAGGTTGGCGATCGACGTTAGCTTTGTGTGTTTCGTGAAATTCGTGGATCGTTCTTTTGCTGCCTAAAAAGCTATCCACGAATTGCACGAAACACACGAAGCTGCCTATTTTAACAATCAGAGTCGCCCACTGCTCTGATGACCTTCATCGCGCGGCCACGCCGCAGGGTAATTCTCATTCTCATCATCGGGTCGGCTTCTGCGACCGAAGCATTCTCCGGTTTGAAGGGTTCAATCACCACGCTTATGCGCAGGTCGCCTGACCGATACTCGAATCGAGAACGGTTTGCCGATGATCTGATCTGTCGCAATCTTACGTCACGGCCGGAAAGGTTCATCCAGGCGTTGCTGCCGTCGCCGCGCGAGATAAAAACGTATGTAGAGCCGTCTGCAGGTGTGGCTTGAGAGCTACGATAAAAATATAAATTTCCGCAGCCCGTCATTAACCCGGTGGCGGGATAGTCTTTGATTGTTCCAACGCGAGGCAACGGAACGACCTGCGCCGCACCGCCGAAGGACAAAAAGAAAAGGAGAACGATGCAGCCGAACATCTTTAAAATCATGGACCAGAGAATACGCTGCTTAGAATGTGATGCCAACCAGAAGGGTCGCTGTTGTTCCCTCCCACTGGGAGGGCCAGGGAGGGCCTACGCGAGAAGAAGAAAGAACTCGAGAAGGCCCCACTCAATCTTGAGGCGACCCTCCAATCCAATACTTAAGATCTTCCGCTAAACCCTCTGCCCACCCTTCTCCCAGCGGAGACGGAGCAAAATCTATTTCGTATGTTTCGTGGATCGGTTTGTTCCCTCCCACTGGGAGGGCCGGGGAGGGCCTACGCGAAGAAAAACGAAAGAACTCTAGAATGGTTGGCTCAGTCTTGAGTGGATCCTTCAATCATTAATTAGAATCTTCCGCTAAGCCCTCTTCCCCAACCCTTCTCCCAAGGGGAGACGGGAGCAAGATCTGTTTCCCCAGCGAGAATTTTCAGGAAAAGGAGTTAACAGAATGCCAGTTGCGGCGTCTTTATAGTGGCGAAGCAAATAATGAAACCGCCAGCCGGTGGTCGCGTTAACTGAATCAAGGAGGAGTTATGTTGAAGGTAAACGTTAAGAGCCTGGGAAATATCGCGGTCCTCAGTGTACAAGGGCAAATCGTGCACGGAGAGACAGCCGTCCTGCGAGACACCATTCAGTCTTTGTCTGGCATTAGCGCGATCAAGCTCGATCTGGCGCGTGTAGCGATGATTGATGCGGGCGGGCTGGGCGCGCTTTTGGAATTGCGCGAGGCGGCGACTTCGAAGGCCATCCGGTTCGAATTAATGAACGTCAGCCGGCAGATTGCCCGCGTGTTTCAGATTTGCCGTCTTGATACCGTATTCGACATAACGCCGAACGCTAAACTCTTCGCAGTGGCCCCGCAAAACCACCGTTTTCCGGCCCGGGCGCTCGCGTGCGCCTGAGAAAACAGTAGGCAGAACGCAGTAGGCAGTAGGCCAGTAGGCACGAGCAGGAAGTGGGCAGGCTGGAGTAAGTAGTCCACTTTTTCTTTGTTCAGGGCTTCGAACTTTTCGATAGACGTTCCTCCTGCCTTCTGCCTTCTGCCTCCTGCCCCCTATTTCCCCGTGATCTCCGCCACAAGCTCATACGATCTGACGCGCGCCGCGTGATCATAAATGCTGGTCACAATCATCAATTCGTCAGCTTGCGTCTTCGCCACCAGGCTATCCAAATCTCTCCGCACCGGCTCCGGTGAACCAACGATCGAATATTTCAGCATCCGCGTCGCCTGATACTTCTCCGGTGGCGACCAATACTCTTCGATGTCATCGATTGGTGGTTGCAACTGCCCGGGCGCGCCGCGGACAAGATTTGTGAACGACTGCTGCACTGTTGTAAACAGCCGTCGCGCCTCATCGTCCGTATCAGCAGCAACTACATTCACGCCCACCATCGCGTACGAATGTTCCAACTGTTTTGAAGGTCGAAACTGCGTACGGTACATTTCAAGTGCTTCGAACAAAGCTTCGGGCGCGAAGTGTGACGCGAAGGCATAAGGCAAGCCCAGCGCTGCGGCTAGTTCAGCGCCAAACGTGCTCGAGCCGAGCATCCAAATCGGAACCTCTGTGCCGCGACCGGGTACCGCGCGAACCGCGGCCCGCGGTTGCCCTTGCTCAACCTTCGCCAAATATCCCTGCAACTCCAAAACGTCTTGCGGAAAAGTATCAGCCCGCCGCGGGTCGCGACGCAGCGCACGCACCGTCAAATGATCGGTGCCCGGCGCGCGACCCACTCCCAGATCAATTCGTCCCGGATAGAGTGACTCGAGCGTGCCAAAGTGCTCGGCAATGATGAGTGGCGAGTGGTTTGGCAGCATGATGCCGCCGGAACCTACGCGTATGGTCTTGGTGCCGCCCGCCAGATAACCAATCACAACTGACGTGGCCGCGCTGGCGATGCCTGTCATGTTGTGATGTTCGGCCACCCAGTAACGCGTGTAACCAAACCGCTCAGCGTGACGCGCAAGATCAAGACTCTTGTGCAGCGCCTGGCGCGGCGTTTCACCGAACACGACGGGAACCAGGTCAAGTATTGATAACGGAATCATTTGGTAGAAATTCTGGCTGCTAATTCGTGTAATTCGTGGATCGCTTTTAAGCCGAGGATAAAGGCGATCCACTAATTACACGAATTACACGAAGCATGTGAGATCCACAACTATATTCAGTCAATCGGGTCCGACTTCGCATTCTCACGCAGGGCGAGCGCGACAAACGGGATCGACAACGCCTGAAAGCCGGCGCTGAAGATGTATGAAACGGGATAACCCCAAACGTCGGCCGCCTTACCGAGTACTGGTTGGATAACTACGCCACCCGTTGAGCCGAATAATGAGTCAAACGACAAAACAGTAGCACGCTGCTCAGATGGAATGAGTGCGTTCAGGTACGACTGCCGCACGGGAGTAACTGCCGAAAACATCAAGCCCCATAACACCAGCAAACTCACGACTACCCAGAAGTTTGGAACCAAACCTACCAGCGCCAGCACCAACACGCTTATCCCGTAGGCCGTCAACAAAACAGAAGTTCGTTTGCGAAAGAGCCGTCCAATATGAGGGACCAGCAATCCGCCCGCGATCTGTGCTCCCGCCACCACTGCCGCTGCGATGCCCGCAATGCCATACGCACTCTGATCGCCATAAAGTTGAAGCAAGTAAGGCTGCATCGCATAGAACGCATAGATCGAAACTCCGCCCATGAAAGGCGATGCGAACATCATCCACCGGACCGGCGGATTGCGAAGACCGTGCTCGACGGAGCCGCGCAAAATCTTCTTCACCTCTTTAATTGGCTGTTTGCCTTTTGACGGTTTGAAGCCGAGATCTTTCATCAGCACGAGTGCAAACAGAAAATTCAGCACCAACAATCCGGCGCGGACCACGTAAGGAACGCCGAGGTTTGTAAGCTGCGCCAGGAACCCGCCGGCTACAGACCCGGTCAGCATTGCCACACCTTCAACAATCTCTCCTCGCGCCAACACCGACTCTAATTTGTCTTTCGATCCTGTGTGGTCGAGCGCGTCGGCGAGCCACGCTTCAAACGCGCCCGAGAAGAAAGTAAAACCAAGACCCAACAACATAGACGCTATGGCCCAGGCCCAAAACGCTGCCGAGATGCGCCACATGTACAAATAGATTAACGTTGAAACAGCAAGTGTCAGGACGCCAAGCAGATAAGACACTTTCCTTCCCTTTAAGTCGGCAACCACTCCGGTGGGAATTTCAAACAACACAAATCCAGCGGTGAAGAACGCATTGGCTGCGAACGCTTCGGTATTAGTTAAGCCGGCGTCGAGGAGAAAAAGTGTGTTGATGCCCCAGATTAGTGATGCTGCCAGAGTGTTGAAGAGCTGCAGCGTCAGGTACGTTCGCTGCACCGCGCGAGAAGCTTTGTTCATCGGAGTGAGAGTGTATCCGACGAGGCGCGCGATAGCATGGTCTGATGTTTATTCCGTGTAATTCGTGGATCGCCTTTCAATCGCGATCCACGAACACACGAAACGCGGGTGTACGGTTTACGTAGTCCCCTGGCCTTTATCGACCACTGCTTTAAGGGCCTGGAATGTTGGTGGCCAGAGACCCACAAAAATTCCTGCCCGCTGCTTACCACTGAAGAAAAGCGCAAGTGATGCGCCAATAGAGCCGAGCGTCAGTATGTGAAACAGGCTGATCCCCGTTGCCTTCTGCGTCGACTTGTCTACGACCTTCAACATTGATTCCGCAGCGTCTCTTTTTGCAGTTACTTGCGAATCACTATTTTCGGCTGTTGCTGTTTTAGTTCCGAATGATGTTTGTGTTGCTGACATATATGTCCCCTTGTCTGATGAGAATTGATACGCTCCCATGAGCTTCGGCGGCTATGTTGCAATGTCCGTACCCGATCGATCTGCAACCCAGGCAAAATAAAAAGGCCGCTGGAAAGCGGCCTTTGCTGTACACGATTGTCTTGTTTTTAACCGGCAGCGGTTGCGGACGTAGCCGCAGAACGTTTCGCCTGAAACTGCTTCCAGTAATCCTTCACAAAGTCTTTCTGCTTTCCGTGGCCCCAACCGGAGTTGAAATCAAATTTCTCCATTTCGGCCAGCACCTGTTCAAGGTTCCAGCCATAATGATTGAACCGGTAAACCGCGCCCATCACACCCGTGCGATGCCGTCCTCCCGCGCAATGAAGGTAAAACTTGCCCGTCTCCGGATCGTCAACCACCTTTAGAAAAGCATTGATCTGATCCATGCTCGGATAGCTCTTATCGACCATGGGAATATTGACGTAGCGCAGTCCGGCAGCTTCCACCGCAGGTTGCTCATACTCCTTCGAATTGTCCGTTAAATCAATCACGGTCTGGATTCCCAGAGCTTTAAGGGCTTCGTAGTCATCTTCTTTTGGCCGGGCGCCTCGATAAAAGCGTTCATCCATCTGGCCAAAGTTCTTAATGCTGACATTGGGGAAACTGTCATTGCCCCTGGCAAACGAAAGTGCGGAAAACGCAAAAAGAATTGCGAGAGAAGTAAGGACAGTTAGGGAAGACTTACTGACAAATTTCATTTTCATAACTCCTTGTTAAAACTGAGTAATCGGCACTAAACAACCGTCTATTAAGATTCCCGAATCGCACACGTCGTTGCACAAATTCGCTGTCAATTTGGTGTACTTTTTCTAGTCGCAATTCCACGAAATCCGACTCTCTTACGAGTTGCAACGACGGTCATCCGGTGGACTTAGTAGTGGGTCGCAGATCGTAGGAACGGAGTCAGTACCACCTGCGGCTGGGTATGCCACCGAAAAATAAAGAACCCACCCGCTACCGCAGGGTGGTACTGACCTCATATCTTGACCCTATGTAGAATACTTGCTATAAAGCATTCTATCTAAATAGCTGACTAACAGGAGATGTTAATGGGGCGAGGAGCTAAAGGATTTATTTCATATGCGGCAACCGCAATTTTGCAGTCAGTGAACGCCGGATATTTATACGGTTTTGACATCATCGACGTCACTGGCCTCCCCGGCGGGACGGTCTATCCCGCACTTCGTCGTCTCGAAGAGAACGGCTATCTCACTTCGCAATGGGAGCACCCGAAAATCTCCCAGGCCGAGCCGCGTCCGGCACGTAAGTATTACGAGCTAACGCGCGACGGTCGTGAGGTCCTGGCAGAGGCACTGAAGCGCTACCGAATCCTGGAGCCACGGCGATCAAAGAAAGTACGGCAGCCGAAACCGTCGCGTGCTTAGTGGAAGTCGTTTACCTGGTTGGTAGCCAGCGAAAAACAGATGAAGGATTCCAGACAGAAAACACGCTTCCGTTTCTGGCTTTGGCTTATCCAAATCATAGGCGTAATTGTGCCGCGCCGGTTTCGTGCGGACTGGCAGCACGAGTGGGAAGCCGAGTTACAGCACCGTGAGCTCATACTGGCGGATTGGGACCGTCTCAATTGGCGCAACAAATTGGATTTGCTGAGGCGCAGCTCCAGCGCATTCTGGGATGCACTGTGGTTACAGCCCAAACGATGGGAGGACGAAATGTTTCAGGACCTGCGCTTCGGCGTACGCATGTTGCTTAAAAACAAGAGCTTCACGACCGTGGCTGTGCTTTCACTCGCACTGGGCATCGGCGCCAACACGGCGATCTTCCAGTTACTCGATGCTGTGCGACTGCGCACGCTCCCGGTCCCCGCGCCACATGAGTTGGCCGAAGTTCGCATGACAAACATGAAGGGCGCGCGTGGCGGGTTCTTTCGCACCGACCCAACAGTCACTAACCAAATTTGGGAGCAGATTCGAGATCGCCAACAGGCTTTCTCCGGCGCTTTTGCATGGGGCACGGACACTCCAAACCTTGCTCAAGGCGGAGAAGTGCGTCTGGCCCGGATGCTTTATTTAAGCGGCGATGCCTTCAACACGCTGCGGATCCAACCGGCGTTGGGTCGTTTAATCACAACAGCAGACGACCATCGAGGTTGCGGCGCGCCGGGATTGGTAATCAGCCATACCTTCTGGCAAAGCGAATTCGGAAGCGATGCGGACGTTGTCGGTCGCAAACTCACGGTGGCCGACCAGCCATTCGAGATCATCGGCGTTACGCCCGCCAATTTTTTCGGCATGGAGGTGGGGAGGTCTTTTGATCTGGCACTTCCCCTCTGCGCAGTCTCGCTCGTACGCGGCAACAACCGCATGCTCGAATCCGGCACTAACTGGTGGCTAACGGTTACCGGCCGTCTGAAGCACGGCTGGACAATGGACCAGGCGACAGTCCATCTGCAGTCGATCTCACCGGAACTCTTTGAGGCTGCACTACCTGCGAAGTATCCGCCCGCAAGTGTTAAAGATTATCTGGACTCGAAGTTGACGGCCTTGCCCGCCGGCTCAGGCGTTTCCCAGTTGCGTCAGGAATACGAGCAACCGTTATGGCTGCTATTGGCGATCGCCGGACTGGTATTGTTGATTGCCTGCGCGAACCTCGCGAATTTGCTTTTGGCGCGAGCTAGCGCGCGCGAGCGTGAGTTTGCTCTGCGACAGGCGCTCGGGGCATCGCGGGCGCGGTTGATACGGCAGCTGATCGTCGAGAGTCTGTTGCTGGCCGCGTTAGGCGCAGCGCTTGGTGCAGGACTGGCCCAGGCATTGAGCCGCCTACTCGTGGCGTTCCTCAGTACCAGCAATAATCCCATCTTCCTGGATCTCGGGTTGGATTGGCGCGTGCTTGGTTTCACCGCAGGGCTGGCGGTACTGACGTGCTTGCTGTTTGGATTAGCGCCGGCAATCCGTGTGACACAAAAGGAACCGGGAGCAGTCATGAAACTTGGTGGGCGCGGCCTGACCGCCGGCCGGCAACGTTTTAGTCTGCAGCGTGGCTTGGTGGTTGTGCAGGTGGCACTATCGCTGGTGTTGGTAGCAGGCGCGGTCCTGTTTTCGCGCAGCCTCGATAAGTTGCTCACGGTCGATACCGGTTTCAACCCGGAGGGCGTGCTCACCGCAGTGGTGAGGTTTCAACGACTGAATCTCCCGCCCGACCGCAACGTGGTTTTCCAGGATGAATTAGTCGAACGCATACGAGTGATTCCGGGAGTGGAAGCGGCGTCAGTAGGGTCGACGCCGTTTCGCGATTGGGGGGGCGGTAAGGGTTGGATGGATGGACAAGACTCGAAGCAACCGAAGAACGTTAGTCTCAGTCGTGTTGGCTCCGACTACTTCAACACGCTCCAAATCCCGCTACTTGCAGGGCGCGATTTCAATTCCGGTGACCGGCCAAACTCGCCGAACGTGCTGATTGTGAACGAAGCGTTTTCGAAAGCGTTTCTGCAAGGAGCTAATCCGGTTGGTCACCGATTTTGGATCGCAGCCACGCCGGGTGATCCGGACACGGTGTACGAGATCGTGGGGTTGGTTCGAAATACGAAGTATGAAGACTTGCGGGAGGAATTTCAGCCGATCGCTTACTACGCCGCGGCGCAGGATTCAGAAACCGGCGCCGGTGCATCGCTTTTGATTCGCTCGCGCGTATCTCAAGGAGAAACTGTGGCGGCAGTCAAGCGAGTGCTCAACGAAATCAATCCAGCCATCACTGTGAGTTTTCAGGAGTTCAAACCGATGATCGAAGCGACCATAATGAGAGAGCGATTGATGGCGACGCTTTCCGGTTTCTTCGGCCTACTGGCGTTGTTGCTGGCCTGCGTCGGGCTGTACGGCATTCTCTCTTACGGTGTTGCCAGCCGGACGAATGAAATTGGGATTCGGATGGCGCTCGGGGCACGTAAGGAGACGGTGTTCTGGTTGATTCTGCGTGAGGCGTTCCTGCTTGTCGTTGCGGGTCTCGTGGTGGGTTTCCCGGTGATTTTCGCGGTGACGCGTTTGGCGTCTTCCCTGCTGTTTGGGTTGTCGCCGACGGATCCGATTTCGTTGACCCTCGCTGCGTTGTTGATGCTGGCTGTGGCGATGGTCGCCGGTTATATTCCCTCGCGGCGCGCAACCCGT
Organism: Pyrinomonadaceae bacterium; assembly: GCA_035273325.1. Classification (GTDB taxonomy): domain Bacteria; phylum Acidobacteriota; class Blastocatellia; order Pyrinomonadales; family Pyrinomonadaceae; genus PSRF01. The sequence goes on along the minus strand of DATEPF010000393.1, from coordinate 9,256 downwards.
GTGGATCCTCTCATCGCCCTGCGGTATGAGTAACCAATTTTCGTGTGGTTCGTGGATCGTTTTTAGTCCGAATAAAAAGCGATCCACGAATTACACGAAATCTACTTTTCACTCTTTACTGTCATTTCTGATTCCAGCTTTTTGAGCACGTCAGCGCCGTTATTATTTTGCGGGTTGAGAACCAGCGACTTCTTGTAGTTCTCGATAGCCAGGGCCTTGTCGCCGTTGTTCATGTAGGCTTCGCCTAAACTATCGTAGGTGTTCCAGGAGTTTGGATAGAGTTCGACGTTGATTTTGAAAACCGCGATCGCTTCCGCCATTTTCTTCTGGCGCATGAAGGCATAACCAACGGTATTCAGTCTTTCCTCGCTGACCATCGGGTTGTCCGGTGTTTCCTTTTTGAGCCTGCGATATCCTGCCATCGCTTCTTCCAACTTCCCGGCCAGCAGAAACTCGAACGGCACAAAAGTGTTGGCATCCAGGCGCTTGGCCTCACTATCGCTGGCTGGTCCCTGAACCTGAATGGCAATCACGGCATCCGGAGCGGCCCCATTTCCCGACGCTGCACCGCCCGTTGCGCCGCGTACGAAGGTGAACTTGAGCGGCGACTCGCGCCGGACAAAAGTTGTTTCAGAGATCGGAAGCATTTCAAATTTCCGCTCACCCGTCGGGTATGCGATAAGTTTTCCGTCCTCGACTTTAATATTTGCAACCCGGTCCGCATTCACCTGATACCGTCCCTCGTAATCTTTTAGTTTCGCAGGGTCTAGTGCAATCAAGTCGTAAGGCGCCGGCAGAAATTCGTCCCAGCCATACTCGCGGGCGACTCCGCGCACTACTTCTCGCAAAATCTGGCCGTTGTCCGAGTTTGTCATCACCGCGATGCCATAACCTTTATCGCGATTGACCAACAACTCCGCGCGGAATCCTTCATCGGCCCCTCCGTGGCCAAAATAAAGTGCATTGCCATACTTTTGTATGAAAAAGCCAAGGCCTGCATCATCAACAAAGGCTTTGGTCATCATCTCAGCAGATTCTTTTGACAGCACCTTGTTCGATCTACCGGCCAGCGACAGTTGCATCTCAATCCCAAACTTCGCCAGGTCCGTAGCGGTGGTCCATAGACCAGCCGCGGCCATTTCCGGATACACATGTATCTTGCCTGTTACCAGGGTGCCGTCCTGTTTATGACCGGAGGCAGCTCGTTTGCGCCAGTCTTCGGGCAAAGGATTACTGTAGGTACTGTTATTCATCTGCAGCGGATCGAGCACAGTCTCTTTCGCAATCTGCGGGTACGGTTTCTTCTCAATGTCTGTGATCGCTAGTTGCGAGATCGTAGTACCACCGCCCGAATAGCGAAACTTAGACCCCGGTTCAAAATTAACGCGCACCGCTGCCGTGTTGGCCGGACTTACCCCATCAAGAATTTGTACGACGGTAGGGACTTTTTCAGTTACCGCGTAACCAGGAAAACCGTGAACCGTTGTTCCCGCTGTGTGGCTCAGCAAATTGCGGAGCGTAACTTTCTTTGTTTTGGTGAACTCGTTCTCAGGTAGCTTCCACGTGACGAGTTTGTTGTTGATAGGTTCGTCGAGGGAAATCTTACCTTGCTCCACTTTCTTCATCGCCACCACCGCGTTAACTGACTTGCTGATCGAGCCTGCCTGAAACAACGTCTCCATCGTCACTGGTTCCTTCGTCTCCACGTCCTTGACGCCGTAAGCGCCTGCCCAATCGATCTTGAAATCCTTGATCACGGCGACGCTTAAACCGGGGGCGTTATAAAATTTCATTCGCTCCGCAATCGACCAGGATGGATCGCCCTTAATCAGAACTGCAGGTAACAACCCCTGCTCGACGCGTTGACGCCTGGCGTCGGCGTCGATGTTCGGGGTTTGCGCCTGGACAAAAGTCGGCAGGACGAACGCAAGTAACAGGAGTTTGGAAATGAGTTGTTTCATATGTACCTCGGAGTTGCGGGATTGGTGCGATTCGACAGACGGATCCTCAGTGGTATTTCAGACCATTAACGCCGTAGACCTGCAAATTGTTCCCAAAAGTCCGCATTGTTCGACATGCTTCAGCTTGTCGCTCGCTTCGCAACAGTTTGTTAACCAGCAACTCTGATCAAATTGATCGCCAGTTTGATTTGTCTTAGCCCGCGGAGCGCGGCGATGGCATAAAGCCTGGGGTGGAGTCCCGATGAAATCGGGACGGAACCCCAGGGTGCCGGCCAGTTTTGAATATAGAGCGGGCGAAGCGTGCGATAGGACAGACCGCGCAACTGACTGATGATGAATCAGCTATCGCCCACTTCGCGGGCTGCAACCTTGGTATTCCATTGATCCTGGGGTTTCGCTCGCAAGGCTCGCTCCACCTCAGGCTTTATGCTATCGCCCCGCTTCGCCGGCTAACACTAACCATAGCGAACTTGAACAGAGCTTCCTGAAAGTATGTCGGACATTTATTCCAGCTTTCCAAACCAGCCGCGGCGCTCCATCCACTTTGCCAACTCGAGCACCGGCGAAATAGTTAACGCGGCGGCGATAATGATTAGCCAATCGTTTAGCGTTAATCCATACGTGCCGAACGTCCTCTCCAGCAATGGCACATAGATGATCAAACCAAGCAACAACAGCTCCCAGAGGATTGCTATGTTTAGCCACTTGTTCGCAAACGGCCGTCGCAAAACTGAATGCCGATCAGAACGGAAGTTGTAGGCCTTGAAAAATTGAATAAGGACCAGGGACACGAAAGTCATCGTCATTGCTTCCTGCACACTGCGTCCCGAATTTAACGCCCAGATAAAAAGACCGAGATTGATTGCTGCCGACCAGAGACCGCCCAGGACCATCAACGTCACCACCGGCCGCGTGAAGATGCCCGTCCGCGGATTGCGCGGCGCTCTCTTCATTAAATCGTCTTCAGGCGGATCGACAGCGAGCGCCAGGGCCGGCAAGCCATCGGTGGCAAGGTTGACGTAAAGAATTTGCACCGCTGATAAGGGGAGCGGTAAGCCCGCCAGCGATGCGCCCGCCATCAAACCAATTTCACCTATGTTCGAGGACAGCAAGTACATCAAATATTTTTTGATGTTGCTGAAAATGCCGCGCCCTTCCTCCACGGCTGCCACGATCGACGCGAAGTTATCGTCGATCAGTGTCATAGCAGCCGCTTCCTTGGAAACGTCGGTACCGGTGATACCCATCGCGATTCCGATGTCCGCCTTCTTCAACGCCGGGGCGTCGTTTACTCCGTCGCCGGTCATGGCGACCACGTGGTCTAATTTCTGCAGAGCTGTGACAACGCGTAATTTGTGGGCGGGGGAAACGCGCGCGCACACTTCTATAGCATTCACTGACTGCTCCAGCGTCGCATCGTCCATGGCCTCGATCTCCGGGCCCGTCAGGACGTTTCCGTTTTTGCTGATGCCCAGCTCACGCGCAACAGCTTTGGCCGTCAGCGGGTGATCGCCGGTGATCATCATTACCTTTATGCCGGCTTCTTCACATTCGCGTACCGCAGCTTTCGCTTCTCGTCTTGGAGGATCAATCATTCCCACCAGACCCAGTAGCGTCATCCCTTTTTCGGCGTCCTCCGGCGTCGCGTTTTTTTTGAACGCCACCGCTAACACTCGCAGCGCTTCCTCGGCCAACTTTCGCGCGACGTCCAAAGTTTCTGTTTTGCGCGCGTCGTCCATTGGCTGCTCACCCTGTTGGGTCAGTTCTGAATCGCAACAGGAAACGATTACTTCAGGAGCACCCTTGGCGAATGCAAACACGCCATCAGGCGTTTCGTGCAGCGTGATCATTCGCTTGGTCTCGGCACTGAATGGAATTTCAAAGACACGGGGAAAGTTTGTGTCGAGCTCTGCTTTATTCAGACCTGCTTTAGCCGCTGAGACGACCAGAGCTCCTTCAGTCGGGTCTCCTTTGATCTCCCACTTGTCTGCTGCTTCATTCCGCTCGACGCAGGCATCAGAAGATAATGCGGCGGCCCGCTCCAGCATCAGGATTGATTCATCGGGTTTGATTTCGCTCCCATTGAATGTAAACTTTCCGGTCGGCTCATAACCTCGACCAGAGACTTCCAGTAATCTACCGCTGACAAACATCCGGCGAACCGTCATCTCGTCTCGAGTGAGCGTGCCGGTCTTGTCTGAACAGATAACGGAAGTACTCCCGAGCGTTTCCACCGCCGGCAGCCGGCGCACGAGCGCGTTGCGCTTAACCATTCTTTTAACGCCGAGGGCCAGAGATATTGTGACCACTGCCGGCAAGGCTTCGGGCACAACGGCCACGGCCAGTGCCACGCCGAAGATCAACATGTCGATGAATGGTTGTCCGCGGAAGAGGCCGAGGCCGACGATCAGCACGACCACGACAGAGGAGGCTCGCGCGAGCGTTTTGCCTACCCGGTCGAGGTTGTACTGCAAAGGCGTCTTACCCGAGTCGACACTCTCCAACATTCGCGCGATCTTGCCGAACTCCGTCGACATGCCGGTGGCTACGACAACTGCTCGTCCACGTCCGTAGGTCACGACGGTACCGGCAAAAGCCAGGTTTTTCCGATCACCCAGCGGCAATTGCGGGTCCTGCAGCGGGCGGTTGTGCTTTTGTACCGGCGCCGACTCGCCGGTTAGCGCCGCCTCTACCGCCTGCAAATTAATGGCATCCACCAGCCGGACGTCCGCAGGAACTTTGTCGCCCGTCGCTAACACAATCAGGTCGCCGGGGACCAGCTCGTGCGCATTCATGCGAGACTCGCGAGCGTCGCGAATAACCTTCGCCAAAGGCGCCGCCATCTCGCGCAGTGCCTCGATAGCGCGTTCTGCCCGGTACTCCTGTACGAACCCAAGGACCACCGCGAACAACACGATCACCGTAATTGCGATCGCTTCAAGTCCATGGCCCAGCGAGGCCGATAGCGCAGTAGCGACTAGTAGAATAATGATCAGTACGTTTTTGAATTGTTCGAGGAGGATGGACCAGGGTGAAACTCGAGCGGTCGCCTGGAGTTCGTTTGGACCGTATTCCTCAAGGCGTTGGCGCGCGCTGGCCGAGGTCAGTCCGCGCGGAGTGGTTTTAAGTCTCTCAAAACATTCTTCTACCGTGAGTGTGTGCCACGGTATGTCGCCGGGGTTCTGTCCCGGCTGGACATCATCTGACATAGTTGGACCCTTCTGAAGCTTGAATCGCCGTCGGCGATATTTCCCGGCCAGCTCTTAGGAAGGAGTTCCGAATTCTTCGAAAGCGGAGTTCAAACACCTCGATCCTTTGGCGCTGCGTCGAGTGACTGTCGCCGCGCAAAAGAAAAACCTTCTGCGCGCCGCGTAAGCCGCAAAAGGTCTTGGTCGTCGAGCTTCTTGCTCTACCCGATGCGCCGGGCGCCTTACGTCAGGCACCGTGTTGACGGCGTCACCGGACCATTTAAGGCAGGCAACCTACTCCCCTTTCGAGTGGTCGTATTCTACAGTCGAACGTAAGAAGATTCAAAGCACCAGTAGATTGCGTTTCGTGTGTTTCGTGTGATTGGTGGATCGTTTTTTAGCCAACGATAAAGGCCATCCACGAATTACACGAAACACTCGAAATAACCTCAGGGCTTGGGCATCGGAGGATTGAACCGGGAATCTTCGATCGGAACGTTGTGTTTAATTTCCGTAATCTTCCGCCCCCAGCTTCTGCCCGGCATGGACCAACGAATCAAGAAGGGTTGCCTGGTTCCATCGACTTCTCGATAGTCTTCATAATCCGTCTGCAAGGGAAACATACCGAGAACCAGTTCAGCTTCAACGTACCTTCGTATCAGCAATCCGGTGCGCATACTGAAATAAAGCTTTTCGGGATGGAGGTCTGACGATGTTTCGCGCGGGAGCGCTTCGACCACGTAAACTTCCTCTTCACCAATCGTCGACTTCCCGGTCACTGTGAGTTTTCTATACGTGTCGTTAAGTTTCAGTTCCTTATAAAACTCAGCCTCGCCTTTGACTTGTGCCAACATCGCTGCGGGCAATTCTCTTATTTCACCCTTGCTGCTCGCTCCCCATCCCGCGGTCCCATTGAAGCCGGTGCTAAACGCGACGTCAGGATAGGCCGTCACAACCAACAGCTTGTTAGGCGCTTTCTGATAAACGTCTTCAGGGACAAGGACGCCGTCTGCGCCGACCCGTGAGCCTTTAGCAATCCGGCTGGTTACTTTTTGAAGTGCCGATTGACCACCGACTGCTTGCACATACCGGGTCACTACTTCTTCAACGGTTGGCAGCGTCTCTTTCGGTGCCGTCGCCGCGGGCTGCCAAAGGTTTTGTCCGACCGCCGGAACAGAAACAGGTTTCGTATTGCCGCGATGGCAGGTAAAGCAAGTCACAGCCTTTTCGCCCCGAAAACTTCCTTTGTTCAAGTCAAAGACCATCTGGATCATGCGTCGCGCAATTAATTTGGTGGGTTTGTCGTCCTTCGAAAAAGGACTGACATGACAATGGTTGCACTTCACGCTTAATGATCCTGAGATGAACGCCATAGTGGGCTCCAGCTCACTGGCCGGCATTCCTTTGAACAACTGAATGTTCTTGTAGACCTGTTCGGCAGTAGGCGTCTGTTGAGGTGCTCGGGCCGCTGTCTGCGCGAGGGCCGCATTCTCAGGCAGATTTTCAGCTATGCTCGCCGGGCCGATGGAACTAACAACAAGCAAAACAACAACAAGCATCGGGACTACTGTTCGTTTGTTCTTATTCAACTTCAAAAAGAGGAAAGACATTATTAGAAATTCCTTTGCTTTTGCAGACTCAACATCAACTACCGCTGTCGGTTCCGACCGGCTTTGCCCCAAAAGTCGAATTCAACACGTTTCGTGTAATTCGTGTGATTCGTGGATCCGTTTGTTAGGCTGAAAAAGTACGATCCACGAAATACACGAACACACGAAATAACAGGAACGTGCCTCTTGTTCGACTTTTAGGGGAAAGCGGTTCCAATCCGGCTTACTCTGAATCTCGGTCTCGAACGTTATGCTCGATTCTCTTTGCGTGTTGAACGGCGCGTTGTCGAGTGTTGTAATCGGGCATCACGAAGTCCACACTACTGGCACGCCCGTCAGCGTCGCAGACGAATCTGGCCTCGCCGTAAAACTGCTTAACAAAGAATTCCGTTTCTGACGTAGGAAACAACTCAACCTTTTGGCCGGCGCATTCAACCGTCAACCGGCTTTCCTCGTTTCGTACGATCATCTCAAGATCCGGCCGTTGCTCGTCATCACGATAATGACCGGCGTATCCGTCATACACCCTGGCATTAACTGCAATAACTTCTTTCAAACACTTCTCTACCGTTACATAGCCGGAGAAAACCTTGAACCCAAGTCTCGTGTTCAGTGCACCGATGGAGGATTGAACGGGACGATTGAAGGACTGAATGATCTTGTAATCGTGTTCAGCGGCATACTCGATTGCCAGTGAAGCTAACGCGGTGCCTATACCTTGCCGGCGGAAGTCACTTCGAACACCGGTAAAACTTTGAGTTAGTCCTCCGGGCAAAGCTTCAAACAGATTCACGCCGCTCACGCCGACATAACGATCCCCAAACTTGGCGATGAAGTACGCATCCGGCAACACGTATGGCATGTCCAGCCAGAGCCGGGTTTCACGCTGGTTGTAAGCTGGAAGGGCGAACGGCAGGTGGGCCGGATCGTCTGCCTGTAAAGCAGAGGTCAGTTCATACAGCTTCTCGATACAACGAGCATCGCGACTACGTTCTTCCGCAAGCGTGCTGATGGTGATGCCACGCTCTTTTAGTTTTTCGACGACTGGACGCACGGACGAAACGTCAAACCTTGTTACATCCAATCGCAGATCCAGAACTCGATCCACCTCCGTAAACCCGCGCTTCGTGAGGAACTCAAACAGTTCTTTCTGCGAACTGTATTCGCGGCAGGAAACAGTGACAGCGCCCGCATCCTTCAGATCAATCATCAAGCGCTCAAGCAGCACATCGCCCACGCCCACACCCAACCGGCACGGATCGCTAATAATGAACAGCCGGTATTTGGGCAAGTAGATACTCTGTTCGATAGAACCAAATCCGAGAATCTGTCCGGAACCTGGATCCTCGACGACATACTGCGTGCGGACAAAGCGCGTTTCATCAAAGTTCTGACGACGGCGCATCCAAAGATCGTGGCCGGAGGCGTCCTTGTGCTCCCGGGCCAGCGCCATAGTTTTGATTGTCTGCCAATCTTCACTAACGAGCGGGCGGGTACTTGCTGCGACCCGTTCAACAAACTCGTCGTTGCGCGAGGGCCGCCGGATTTGCAAATTCTCTTTAAACACGTGAACACTTTCCTTCAACTGCTGGCGCGACGTGTACAGTCGTTTGTTAACGGTTGAAACCGGCACCTCCAGGAATTCGCTGATGTCGGCCTGGGTATAACCGTTGACATAAAAGAGGGTGGTCACGAGGCGTTCGTTATCAGATAGTGCCCTGATCGCGCTGAGTATTCGTTTCAGGCGTTGTTGTTTCTCGACAACTGCCTGCGGGCCGGGATCATTCGCGGCCTCGTTAACTGCCATTTCGAGAGGAACAAACTGCAGTCGTTTTCCTCTTGTCAGCCGATTGCATTGGCTCAAAACAATTCGTTTGAACCAGCCGGGAAACGCGCGCGGTTCACGTAGTTGATCGAGATTTTGCCAGGCAGATACAAACGCTTCCTGTGCGACATCTTCAGCAAGGTAGGCGTCGCCAAGTACCGCATACGCGCAGGCAAAAGCCATGTCTTGAAAACGGTGAACTAATTCGGCAAACGCCTCATGGCGGACAGGCAAAGTGTTGCCTTTATCAGAGGCCCTTGCGATCGAGTCGAGGTAGCTCATTAGGCGCGCGCGTTAGTCTTTCATTAGATAAGAGCCAGAATCTGTCGGGGAGCTTACTTCATGCGCGGTCGGGGTTTGGTTGAAAAGTCGAATTGACCACATTCGTGTTTAGTGTAATTCGTGTAATTCGTGGATCGTTTTTATGCCACGTTACAAATCGAGACACGAACAACACGAAGAAATACTTCTCATGAGGCGCCGGTTTAGGTTAATCTTCTCCACTCCTCGTCCGTCCTTCTCATTTTAAAGGTCTTTATGATTAGACGACTGCTTCTACTATTGCTCGTTTCTGCCTGTGCGATAGCTGTAACCGGCCAGTCAGGCCGGCGAATTAACAATTCAAGCCCTGTACCGGTGGCTCCTGTTCAGCCTCCGGCTAATCCTCTGCCT
>DATEPF010000392.1:0-3763 GCA_035273325.1 Pyrinomonadaceae bacterium | reverse complement strand
AGCCTGACGCCGCGCCGTTTCATGATTGGAATGAACGTATTCACGCAGAGTGTTACCGGCCGAACGGACGCGTGTCTTTTATTGACGAACGGACCGGCGAGAAACGTATCGTCAACAACTACACGCATCTGAGTTTCAATTTTGGGCCAACGCTGCTCACGTGGCTGGAGCGCACTCATCCTGACACTTACGCCCGGATAATCGCGGCCGACGCCGAGAGCTCGCGGCGTCGATCCGGCCATGGAAATGCCATCGCGCAGGCTTATAGTCACGCTATCCTGCCGCTCTGTAATGAGCCTGACCGGGTTACGCAAGTGCGTTGGGGACTCGCAGATTTTCGTTACCGGTTCGCGCGTGAAGCTGAATCGATGTGGCTTCCGGAAACCGCCTGCAACGACGACGTTCTCGATCTATTAATCGACGAAGGAATGCGATACGTGATTTTGGCGCCGCAACAGGCGCGTCGACTCCGCGGGATTTCTGAAACTGAATGGCGCGACGTTTCGTCGGGAAAAATCAATACCGGCTATAGCTATCAGTACCGTCATCGCCAGGATCCAACTCGCTCGATCGCCGTTTTCTTCTACGACCAACAACTGGCGGGAGCAATCGCTTTCGATCGCCTGCTGGCTTCCAGCGGCGAACTGGCGCAACGTTTCATCCAATCTTTGCGCGGCGACGGTTTGGTGAATGTAGCTACGGATGGCGAGAGCTATGGCCACCACTTCAAGTTTGGCGATTTGTGTCTGGCCCACGCGTTCGAAATCGAATTACCCGCAAACGGCTTGCGGGCCACTAATTATGGCGAGTACCTCGAGCATCATTCGCCGGTTGCTGAAGTTGAAATGGAACACAATGCTGATGGGCAAGGGAGTTCATGGAGCTGCATTCATGGCGTGGGCCGTTGGATACGTGATTGTGGTTGCCACACGGGCGGAGAGGCGGGTTGGAACCAGGCGTGGCGCGGGCCGCTGCGGGCGGCACTCGATCTTGTGCGCGACGAAGCAGCCGCCTTTTTCGATGCCACTCGATCCAGGTTGTTTATCGATCCGTGGGCCGCGCGCAATGACGCTATCGAGTTGATTCTTGATTCGTCTCTTACCACCTCTTTTTTGAAACGTCATGCTCCGAGCGCACTGGGCCCGAGAGACACGGAGCGCGCCCTGATGTTTCTCGAAATGGAGCGTAACACCATCTTGATGTACGCGAGTTGCGGCTGGTTCTTCAATGACATCTCTCGCATTGAGCCGGTGCAGGTCTTGAAGTATGCCGCGCGGGCAATCGACCTGATGGACCAGTTGGCATTAACGTTTCCGAAGAAACGCTTTCTTGAAATCCTTTCGGCAGCACGCAGCAACAAGCCGGAATTGGGAAACGGCGCTGACATCTACCGCCGTTGTGTTGAGACTGCCAACCCTGCGAGTCAGTCTGTGGACATGGGTGCCAATGAGGTTTGGGTTTCCGACGCAACTTAATACTGGGATCGCTGGCGTCCCGCCCGCACCGCGCCGCAGTCCCGAACTTCTTTTCGCGCGAGACTTCTTCGCGCTTCGCGCTCAGTGCGGGCGGGGACGCCCGCGGTCCCAGTAAACGTGTTGAACCGTTCCGTCAGAGTGAAGGGCAGCAAAAATTGGATATGACCAGAAAGCGTCCTGCGAATGTAAAACCGGCTCGCAAGAGATCGGCGCCGAGCGCGGACCGTTCTGCGATGACCGTTGGTGAGCCCAAGTCGCTTCCACCAACTCTCGGCGACATCGACCTCCATCTCTTTGGCGAGGGCCGTCACGAAAGGATTTATGAGAAGCTGGGCGCTCATGTGCTCGTCCTGAACGGTGTCGAGGGTGTTAGTTTCGCTGTCTGGGCCCCGAATGCGGAACGCGTCAGTGTCGTCGGTTCATTCAATAACTGGGACGGCACGAAAAACCCGATGCGCTTGCTGGGCCAATCCGGCGTTTGGGAACTTTTCATTGCGGGATTAAAGCCAGGCGAACTCTACAAGTACGAGATCAAAAGTACGCTGGCTCCGAAGTTTCTCAAAGCCGATCCATACGCCTCGTTCGCTGAAGTTCCTCCAAACACATCCTCCATTGTTTACGAATCGAAGTATCAATTCCGCGACCGGGCGTGGATGAAAAAACGTGAGACGGTGGAACACTTTCGCCGTCCGATGTCCATTTATGAGGTGCACTTCGGTTCCTGGCGTCGTGTCGTAGCCGAAGAAAGCCGTCCATTTACTTATCGCGAGATGGCGGAAGCCTTGCCGCGCTACGTTTCGGAGATGGGCTTCACGCATGTTGAATTTTTACCGTTGAAAGAACATCCTTATGGTCCTTCGTGGGGCTATCAGGTCAGTAATTATTTTGCGCCCTCCGCCCGCTACGGCGCACCCGACGATCTTCGCTTTTTAATCGATCAACTTCACAAGGCCGGCATCGGGGTCATCATGGATTGGGTGCCTGCACATTTTCCGAAAGACGCGTTCGCGCTGGCCCGTTTTGACGGCACCGCCCTTTACGAGCACCTCGATCCACGAAAGGGTGAGCATCCGGACTGGGGGACATACATCTTCAACTACGGTCGCAACGAGGTTAAAAACTTTTTGTTGGCCAATGCGCTCTACTGGTTCAAAGAGTTTCACATCGATGCGTTGCGCGTAGATGCTGTGGCTTCAATGCTGTATTTGGACTACAGCCGTAACGAAGGCGATTGGTTGCCGAACCAATTTGGTGGTCGCGAAAATCTGGAAGCCATCAAGTTGTTGCAGGAGGTGAATGAGACAACCCATCGCAAATGTCCCGGAACACTGATGATTGCCGAGGAGTCAACCGCCTGGCCCAAGGTGAGCCATCCGGTTTACACTGGCGGACTCGGGTTCGATTTCAAATGGAACATGGGCTGGATGCACGACACGTTGAAATATTTTCAGACTGATCCATTGTTCCGCCGTGGGAATCACAACGCGTTGACGTTTGGATTGATCTACGCGTGGAGCGAAAATTTTATTTTGCCTTTGTCGCACGATGAAGTAGTGCACATGAAAGGCGCGCTACTCAACAAGATGCCTGGGCGGGACCTGACGGAAAAGATTGCGAACCTGCGCGCGCTCTACGGATACATGTGGGCGCATCCCGGAAAGCAGCTGCTTTTCATGGGCGGCGAATTTGGCCAGTGGAGAGAATGGAACGAAGAGGAGAGCCTTGACTGGCACTTGATTGAAGAGCAGTTTCACGGCGGTGTTCAGAAATTAGTTCGTGTGCTCAACAAATTGTACAAGCGACGTGAACCGATGTGGGAAGCGGACGGCGAGGCCTCAGGATTTCAGTGGATCGACGCAGACAACGCGTCTGAAAACATCGTCTCATTTAGGCGCATTTCACCGAAGACAGGAAAAGAAGTAATTGTCGTCGGGAACTTTTCGCCGTTAGCTCGTGACAATCACGAGCTTGGTTTGCCGCGCGCCGGTATGTATCGATTGATTCTGAACACTGACGCGATTGAGTTTGGAGGAGGTGGAGCTGAAGTAGCGCCGCGGGTTAAAGCGAAAGAAGAACCCGTTCATGGATTGCCATATTCAGTGAAGATTAATCTGCCGCCAATGTCGACGCTGTGGTTCGATGCCCCGGTAAGTAAAGTTACGAAGAGTTGAGCACAGGGAAGCCGCATTCACATGTTATTCGTGTGATTCGTGGACCGCTTTAAAATTAATCCACGAATCACACGAAATAAAAAGCTATATCGAAGTCGATGATCAATTGGGACGAAA
>DATEPF010000391.1:0-2888 GCA_035273325.1 Pyrinomonadaceae bacterium | reverse complement strand
AGTGGGGTACAAGGGAGTTGAAAACATTCCCGCAGATGGCGGTGTGATTATCGCGGCCAACCATCAGAGCTATGGCGATCCGTTCTGGCTGGCGGCGCCGATCAAACGTCCGATTCGTTTCCTTGCCTGGAGCGAAGCGTTTTCCTGGCCGGTGGTAGGGAAAATTATCGGGCTCTTCGGTGCCTGGCCCTTGCAAGTCGAGGGCAGCGATCCGTCGGCCATTCGCCGTTCGCTTAACTGGCTGCGCAACGGTGGTGCGGTTGTGATTTTCCCCGAGGGTGGCCGGGGATTACCAGACGGGTCAATGATACGTATGAAAGGCGGGGCGGTACGGATGGCCATGGAAGCAGAGGTACCCATTCTGCCCGTAACCATTCGTGGCGCTAACCGCGTGTGGCCCAGCAATAAACGGTTGCCGCGGCTTGGCAAAGTGGAGGTTATTTTTCATCCGGTGATCCACGTGGTGCAACTACCGGGTGAAGAGACGCGCGCGGCTGCGAGACGAGAAACGGAACGACTGAAAGCGATCATTGAGTCCGCTTTGTGATCCGATTAGTGTTGTTCGTGTATTTCGTGGATCGTTTTACAGTCGGCCAGAAAAGGAGATCCACGAATCACACGAACCAACAAAACAATTGCGCATAGTCAACCCGCGAGCACTTGAATCATTGCGTCGTGGACCAGGCCATTACTCGCCAGCGTCATCGGATTGTATAAATCTAAACGCGCTCCTTTGTAATCGGTGACACGTCCTCCCGCTTCTTCTACCAACAACACGCCCGCCGCGATGTCCCACGCCTTCAGTCCTTCCTCCCAGAACCCGTCAAAACGGCCACACGCCAGGTAAGCAAGATCCAACGATGCCGAACCGTCGCGCCTGACTGCCTGTGCCGCCATCGTGAAATTCGCAAACTGCCGCGTGAAATCTGGTCGCTCCCGAACGTTGTAGGGAAAACCTGTGACGAGCATGGCTGCATTCAGGTCATCAATTCGGGAGACACGAATAGCGCGTTCATTCAGTGTGGCCCCGCGTCCTCTCTCAGCGGCAAAAACCTCATCGCGCATCGGATCGTAGATCACACCCAATTCGAGCTCTCCCTCGCGTTCAAGTCCGATCGACACGCAGAAGCACGGATATCCGTGTGCGTAGTTTGTTGTCCCGTCGAGTGGATCAACGATCCAGCGCCATTCGCTTTTTCCGGGGATGAACTCCACGCCGTCTGTCGTGCCGGATTCTTCCGCCAGAATTGAATGGCGCGGATAGTGTGACTTGATCCGATCGATGATCAAGCTTTCTGAAGCCAGGTCGGCTTCGGTTACCAGGTCAATATCACCCTTGTTGGACACCTGCAGCGCTCTTCCGAGCCGCTCCGCGAGAATGCGGCCGGCGTCGCGAGCGGTTTGGACGGCAAAGTTCAGCAAACGAGATCTCTCTTTCGTCGAGTTTGAAGCGGTGGAAGGATAGCGTAAAAGCTTTTAACGGGCGACCTGGTTCTCGTCGAGAGGACGGCGTCTCTCACACACTTTTGCAACACAAAAAATACCGCTGCAAAAATTGTTCTTTGCTATGATCGCTCTGTGTCAAAGTTGATTCAAATATTTTCCATGTTGGCGATATTCGCTTGCGTAGTCGTGTTTGGAGCGACGGCCAGTGCGCAGCAAACAACCACGCCCCGGCCGGCGGCTCCGAAGGTTGAACTGCAACTGAATCCTTCAGAATCGAAACGCGATTCGTTGAAGTCAGATCCTGATGTACAAGCTGCGGACATCGCAATCATCGCGGACATCAAAGCGGAGTCGCTGCTCTTCGAAGCAGTGCCGAATCCGAAGGTTGAGTTTCCCGGTAATCAGACACTCAAAACAACCTGGGAAGCATTCAGAGACAATCTGCCGAACCCCGTGCAGCCCGGCGTGACCTATCGAAATATTGGAATTCGTCTCAAGATCACCAGTGCTTTCGCTGACATTGATCGCATTGTTTCTGAAGCACTCGGCGAAGTACCCGTGTCAGACAACACAAAGCCTACTGATCCGAAATCCTCCAGTACACCCAATCAAGAAAGCCCCGCGACGCAATCAAGTTCACCACCCCCTCCCAGGGAGCGTTGATGAATAATCCCGGCCGTCTCGGTTTCCTGTTCTGCTTTTTCATCGTCTTTTTCAGTAACGCGGTCGCGCAAACACCAGCGCCGGCCCCGGCTGACAAATCCGCCCGCACCAACATCGATGAAACTTTCTATTTGAATATCATCGAGCGCAGGCTCACCGAACAAGACTTCAAGGCGGCGACAGCAGTTTCAACGGATCCAAATAGTGGGTTGGATCTACAGATAGGAGTTGGGCTTTCGGCATCAAGAATTGACGTGCACATGCGGAACATTCGCGGCACGGTCCGATTTCAGGGCACGCTGGATCGAATACTCCGCCTGCTACGCGACCGGCCAGCCTCGCCTCAGCCTGTCCCTTAATTGCGTGTACGTACGTTGGACCTTTGCAGCCCTCGACTTTTTATTACCATTGATCACGGAGGAAACATGACCAAATTTGCGTCACTTACCACACTAGCTATTGCAGTTTTTGCTTTGCCTGGTCTGGTGGCCGGACAAACGACCACCACCGGCTCGCGTGATGCGTCTATCACTCGTTCAACGCAAGCTCAGCCTCGTCCCAGTCCCACACCGGTATCGCCCGTGCGTCCTTTGACGGAAGAGGAGAGGCAGCGGCAGGCTGCCTCAACGGCCCGACGACAGCAGGAAGCAGCGACCGGTGATCCCGATGTATTGCTGGACGTGCCGAATCTGTCAGTCGATGAGATCACGCTTGACGTGGAAAACCTGAAGGCCAAAGTTTCACTCGACGCGCGTCTGGCAAACCTGCTCGCGTTAACG
>DATEPF010000390.1:0-5653 GCA_035273325.1 Pyrinomonadaceae bacterium | reverse complement strand
GGTGTCGGTCTACGAAGGAGGCGTGAACCGAGGCAGCTTTGGCGCCTACACACCAGGGACAGTGTTCCGGGTGGCAGTTGAAGGCGGAGTTGTGAAGTATTACCGCAACGGCGCCGTAATCTATACCAGCACCGTCACCCCCATCTATCCGTTGTTGGTTGATACAGCTCTTTACACAACGGGGACGACAATTTCGAATGTGGGGATTGGTAGTGGGAGCGCTGCGGATATCACCTGGCTCGTTTCGGATCATCTCGGCACGCCGCGGATGAGCTTTGATAAGAGTGGCTCGCTCGCAGCAACGAAGCGGCACGACTACCTGCCGTTTGGCGAAGAGCTGTTTGCCAACACCGGCGCTCGCACACCGACAATGGGCTATAGCGCGGATAATGTGCGTCAGAAGTTCACCCTCAAAGAACGGGATAACGAAACCGGCCTCGATTACTTCCTTGCCAGGTACTACTCGTCAACTCAAGGAAGGTTTACCAGCCCGGATGAATTCAGCGGCGGCCCAGATGAGCTATACAGATTTACTGATAATGCCTCGGCTAATCCGACTTTCTACGCCGATCTCACCAACCCTCAATCGCTTAACAAGTACCAATACACCTACAACAACCCGCTCAATCTAACCGATTCCGACGGGCATTGTCCTGACTGTCCACCGCAACAAAGCCCGGGCATAATCGACCGCGCGGTCACGTCACTCCAGCAAGTGTTTTCAGCCTTAGTAGCCCCGCTACAAAGGGCAGTGAATGGTGAGGCAAAGGAACGTGGCTCATCTGCTCCAATGGCTGACGGGGAAAATGCCGTCCAAAATTACATGCGCCATGTTGGTGAAGGAGTGGACGCGCGTATGAAGATACTTGCCTTTGCGGATGTGACTGGTGCCGGCGCGGCGACACAGGCAGGAATGAATGCTTCGCTGGGCAAGGGTTCGAAGGCGGAGTTTGGCTTCGCTATGGCGGGGATGCTGATAAATAAAGGAGGAGGGAACGTTGCATTTGGTGAAGCCAGAAGCATGCTAAGACAGTTTGGGCCCGGGACGTTCCGAACTGTCGCTGCCTCAGTCAGGTATCATTTTGAGAAACATGGGGCTGAAGTAGGGGCGAGAAATGCCGGTCAGTACTTAAGGCAAGCCACAGCCTTCGCCCGAAATTTAAGAGGAGCAAGAGTGACGGAGTTAGAAGACGGTGCAAAGCGATATGCAAAAAGTGGCTATTACGTCATTAAGGACGCTGCTGGAAAAATTCTTTCTTTCGGACGTCAGTGAGTAACCTACGAATATGAAAGGAAGCAAGACCAACACTCTGTTGGAAGAAGCCCTTCGTCTGGTTCGCGAAGATTACCGCGATCCGTTTCCATATGCAGACAGCAGGCAACTAACGGTGCTAGATCCGGAGCGTTATGAAAATTTTATTACTCATCTGGACCTCTACTTTTCCGAGATTGCGGGTTATTGCAGTTGGGGCAAGGGTATTTTGAAGTGGCCCAAACAGAAAGTTGAAGAAGCTGAAAAGAAGCTATCGAGCTCTTTCTTTGAAAGGTACCCAGGCTACCAAGCGATTGAGCTTTTGATAGATGACACCAATACCCCTACTCTATGCAGGAAACTGCGGCTCTACGATCGAATACGAACGACGCTTCTGGACTTGCTTTCAGCATTGCGGCTGGAGCAACTCTAGCTTGTTCTTCGATGGTTATTTGACAACTATCCTTGAGAGCCGACGCGTGCGCGGGGTTCAACTACCCGTTCTTAACCTCAAAAGAACGGGATATTGAAACCGGCCTCGATTACTTCCTTGCCGGTACTACTCATCCGCCCAGGGCCTCCCCAGTCGTTAAATAAGTATCAATACACATACAACAACCCTCTGAATATGGTTGATCCCGATGGTCATTGCCCTCCTCGCCTCACCGGTATGGGGGGCGACTTCAGCGTTGGAACTGCTTACAAATCCTTCTTTGGCTTTGGATAAGCTTCAGCTGAAGTTAAGACCGGTGGGGTTAATTCCCGGTGCCGGGGGAAGGTGCCGATCTTGTTAACGCCGGGGTATCAGCAATTCGTGGCAACACTGGGGAGGCTTTGGTTGATTTGGGTGGCGCACTGGGCCCAGCTGGTAGCGCCATCGCTGGCGCAAATAGATTTCGAAAAATCGCCAAGGCAGTTAGCAAGGCAGAGGACGTTGCGGGCGTGGGTACCGGCGTTTCAAAAGGTATCACCGCCAGAAAACTCTCGAATCTAGCTAAGGCCGACGCGAGGGTATCCCAACAAGTCAGTTGGATGGGAGCGGGAAGCCTAGAGTAATCACCAAACAAGTCCCGACAAGGAAGCGAGGCGAGGACTATGCACAAGCCAGGAGTAAAGGACCCATATCCTAGGATGTCAACCCAACTAAAGGCAACACCCATTACCACACAACAAAAAAAAGACGGATCGAGAAGATCAGGGAAGCAGAATATCCATATCGAACCTCGTACGAGACGAGGCCGCTTGCCCGATTGATAAAAAAGGGTTTAGAAAACCAGTCAATAATTGAAACGAGGCTGAGAGCAGGGATGCATAAGAAGAAAGTGGTAAGGCGCAAGAGGAAAGAGGTATGGATCGGGACTGCACACGTAAAGCAGCCAGATGGGAAGGGTGTACTCGGTAAGATCGACGAAGCGATTGTCAATGTGTTAGCCGTCGCCGCAGACAGATCGGATTTTCGTCGTCAAGTTAAGAAAGAGGTTGAAGCTCTTGGGACAAACTTAATTCGATTGAAAGACGTTAATTCGCTAAAGCTTCGTTTGACTAAGCACTCGATACATGAAGACGTGGCCAAGCTGGCTGAAGAAGTGAAACTCACTGGTCAGGTTGCATTTGATGTTTTTTATACATTCAAGACTGATACCTCTTCATCCGGACGATAATCCCTCTGTGATCGACGCACCACACGAACGGCTGACATGCAGTTCCGGGTGCTGAAGACCTTGTATAGAACTTATATGGAAACCAAGCCTCTGCGATATTCGACCGCTCTGAAACTGCTATCATCGTTGATCCGCTGCAAGGAGATTTACAGTCGCAGATAACGATCCATGGAAGACACCGAAATAATACGAACTACATGAAACACAAGCGCAGCCACGATCACGTTGACACTAAACAGGCACGCGGATATGCTGTCATCCCGTGATTCACACGG
This sequence comes from Pyrinomonadaceae bacterium, assembly GCA_035273325.1. Lineage (GTDB taxonomy): Bacteria > Acidobacteriota > Blastocatellia > Pyrinomonadales > Pyrinomonadaceae > PSRF01. The sequence continues at coordinate 2,465 of DATEPF010000390.1, read as the reverse complement.
GCTCAAATCCTCCAAACAATCCCAAAATAAAAGCTGTCGCAATCATCCCTGCTCGCTACGATTCTGTTCGTTTGCCGGGAAAGGCCCTGCTTGAAATCGCCGGTAAACCGATGATCTGTTGGGTGGCGGAACGGGCGCTCGCAGCTCGAAGTGTGTCGCGCGTGGTCGTGGCTACGGACGACGACCGCATATTCGAGGCGGTGAAAAGTTGCGGGTTCGATGCTGTGATGACGCGCGCCGATCATCCGAGTGGAACGGATCGAATCGCTGAAGTGGCGCAGGCTCTTGATGAGGATATCATCGTGAACGTTCAGGGTGATGAACCAGCGATTTCGCCGGAGACGATTGATGCCGCGGTAAATGCTCTCGTCGAAGATCCGGAGTGTGGTATTGCAACGACGTGGGAGCCGATGGAATCAGCGGCTGATGTTTTAAGTTCTGACGTTGTGAAAATCGTCGTCGATGAAAACGATCGAGCCGTACATTTTTCGCGTTCGCCAGTGCCTTATCCGCGCGATGCAGTGCGACAGCACGGGGGTCTGCAACAGGCTCTGGAAAATGATCCTTCTCTCCTGGCCCGGTTTCGTAAGCACACCGGGCTTTATGTTTATAGGAGAGAAGTTTTGCTGGCGCTGGCGAGTTGGCGGCAAACGGAGTTGGAACGAACAGAATTCCTGGAACAGCTGCGCGCGTTAGGGCACGGGGTGAAGATCAAAGCGATTAAGGCAACTACTGCATCGATTGGAGTGGATACGCTGGAAGACCTCGAGCGAGCGAGAAGGAGTTTGGAGTTCAAAGTTCCGAGTTTCGAGTTCGGAGCCCAAGCTCCTAACTCTAAACTCTAAACTCGAAACTCGAATTAGTCATGAGCGACTGGATTGGATTAGCGTTTATTGGTTTCTTAATCCTGTGCGGGATCTTTGGACTGTGGAAGCTGTCACAGCCTTATGAAGTGAGTGTTGAGGAGTTTGAAAAACGAGCGTCCGAGGCTCCCAGCTTAATGAGCGCCGGACTAACCGGATTGCAAAAGATACTTGATCCGGCGGCGAAAAATGCAGAGATAGCGCAGGAGGATTTCAAGCAGGGACGCTTTGATGATAAGCAGGCCAAGGGGGACGGAGACGAGGCAGGAGGCAGTCGGCAGGAGCAGGAGCGCGGGGATGAGATCTAAACTTTCGTGTCATTCGTGTATTTCGTGGTTCGTGTTTCCTTCCACGAACAATACGATCCACGAAATACACGAAAAACACGAATAACACCGGGAGTAGCGATGACTAAATACATTTTTGTAACGGGCGGCGTCGTTTCCAGTTTAGGCAAAGGTTTGGCCGCATCTTCAATTGGTTCGTTGCTCGAGGCGCGCGGACTCAAAGTTTCGCTGATCAAACTCGATCCGTACATAAACGTCGACCCCGGCACCATGTCTCCGTTCCAACACGGCGAGGTGTTTGTCACAGACGACGGCGCTGAAACGGATTTGGATCTGGGTCACTACGAGCGCTTCACACACGCTCAGCTATCGCAGGCGAATAATTGGACCACCGGCCGCATTTATCTCTCGGTAATTGAAAAGGAACGCCGCGGTGACTATCTCGGAAAAACGATCCAGGTTATTCCTCACGTTACAAACGAAATTAAAGATGCGGTGCGCGCCGTCGCCGAGAAAGATGATCCCGATGTAGTGATCGTCGAGATCGGCGGTACGGTCGGCGACATTGAGTCGCTTCCGTTCCTCGAAGCAATTCGTCAGATGGGGAACGAGGAAGGACCCCAGAACACGCTTTACGTTCACGTCACTCTGGTGCCGTTCATAGCAGCCGCCGGTGAGCTGAAAACTAAGCCAACTCAACACTCTGTACGCGACCTGCGGGAGATCGGTATCGCTCCTGACATTCTGTTGTGTCGTTCGGAAAAGCCTTTGTCATATGACCTGCGCTCGAAGATTGCGCTGTTCTGTAATGTAAAAGAGTCGGCGGTCATCAGTGCTCAGGATGTGGACACTATCTACGACGTCCCACTCGCTTTTCATGAACAAGGGCTCGATGAATTAATAGTTACGCAGCTTGGTTTTGGTTCTCGTGCCGCTCAATCAGACCTGGCCCAATGGCGCGATTTGGTGGGGACGATCCGCGAGCCGTCCGGGGGAGAAGCGTCAATCGCGATTGTTGGCAAGTATGTCGAACTCGAAGATTCATACAAGTCTCTTCGCGAGGCACTCACCCACGGAGGGGTCGCTAATAATGTGCGCGTCGGCGTGAAGTGGATCGAATCCGAGGACCTGATGGATGACGACTACGAGTCTCGTCTCCGCGACTTCGACGCCATTCTAGTCCCAGGTGGATTTGGCAAGCGCGGTGTGGCCGGAATGATTCGAGCGATTACGTACGCGCGCAAGAGTGGCACTCCTTACTTCGGAATCTGCCTCGGCATGCAGACCGCCTGTATTGAGTTTGCCAGGATGGTCT
>DATEPF010000389.1:0-9692 GCA_035273325.1 Pyrinomonadaceae bacterium | reverse complement strand
GCGCGCGGCCGACTTGACTGTGTACCGGTGATTTCGTTGTTCGCGTGACTCAAGAAGCGTGCGAGCGAGGTAGTCAGTCAGGTTGCGCGCTTCGACTTCACGCAGCGTGGCGATTTGGTGATTACCAAGGTGTAACGATGCAACCTTCTTACTTTCCAGAAAATGTTGTAGTCGCTCCTTTGCTTGTTCGACGGCCAAGCCGGACATGATCTCTCGCGCAACTGCCCTTCCCTCCCAGTTGATCTCGGAATCGCTCCTGGCGGCGTGCTTTTCCCATTCATGCACTTCCCTTAATAAATTTGAATCGCGGAGCGTTTCGGCACTACCTTCGAGTGTGTTGATTTGATAGCGCTCGTATTTTGGCTCAGGCATGGTCAGGCCGTTCTGCGATCGTGAACGTTCTTCAAGTCCATGAGCGTTCTCCAAGACATCGAGCACCTCACGCGCCAGATCACGATCTTCAATGAGCGGTTGGCGGCGTTGTTCGATTTGTCGAACAATTTCATCCCGGACGCTCGTGAGGTGTTCAACGTCGGCAGATGCTTGTTGCCTTGCGGCCTGTGAATAGTTCAGCCGCGCAAGCGAACGCCAATTAAGATGTGCGGCGCGTTCCGGTATCAGTTTTGTGTCTTCCCGCCGGCGCGCGATCTGTTTGTCTAACGCAGCTAATGACCAGCGATCTCCTCCAACTTCATAAGTGGTCAAGTGAACAGATGCCTCAAAGTTCTTCAACCTTGCGTTGCGAGCCATCAAGTCAGCACGTGCGATGTTGAGTTGACCGCCAAGTATCTCGGTCTCGGCATCAGTTCGCGTTGGCGCATTGTGTTCGCGAGCCAGACTCAGGCGAAGGTTTTCCAGTTCTAAAACTCTTTGAGGAAGATTCAACCTGACCGCCTGTTCCTGAAGTTCCGACAGAGTATGTCGAGACACAACTGGCTTTAGTTGTCTGTCAGCAGGCATGTCATAACGCTTAATGATAGTCTCTTCGATTTTTGCCAAGTTGCCGCGTAGAGAGCCAACGTCCTTCCCTAGCGCAGCAATCTTGTTTTCTCGCGCTTCTTCAAGTTGATTTAGCGTGTCGGCGTGTGTAGCGAGATCGGCTTCAATCAATTGGTTGCGAACCGCATGATTTGCCTGACCCAATCGCGCCGCACGCGCAGCGGCACGGCGCTTTACGTCAAGCTCGGATATGTTCCGTTCCTCAGTAGTTGACTGATCGAGCACTTCAAACCTGTAGCTCTGACCATGCTGCACAGCCCGGTCGTGCCACGCTTCAGCAAAAGCCAGACGGAACTCAAACTCCATGTGTTTGCCAAGTGCAATGCGGAAATCAGTGAACCGATCCTCGGGCAACTGTTCGTTCGGATTCCAACTGGCTGAAATCTGCGCCTGCTCAATAGAAGCGATTGGCCGGCGTGTCTTGTTTGATCGTATTTGTTGCCTACGGGAATCTGCGTGGTCACTTCTTTCTAAAGCCTGAATCTGTCTTTCACGGTCTGACTCGTCCCTGGCCTTCTGGTACTTGCTCGCAAGCTTCTCCCAGATTTCTGCGGGTGTTAGTTGGGGGAGTTTCTCCTTAGCTTCAATGTAAAGCGCCTGTTGCTTCTCAACAGCCGCGAGAAACTTGTCTCCGATGCGTCCATTGACGATTGCATCTTTCCCGTTTTCCATCTGACGATGTGGAAGAAGAGCTTTTGGTATTCGCGCTATCCTTCTTACCCAACCAGTTCCTCGTTCGACCACCTCCTTACTCATCACAATATGAGCATGCGGCTTCTCGGAGTTGCGATGTATTCCCGCAACCCAAGTGAGTTCTTCAGCGTTGAGTTCGGCAGCCACTCCTTTCATAGCTTCACGGACTGCCTCCCGAAATCGTTCCTGCTTGTCATGTTCATTCGAACCTAACTTGTCGAAATCTTCCGGCTCGATCATCACGGAGAAATGAATGAGATCATTTTTTTCAGGTCGTCCTTCGAGAGGATCAAGAATGCGGTCGGCCCGGTGGTAGGAGAGATTGTCCTGGTCATCGCTGAATAGCCGTCGCGAGCCTGTACCCTCTCGTTCCAAATCCTTATCTCGCTCGGCGATATACCGGGTAATACGGCTGCCTCCGGAACCGCCGCCGGTGGAGAGAATATGAAAGAAGACTCCCATCGGAGTTATTTTCGCTTTTGAGGAAGCGGGTCTTGTTTGATCATGCCGAGCAGGGCGAGTTGACTATAGGTGGGAGCGCCGGAGATCGTCGCTACCTCCTTTAGGTCAAATGCTGGGCCTTTCCACTTCTCTCGATCATCCGGCGTGAGAATCAAGAAATAAGCGTTAGCATCTTCCGGCTTTGGCCCAACTGGGATCGCCCAGACTGTCGAACGGGTCGGACTTATGAAGGTATAGAGGTAATAGTAGTTGCGAATGACTACAGAACGGCCTCCTAGACCATATGGAGGTGGCTTCGGATGTTTCCAGACGGTTGCTTCGACGTCATTGAGGCTCGACGGAAACGTGGCTTTCGTTTTGTGATACTGTCTGAGACCCTTGATGAGCTTTAGTATTGGATCAATTTGTGGAGCTTCGTTCCTTGCTCTCCATTCTTTCGCATAAGACGAATAACCCCACGCTGCTAAGTACGAAACGATAGCAAATAAGAGCAGTCCGTAAGAGAAACCGAACCGACGCTTGCCAACTTTGCCTTCTACTCCGCGCATGGAAGCTTCAACCCTGCGTTGCGTAATCGGTGAACCCTTTACCGTTCATTCGTTTTTTGGAGCCTTTTCTTGTCGGTTTCGGTGAGTCAGTCGGCGCGATGTGATGAACTTCGCCCGCGTCGGCCTGAGCACTTTGCGCTACTGAGTCGGACTTGAGTTCCTCAGTCTCTTTGATCTTCTTCATTGCTTCTACTGCTTCCGATAGAGTTGGTGATCCCCTCACCGCACGTTCTGGAGGAACGGCAACATCACCAGTATCGGCGCGAGGTAGAAAGCGAAAGAGGATCGGATCGGCAGTGTCAATGATCGCGATGCCTTGCCGGTACTTAACCATGCGTCGCAATTCAGGCGCTTGCTTCAAGTCCCTTCTGCTTTCAGAGACCCGTTCAGCGTCATACTTCGTCCCCATTCCATCAACCTCGGTGCGCGAGAGCACAGTCGCTGGACCAAGCATCGACGAGGCGTATGCTCCGGTTTCAGGATCAATTCCGGGGAGGAAGATTTGGTTCCTCATGCCGGCCAAGATAGCCTTGCCTCCGTGCTCTTGAAATTTCCGTTTGATTTGGGGAACGTCCTGAAATCCCAAGAGATAGGGCGTGTTCCGAAATCTGCCGATTTTCAGTTTGTCCTGGAGCTTGGGTGGAGCTACGTTTCCGGCTTCGTCAAGGGCCATCAAGACTGGCGTGGCATTCTTATGTGTCGATGCCTGCATTTCAATCGCCGCCAAGCCGAAAAGCAATTCCAGCAGAATGTGATAGTCACTCGCTTGAGTCTCGTTCATGACGATATAGATCGCGGTGCGCGGCCTGCGGAGACCGGCTAGATTAATCTCTCGAGCGCCGCGAGCTAGTTCTTCCGGGGTAGCGCTCTTGAGAATGCGCATCGCGTTCGGTGATCGCAGTGGGGCCAACTTGTTATTGAGGCCGGTAATGACGCCTCCCTGAGTCTTCTCGGCATCTACTTTTATGAAGTTACACCACTCGACTCTGACCTCATGATCCTCCGAACTCTGCATATCCTCGCCCAACGTCTTGATGTCATTAAGTGACAGATATTCCTTAATCATTGGCAGCGTTGGATTCACCGCGATTCTAGGCAAATGAAGACACAACGCTTTCATGAGGGCAGTTTCGCCGGATATCCAATAATGTGTGCTGTCATTAACCTTCATGTTTTCAGGTTCGTAGCCAACGACGATTGCGGCCAACGAGTGCGCCAGCTCCCCATTGTTCAGACAGCGCGGCAAAGGATTCCAGAGATCGGAGAGATCCGGGTTCTCCAAATCGATGCGATAGACGTGATCGTAATATCGAGCTGTGTGAGCGTAGAGTTCGCCCTTGATGTCCATGACAAGAACCGAACCTGTTTGAGACCAATCACGCAGAATATTCATGTAGAAAGTGGCAGACTTACCTGAGTTTGAAGGTCCGAATATTCCCGTGTGAACCAGGAGTTGATCCAAGTTCAAAATGAGATCGTATTTTCGAAATGCCAGAGCCGAACTAAGTCGGCCAAGACGCACAGCGCCTCTAGGCAATGGCTCACTTGAGGGGTGCGCGAGACCTCGTGCCTTTAGATCTGCGATGCTTGCCCAACGAGCAGATCCGTGGGTTAACCTCTGATTGATACTGTAGTAAGGATAAGCGATTGAGGTGGATTCAAAGAGTCCAACGAGAGAGACTGCTAAAGCTCCGATTAGGATAAACACCATCCCCTTAAAACTCACGTCGAGCATCTGGCCTGATCGGAAGAACAAATAACCGGCGATAGAGCTGCTCAGCAATAGTGTGCCTCCCCGCGAGATATCCTGGAGAAACCGGGTCGCGGCATGAAAGGAATCAAGATCCGGCTCGTCCGCAGGACGCGGAATGAAGTAATCCGCATCGATCCTTTCAACTCTAGCTCGAAAGCTCATGGCATATCACCTTGGGAGTGGTTATCTGCGGGTGGCGTTCTTAGACCACTGTTCAAGCTGCTCTCGTTCAGAATCAGGCAATTGTGTTCGCTTGAAGTGACGTTGCTGCCAACCAGCCGAGATTACTTCCGAGAGTGGCGCAAATGGTTTCGGATAGAGAATTCCGTCCAGCTGCATTGATTCAAAATATCGCGGTCCCACGGTGGTGTTCTCAGAATCTGGAAGTCGAATTAATATCCCTGGTCCGGCAGAGCGATCCTTCGGAACTGATAGAACCTCGACGGACAAACTGGTAGGCGAGTAGCGTAAATGAACCGTTCCATTCGGCATCTGGAGAACTCCAGATTGAGACGTCAGCCATTCGCGAGGAATTAGATCCCGCCGGACGATACCGTCTAAAATCTCACCCACGCTTCGCGGCGGTCTGTTGCCCATGGCGCGCTCAACAACATAAGTCATTGAGGCGATGGCTACGGCTGTCAGGTCACGAAGGCGCTCTGCAGTACGTGGAACCTCGCTATTCGGCCAACGGTAGTTAGCCGGTCCAGCCTGCGAGAAGCGGTCAGTTCCGGTCTCGCCGATCGAGACGTGGGCCTCCACGGTCGCCATCTCGCCGCTTCGTTGCCGTTGAATAATTAAAGGAAGGACAAACAGCACGAGAAATGCCCCTAACGCAACCGAGATAACCGGCCAAATGTTTCCTCGCTCCCTCATGCTGCCTCGCGCAAACGTACAACTGTTTCGCAGAACACTTCGTCGATCATTTGATCGATCAGCACATCTGCTGTTTGTGCCGCTCTCTCCAAACGCAACAAGCCGAGTTCAAGATTTGCTAGGTCATCCGCGCCCCGCGCGATGAAGCCGAGATAATCGTCGATTACGTCTGCGGTTAGGACCGCTTGATTGTCTGCCAGAAGCGCCCGAAGCAAAGCTATGGATTCACGCAAGCCCGGTTTGTCTCTCACCGTCGGCATCATTATGCGAATATATCGAACAACCTTGATTACCTGTGTGGTGAGATGTGCCGGGGCATCTGAAACTCGCGAATGGAGGATTCGTATCTCTTCGAGGTCGGTCGGCAATCTAACTTTGGTGTAGACGCATCGCGAGCGAAGCGGTGGATGGACGACGTGCTGGTTGTTGGAAGTCAGAATGACGATTGGTTTGTCGTCGCTCTTACCGACGCCGATGTGTCCGTTGTTTCCTACGAGCCGAGGAATTGAAGCATGTCCATCGGTAAAGAGTTGGTAGAAGAATGCCTGGCACACTTGCGGCAGCTTTTCGAACTCATCCAGTTTTACGATTGGAGCGATCCCAGTAGTCGCGAGATAATCATACGCTTTTAGTATTTCACCAAGGTTCAGGAATTCCTTTTGCCATTGACGATCTCTCGCTTCCTGAAGACTCAGCTCTCCCGACGCAACTGCCTGAACAACAAAATTATTCTGCCCCTGGTCGTCCCATTCAAACAGAATGTCCTTCAGTTTCAGATCGTCCATGCCTTGCAGCTCAAAGAGTGGGCGATTGCAGGAATAAGCCAAGGCGTCAACCATTTCTGTTTTTCCGCCGCCCCTTTCCCCTTCTGCCAACAAAGGCATTCCAGACTTCAAAGACTGGCAAAGGTCCTTGAGAGGACGTTGTTGGAAAATGTATCCGGACTCGTGGGCCACTAATTCAGCCAGCGCATCCCGGCCGTATTCACGCACGAGTTGACGCGGATCGATTATTTCGCGGTGCAGATCGACCGGAATCATGGCTTTCCATCCTGTGTGCCGACAGTTTTTGCGACCATTCCTCTCTGCTCCTCATTCATTAGCGGCAGAGCGGCGCGCATCTCGTCCGGCGTGCCAAAGAGAATTAGTTCCATGACTTCTCGATCAGTCAGCGAGGTAGCGGCTCTGGCGAGTTCGTCTTCACCAGGGGCATCAACAGCGCGAATTTCTTTCGGGAGATCAGCGACCATCACATACGCAGGCTGACCAGCTTCCACTTTTACGAACGTGCGTTTCCCGTTCCCGCTATTTATGAGTTGGCCCGCCTCGTCAGTTACGGGACTGAGAAGCCGATATCCTGCGCCGTTAAGGACGACAGTTCCGCGTCCAGTTAGTGCGCCAGCCATCATGCCAGCAACTTGTAATCCACTTGACGCGACTTTGCTCAGCGTCTGTTTGAATCGATTGCGATCGACTGCGATCCGTTTTCCCTGTAGCCCGGCACCACCGTCGGCGCCAAGAACTTCTCCCGTCATCTTTACAAATCGATTTTCTCGAGGATCGAGGTAGCCGATCACTTTAACGAACGCTCGCTGAAGTTCGCTGCCGTTGGTGTGACCGATTACGATGGTTCCTTTAGGAAGAGACCAGCCCTCACCCGATATGTCGCGGGTTAGTTCCAGCCTTGCATATGAATTGTTGCGTACCGTGAGAATCACCGCTTGCGTGCGAACAGGCAGCATCGTGCCGAAGGGCGGCAACACCGTTGCCTTTTTTGACTTGTCAGCGGAGGCAGTCTTATCACTTGAGGCGAGCCGATGGTTTTGAGCCCTTTGGGAAGCTGCTATCGGTTTTAGCGGAGCGTCATCAATAAAAATACTCTGGGTTGGATTTGACCGAGACCGCGCCGTTAGTTCTAACGATTGCTCGACGGTCTTTAACTCTGGTTTCGATGCGGCAACGGACTGCTCGTTTGAACCTGTATTCGTCGTTCCGAAGTCGGTCGCTGGCCCGTCGCCCGGATTCGTTGTAGCGCTGTAATTCCAGCGATGGCTTATATCGGGAGAAGGACCGGGAGACGCGCTTGGTGAGGCTGATGGCCTACTTGTCGCCGAATCAGTTCCCATTGCTTCGCGAGCGATGTTGATTGCTTCGGCGCTGAGTCCATTTTCCGTCTTGTTGGCATCTGATGCCGGTTTCGCGCTCGAACTATCGCGACGATTGTCGGCTAACACTTTGACATCGACGTGATTGATCTTTAACAACGCGTAAAGAACGAAGCCGCCAATCACGAGTAGCAGGGCAACGAAACCCCATCCCATGAGTTTCCGTTTCCAAGTCTTTCTCTTGCTCGTAGTGATCGGCTTCGCCGGCGCAAGGACAGGGTTCGAGCGATCATAGAAAGCCGCCTCGCTTAGGCCGTCCTCGTGAACATCTTCGATGAAGTCTGTGGCTGCTACTCGGCGATTGTTTCCATTAGGGTTCATGAATGTACTCCTCTATTTTTCACTCCTTACGACAACTATTGACGCTGGCTCATCAGCTGCGTTGGATTGCGCCACTGACAATCTGACCTGTTGATGAACACTCAGGACCGGAGAGGGATAAGCGATGGCGTAATAGACGATCCCGCCTTTCGGGATGAGGCCAGACGCATCGCTCGCTTCGGTGTGAAGCTTCTTGATTGATTCAATATTGAGAGGCTTGCTACGGTCATCAAGCATTTCTATAGAGAGGTCGGGGATATCCGGTGTCAGTTTTACGGTGTCAGATGACTTATTCTTGACAGCGAGCAAGACAACGTTGAAGCGCTCCGCGTTGACGGTCGGTCGCAATGAAAGCGAGAGTCCATGCGCGGGCTTCGTCCAGTTCTTAAACCGTTTCGGTTGTTTCATTGCCTCTTGCAAGGCGGTTCGCGCAGAAGCCGCATATGAGGGAGTGTCTGTCGACTGCTTAGGTAAGCCCTTTGACGAGGACCCAGCAGTCTCGGGAGGCAAGTTTGATTCTGGTCCCGATGTGCTTGAATCGATCGGAGTTCTAGCTGATGTTTGCTTTTCTTCTTCTTTGGCGTTTTCTACCGAAGTCGATGGAGGCGCGGTGGACTGCCCAGTCTCATCCCTCCTTTCCTGGCTGTTATTGTCGAGGTTAACTGGCAGTCCTGCCGCGCGTCGTCGCGCTACTACTTCATCGCGGTTGTAACTTAGTACGCAGCGATGAACGTTCTGCGCGAGGTCTTCTACGGGATAGAACAAGAATGTGACGACAAGCCCGCTCCGCATCTGTGCCGTGACCGTGGCGGATGGAGTCCGTGCTTTAAGATTTCTCAACGGCGGCACAAACTGAGTACCTGGTCGCACCACAATCGCACGTTTGTTTCGTTCGAGGGCGTTCTCATCAACAGTAGCCATCTCAGGATCGCCCGGAATAATGTAGCGTGGGCCGTCGTTAGCTGGCAGTTCGATTAGGACGCTGCCGTGCTGGGCCATCGCCAGTCTGACAACCGTCTCATCTTTCGTGACATTGACCCGCGCTTCTCCGACAAAAAATTCGACAAGCGGCGGCGACGCTGGAGCCTGCGGCGGTCGAACCACCTTTTTTGCAACTCTTCGTGGGCAGCCGTGGCATCGCGAGGTTGGCGCTGTCGACTTTGGCGGTGTTTGTTGAGCACACACCAAGATCTGCACTGCCACGAGTAGCATTAGAGATTTGATTAGCTTCATCGTCTTTACCTCTCAACCTTCAGTTGAAGTTGCAGGTGTTTCCGTTTCAGTGGAGCTGAGTTCTTTGTAATCAAGGGCATTGATTCGAAATCCCGAGCGCAGATTTCTATCGAGGCGGAACGTCCCGCCTTCCGGCGCATCGGGAAGCAACTCAACGGTAAGCAACAGATGCTTTGTGAGGTGTTTGCTTTGGTTCTTAACCACCATGTCAACTTCCTGAGTCCCGTACACTTTTACTGTCAGAGGCTTGCCCGGAGCGTGCTCTAAATACTCAGGTTTCCATGTCGCGTTCCATTGTTGTTCACGTTGTGTCTGAAGGATTTTTTGATCAGTGAGATATTGCGCGAACTTCTTGGCCTGGCCAGGGACCATCAACCTAAGCGCGGCTTCAATGTCCTTTGACCGCGAAGTCTGGTCTACCCGGTAGAGATATTCGAGGTAGGCCTTGACGACATAGTCCATGTCGGCGATTTGCAGCTTGTCTTTTTCAAGACGCACGGCCTCCGTTGCGCCCAACTCCCTGTCATTAATCATGACGGTGCGGCCTGACGACATATCGACCACAATGCGATCGGGTCGCTGAATTGATTTGTAAACGACACCAACAACGGCGACAGCTGCAATAACAAAGGCAATATTAATT
>DATEPF010000388.1:0-10340 GCA_035273325.1 Pyrinomonadaceae bacterium | reverse complement strand
TGTTCAAAGTAAAGCGCGGCAAGAAGGAAGAGTACATCAAAGACGAAGGCGCGATGATTCGTTACCTGATGCGGCAGGCGACTGCCGACCTAAAGATCACATCCGCGTCCGGCAAGGAAGTAATTGAAGGTAAGGATCTGGCCAAGTGGCTGGAGAAGATGGTCGACTTTCAAAATTACTCCGAGCGCGCTACGCGACGTCTGGCCGGTGATCGAAACTTGCTGAACGCGCTGCTGGAAGGGTTTGGCGGGAAGAAGGGCGTCCTTCGCAAAGAAGGAGCAACACTGCGGAAAGTGTTTCAGGACAGCGACGATATGGCGCGCGTCGAGGGAGTAGTCGCCAAAGCTGGTTATGCAACAGAACTCTCCAGCGACGAAGAGCATGGTCTTTGTGAAATTGAGACGACGACTGGGGCGGGCGTGAAGATTGTGATCGATTGGAACCTCGCCAGCTTTGTTGAATTCCAAAAGGCGGTAGAGCTTTACATGGCGCTCGAGACCCGGTTGGCGGCGCCGTTTGTCGCCGGTGAGAATGGCGGCAGCGAAGAGATTGCTACGCGTGAACTCCTGTTGGAGAAAGTGTTGGCGTCGGCGAAAAAGGACCTTTCCATTCAGCGCTACAAAGGTCTCGGCGAAATGAATCCGGAACAGCTTTGGGAAACCACGATGAATCCGGAAAAGCGTACCTTGCTGCAGGTGCGGATTGATGACGCGGTTGAGACTGACCAGATGTTTACAGTGCTGATGGGTGATCAGGTGGAACCGCGGCGTAAGTTCATCGAGAACAACGCCCTGGATGTTCGCAATTTGGATGTGTAGACATCTCAATTCGTGTTCGTTCGTGTAATTCGTGGATTGTTTTTAGTGGTGGGAAATGCGATCCACGAACTACACGAAACAACACTAATAAATCCTACTGCTCTCGGTATCTGGTAACTTTAAATCGCTGAAACTTCAACGGGGTTCCGGGTGGGATTCCTGCTTTACGGGCCGCAATGTCCACCTGCTTCTGAGCGGTGTCGACGCCTTCAATTGACGGCAACAATAAACCACGCGCTATTCCGGGTTCATCCTCAACAATCACTCCATATATGGCCGGATCCAGCTCTGCAAACGTTGCGGCTTCCGGCGCCTCAAGCACATCAACGGAATAAACCAGAGCTTGAAGTTCATCTTCGCCAACCGGAGCGAATCTCGGGTCACGTGTCGCGGCGTTGATTGCGTTGGCGATTAACTCTTCGGCCAGGCTTTGCTTAGCGGGTTCGATAGTGCCGATGCATCCGCGCAGATCTCCTGCACGAGTTTTGAGTGACACGAAGCAAGCAGCACGTGCCGTCAGTAGTTCGTTGCCGGCCGGGGGAGAAATCTGTTTGCCGCTGCGGACGAACGTCTCTACGGCTTCGCGGGCGAGCGCCGGTAGAACATCTTCCGTCTTTTGTTCTGTCAGGGCGCCTGCCGTCGGGTGCTGCGCATTTGTGAGCTGCGCTACGAGATAACCGACGCCAAAGGGAGCTTCGTAGTGCAGCACTTCGCAAGCTTCCGGCGCCCCGCCTGACGCCCCGAGTGCCACCAGCATTGAACGATACCCACACTCACCGGCCAGCCGACGCAGATCGGGATCAATTTCTGCAATGGATTGCGGGGCGTGATCGCGAATAGCGGCCACGACCTGTTCATCGAAATTTTTGGCAATAGGATTGAAGCCGGCGGGCGCTTCCGGTTTCAATCGATGACTTAGATCACCACTCGCGACGAAGGCAGTGGGAACGTTGACTTCAGCAACAGCTCGCTTGATACACCCGCCAAACTTCTCGTGGTTCTCATTTGATAAGAAACTATAGCCAAGCACTACTGCGCGCCCCTTCCAACCGTTCCTTTGTAAAAAATAGAGAGGCACTGCTGAGCCGTGATCGAGTTCGTAACGCTCATCTAATTCCGTTACCGAATACCCTTCTTCACCGGCGGCCGTGGTAATCGCGGTTAGCAGTTCGCGGTCTAACTCAAACTCGACATGCGCTTCGGGGGCACGGAAGTTGGCGAACGAGCCATAAAGCGTCGAAGACTGGTAAGCGACGAAGCTGTTTCGTTCGAGCGGTGCGTGCGGTGAGATTAGAACTACTGTCCGCGCCCCGGCGTTGATAATCCGACGTGTAAACTCGGCCATCGCTTCGATCGATCCGAGCACTTCGGATATGGCTTCACGACCAACCTCCGGAACCATTATTGGAGGGTGTGGTGCGATACCCGAGAAAACAATTGGATTGGCGCCGCGCATGGATTGTCGACATCAGCAAGCGGAAGTCTATGGGTCGTCAGGAACAGCGCATTTTACCACCCCTCTGATTGCTAGCCATATCTAAACGCAACTATGATTGCCTTTCGTGCTTCGTGTTATTTCGTGGATCGTTTTTGAAGAATGGGAAAACACGATCCACGAATCGCACGAACTAACACGAAATAGTTGAGTCAAAAATGCACAGCGAATACGAAGTACTGATTGTTGGCGCTGGGCCGGCGGGTTCGTTTGCCGCGGAGCGTCTGGCCAAGGCCGGCACTCGCGTCGCGCTGTTTGACGGCAGGCCCGAAGGCGAACCGAAGGCCTGTGGCGGAGGTGTCACCGCAAAGGCCTTGAAGGCGTGGCCGCATCTGCTGGGCGCGGTCGGCCGCACGGTCGATGAACTGGAACTCTTCTCACCTTCCGGAAAACGTTTGCATCTGGAACTGGATGAGCCATTCGCTATTTACTCGCGTATCGCTTTCGACAATTACTTACGCGACCTGGCAGCACGAGCTGGCGCCGAGGTGATCTTCGAGAAGATCTCGGCACGAAATATCTCAAGAACAGCAACGGGATGGAAACTGCATGGACCAGGCGGTAATGAATGGACCGGCAAGTTTCTGGTGGGCGCTGACGGCGCCAACAGCGGCATCGGAAAAAAGTTAGCTGGTCCACTGGCTCCGTCCGATATGGAGGTCGCCTTCGGCTACCGCGCGCCACTGCCACAGCAAGGTAGCGCTCCGACGGTAGTTGCTTTCCTGCCGCGTTGGGTTGGGTACGCGTGGGCGTTCCCACGCCCGGATCACATTTCGTTTGGCATCGCGACGACGCAGGACGCATTTGATCACAAAGCGCTCGACGAATTGTTGTGGCAGTTCATGGTGGGTTATTACCTGCAGAGAGACGATCCTAAAGCGAAAATCTGGTCGGACCGAAATGATGAACCAGCGCTGCGTGTGCGAGTGAACCTGAGTAATACGGTAGAGCGATACGCCGCACGCATCCCAGGTTTGTCTGATCAGACCCTGAAGCAGCGGTGCGCCGCGGGCGACGATTGGGCACTGCTCGGTGACGCAGCAGGCTTTGCTGATCCGGTGACGGGAGAAGGTATTTATTACGCACTTCGTTCAGCAGAACTTTTCGCCGGCGCCTACCTGGAAGGAAAAGTTGCGGAGTATGAGCAGCGCTGGCGTGCTGATTTCGGGGCAGAACTGAGCCGCGCTTCACAAATGCGCAGAAGGTTCTATGGAAACTTTTGGGGAGCCCCGTTCACGGAAAGAATGATCGAATTCGCGCGTGGCCATCGTGGCGTGAAACGCGTATTGGGCGATTTGGTGGCTGGGGAACAAGGCTACACAGATCTGAAGAAGAAACTCGCCAGAAGTGCTCTTAGGCCGATCTAGTGACGGTTCGTGTTGTTTCGTGTAATTGGTGGACAGCTTTTTGACAGCGATAAAACGATCCACGAATTACACGAAACCGGATTAAGGAGCCAGACGTTTGATGGACCATGAGCCGGCGGACTCCAGTTCGTAGAGGACGCGATCATGCAGGCGGCCGGAGCGGTTTTGCCAGAATTCGATGCGCTGCGGTTTCAGGATGTAGCCACCCCAATGCGCGGGCCGTTCGACGTGACGGTCTCTATAAAATTTATCGAAGTCTTTAAATCTTTGTTCCAGAACCTGGCGGCTCTCGATTACTTCACTCTGCGGAGAAGCGAGAGCGCCAATTTGACTCTCTCGAGGACGGCTTCTGAAATACTCGTCTGACTGATCTGTAGACACACGCTTTACCGATCCCTCTACGCGCACCTGTCTATCAAGTACTGTCCAATACATCACCAGTGCAGCGTAAGGGTTTTCCTCGAGCTGGCGCCCCTTGCTGCTGTTGTAGTTGGTGTAGAACACAAAACCATCGTTGTTGAAGCCTTTAAGAAGCACGACGCGCGCGGAGGGCTGGCCATCTCGTGTGGCCGTGGCCAGCGTCATCGATTCGGGAAGACGCGAACCTGACTCAACGGCAGCATCAAACCAGCGGCGAAAAAGATCGATCGGATTACGGTCGACTGTTTTTTCGTCGAGCACGTTGGGCAACGGCTGCGTGTCAGTTTCACTCATGCTCAGCGGGTTTCGTGTACGGAGCTAAACGTTCTTTAAGCTCATTGGGGATGGGAACGGTTTCAAACGTATCACGCTTAACAGAGGTCAACACAAAGTGGGCATCCGCAATCAACTCGTCGACGCCTTTGCGGCGAACCTCAAAATCCAGCCGCATGGACTTGTTGCCAAACTTGCCAACGTAAACGGAAACTTCCAACAAGTCATCGAGTTGAGCGGCGCGGTGAAAATCGCACTCCAGGTGAACGCGTGGTAACCAGACATCGATCTCTTCAAACATCACGCTGTATGGCAAACCGACCGACCGGAAAAGTTCAGTTTCAGCAAACTCGAAGAAGCGAATGTAGGCGCCGTAAAAAATAATGCGTGCCGCATCTACGTCGCCCCAGCGAACTCGTTCTTCGATAGTGAACTTTTTGAACTCGTCCATACCACTGTGGGCAGGGCCATTTGTTTCGTGTCATTTCGTGTGATTCGTGGATACGCCTTTTTCATCACTAAAAAGCGGTCCACTAAAACTACACGAAACACACGAACCGAAGCAGCAATTAATTTCCGTCCTGTCGCTCTTCAGCGTCTCCCTTAGTCTTGACCTCAGCGACCGCGGAGATGAACTCGCGCAGTTCCACAGGCTTTGACAGATACCTGTGAAATCCCGCGGCCAGGGCACTCTGCCTATCTTCTTCTTTAGCGTAAGCGGTGATGGCGATGGCCGGAAGCTCGGGTTCCAGTTTCAATGCAATAACTTTCTTGATCAATTGATATCCGTCTTCACCGGGCATGGCGATATCTGAAATCAAAACATCCGGGCGCGAAATTTGGATTGCTTCCAGCGCTGCGCTGGCTGATGAAACGGCGGTCACGTCGGCACTGCGTTGCCGTAGCGCCGCACTCAACAGCTCGAGCGTGTCCTCGTCGTCGTCTACCATCAACACATGCAGGCCTGCCAATACATCATGTGATTTGGTGGGCTCCATTTGAAGCTCGATTTCACGATCGGCCTCGCGAGGAACGTCCATCGCTCTCGCTCCCGCAACCGGCAGGCGTACCGTAAATGTTGAACCCTCACCCAGACCGGCGCTGGTGGCTTCAATCATCCCGCCGTGAATCTCAATCAGATGCCGGGCGATTGCAAGACCCAAACCCAACCCCCCGTGGTGCCTGGTCGAGGTGCTGTCCGCCTGGCGGAAGCGGTCAAAGACGAACGGCAGGAATTCCGATGAAATACCGGGACCTGTATCTGAAACGACTATTTCGGCCTGCAACGCGACACGGCGCAGCGTCACCGAAACAGTCCCGCCCGATGGGGTAAATTTGACTGCATTGGAAAGTAAATTCCAGAAGACCTGTTGTAATCGGTTAATGTCGCCCGAAACTGCAATTGGTTCCTGGTCCAGGTTTAGGTCGATCTGAATTCCCTTGGCTTCCGCAGTTGGCCGGACCACGTTGACTGCCGCTTCCAGCACCGATTCCAGTTCAATGGGGTGTAATTCGAGATAAAGGTTTCCGGTAATGATTCTTGATACATCGAGAATGTCGTCGATGATCTGTGCCTGTGACTTGGCGTTGCGCTTGATGGTTTCGATCGCGCGTTGCGCAGTTTCGCTTTCAAGCGATCCACTCTCCAACATGCGTGACCAACCAAGAATGGCCGTTAACGGCGTGCGCAATTCGTGAGAAACCGTGGCCAGGAATTCATCTTTTAACCTGTTAGACTCTTCGGCGTTCGCGCGGGCCGTACTCTCCCGTTCGAGCAAGGCGACGTTATCAATCGCCACTGCCGTCAGGTTGGCGGCCATACGCATTGCCGTTGCATGTTCATCGCGGTAAGCCGAATCTTCGTAAGTCTGCACTTCGATTGTGCCCAGGATTCGTCCCATGACTGCCATCGGAGCGGACAATGACGATTGCGGACGCAGGCCGTTGTCCGGTCCCACCAGCACTGCCGGATGGCCAATCGTCTGTTTCATGTAGTCGTTAGTGATAATTACCTTGTTGGTTCTGATCGCCCGACTATTTGGACCACTTGAGGTCACCGGCATCGGCGGCAGCTCGGAGACATCGATTTCGTTTCCATCCGCCCACCCATAAACCGCCGTGCGGACGTCGCGAACCTGATCGTAAAGTGAAACAAAGAACCCGTGGCAGGGAACGGACAACAGGGTGAATTCCCGAAGACCGCGGAAAATCGCTAACAGGTCGCGGGAAGTTCCCAATGTCTGGGCCAAACCTGCGACTCGCTCCAACAGCCTTTCATATTCGGCCAACGCTCGCTGGTCCGCCTGTCGCAACGCTTCTTCGGCGTGACGACGCGTGGTGATGTCACGCGCCACGCCCTGAATGCCGATCGGCTTGCCTTCACTTCGTGCCAACCGGCTGCTGACTTCCAGAGTGATCAACTGGCCACTCTTCTGCACCACATCAATTTCATAGTTAGTGCGTTCTTCGCCGGCGAGTTTTCGTTGGGTCATTAGCCGGGCCAGCTCATCCGACGCAGGAGTCAGAAAATCCCGCATGTTCATCTGCAATAGCTCTTCCTGCGAGTAACCGGTAATGCTTTCAGCGGCCTTGTTCATCGAGGTGACCTTGCCCGTGAGGTCCAGTTCGAAAACGATGTCGTTGGCGTTCTCCACTAACTGACGATAGCGCGCTTCGCCTTCCTTGATTTCTTCTTCGGCGCGCTCGCGCTCACCCAAGGTTTGCCGCAGGCGTGCCTCTGACTCCCGCATTTCTGCTTCTGACTGTTCGGCGTTGTCGCGCGCTCGCATTTGTGAACCAGCAATAATGGAGAACAGCAGGCTGATCAGTGCGCCGACAGCGAACGTGTAGGGCACCCAGCTCTTGATATAAGAACGATCAAAGCCCGGAAGACTGACGTAGTTGATCGTCCAAAGCTGACCGCCTACGTCCATAGTTGTGCTGGCTACAAAACGCGGCTCGTGACCCTCCGGTGATGGATCGTCCGGTGATCGATGCAACAAATTCTCGGGCTTTATCTCGTTGCTGTAGATCTGGAAAGAGATGTCACTCTTTGCATACTGCGGTACAACGCCCTGCAAAAATTCATCCGCGCGAAAACCGCTGTAAACAAATCCGAGAAGCGCTGCCCGGCGTCCGTCAATGGTCGACGTTGGCTGGTTGCGACGGTACACGGGGGCATAAATCAGAAAGCCACCCTGTGGCTGATTGGTGTTGATTTGAGTTACCGGTGCGACTCGATGTGAAGCTGCAGGCTGGCCTGTGTCGCGCGCGCGTTCCATCGCAGCGCGGCGGATGGGCTCAGTCGACATGTCAAAACCGATCAGGGCTTTATTGCGGTCGTTAGGAGGCTCGGCGTAGAGGACCGAATGATATTCACTGCGGGGCGTTTCGGGCCAAACGCGGAAGGTCGAGTTGCCCTGTCGCCGCATGGTATCGATCAAAGCCAGCCGCTCCTCCGGTTTAACGCGAATCGTAAACCCGATGCCGCGGATGCCGGGATAGTTCTCGGCAACTTTTAGCGTGTCGACAAAGCTTTTGAATTCATTGTTATCAACTGATTCACTTCCGGCAAAAAGGCCGGCGCCTGCTAACACCAGCGCTCGGTAAGTCTCGAGCCGGCTTTCGATTCCAACGTGGACCTGTTGGACTAAACCCTGAAACCGCGCGCGATCTTCGGCCTCGGTCCCCGTCGCCAGCCGATATGAGACGATCGAAGTGAAGATCAGTCCCACCGCCAGCACCAGGTAGGGGACCAAATGTCGTACTCGTTGGTACTCAGGTTTCTTAGGGGGTTGGGGCATCAGGAAGAAAATTAATATATAACGCTGAAAGCGTTCGCCAATTCGAGCCCAGGGTTGCGCTTGGGCAACCCTGGGGAAGGCATCGCATTACCTGAGAACGCAACTCTGCAGGAGTTGCAGTCGCGTTTGTTCACCGCGAACCGCGTCAACCCCTTCAGGGTTGCGATACCTTTTTCGAGGACATTTTCTCCCCAGGGTTTCAAAGCAACCCTGGGCTGACATTAGCCAACGCTTTCAGCGTACTCGATAAAAGGCCCGATCTAATTTTTTCGACTCTCGTTGTGCAAAGCGTCGCGGGAAGTCAGGAACTCTCGGTTATTGGCGAATCTTCCGAAACTCAATTTAGCGCACGCGACTGGTGCGTCTTCGCAGAAAGTCGATTAAGACAAATTGGGAAAGGTTCCCGGGATTGGCGAAATAAGCTTTACCATTTGTCATGGCAGTCATCTGCTTCACAAACTCTACGAGGTAGTAATCACTCGCCAACATAAACGTATTGATCATTATACCGCCTTTGCGACAGGCCTGAACTTCTCGGAAGGTGGCTTCCATGACAAAAGGATCGCCCCCCATCGAATTCTTGTAGAGACGGCGGGTGGTTTGAGTATTCGCCGGTCCGCGACGACTCACTCCCGCAAATGAGCGAATCTCCGACGGCTCCACAAAACAAGCTGTCGGCTTGCCATCGGTGACCATCACGATCTGTTTCATTTCTTTGCGTTGAGCCTGCAAAATTCGGCGCGCCAGCCGCAGGCCTTCCGCGGTGTTGGTGTGATATGGACCAACCTGCGTCGTGGCTAATTTGCCGAGCGGCAACTCTTCCGCCGAGTCGTGAAACAGAACGATCTTGAGCGAGTCGCCGGGATACTGTGTGCGTATCAAGTGTGACAACGCCAGCGCGACTTTCTTTGCCGGTGTGAAGCGGTCCTCGCCGTAAAGAATCATCGAGTGTGAACAGTCAAGCATAACCACCGTGGCGCACGAAGATTGATAGTCACACTGGTGAACATGAAGGTCGCTGTATTCGAGATTGAGCGGTACCTGTAAACCTTCACGCTGGATTGCGGACAGCAAAGTAGTGTTAACGTCGAGGTTGATAGTGTCACCAAATTCGTAACGTTTGCTGGCAGCCGCTGCTTCCACGCCAGTCGAGAGGTGTGATGTGTCGTGGCGTCCGACGGAGCTCTTGCCGAAGCTGCCGAGAAGATTGCGGAGAGTTTTGTAACCGAGAAAGTCCAAACCCTTTTCCGTAACTTCAAACTTCACATTGCGCGGCAGTGGATCAGACACTTCCGGCGTTCCGGGGCCGCCCCCAGGTTGCCGGCCGGGTTCCTGCGGCATCTCTCTTAACGTCAGGTAACCTTCCTCGACGAGCCTCTCGATCAACTGGTTCAACATCTCCTCCACCAGCGACCCCTTGAATTTGCCTTCGTTTTCGTCGAGCATTTCCTGAATCTGACGTTGATCCAGCAGGCCCTGGTCCATTAGCGCCTGCAACAATGCGCGGCGGAGTGCGTCAAGCGAAGTGTCCTGAGGCCGGCGTTGCCGGGTCCAATAATAGTCGTCGTCGTATCCGGAATCGAGCAATGAATCGGACAGACCTTCCATCAGGTCACCGAGATTTATTCCGGAGACGTCCAAGCCTTTGAATTTTGAATATCGCGTGAACTTCATACGAAACAATTAGCCGCGGATGAACGCGGATAAACGCGGATCAGGATATAAAATAGTTAAGCAGCATATCCTTAACCGGATAAGAGTTCTTCAAGCATCCCGGGTTTCGCCCTATGCTGCTTTCGCTTGTTGTCGTAAGCCAGCCGTTTGAATTCGGGTCTTACCCCGAAGCCGAACAGAAGACCAACCTCGATCTCTGTCGCGCGAAGATAATTTAACAACTGCGCTTCGTGCGCGGAATCGAGCGCCCGGCCAGCCTTCAGTTCAAGCAAAACAGAGCGCTCGACTAGCATATCTGCTTCGAAGTCACCAACTTGTTGTCCGCGAAACCAAACCGGCACCTCGATCTTTGTAAGTACATCTAACCCATGAGCGGACAGAGCAACTGCAAATGACCTTTGATACACCGATTCTAAAAAGCCATGCCCCAACTCATTGTAAACTTCGAAGAAAACACCAATGATCTTTTGAGTAAGCTCCCCGTGCTTTA
>DATEPF010000387.1:0-2900 GCA_035273325.1 Pyrinomonadaceae bacterium | reverse complement strand
ATCTTTGTCGCGCGCCGCGCCGGAATGTAGCAGGCGATCAGCGCCACAATGATCAGCGAGATCGACACCACAGTAAACGTAACCAGATCGGTCGGAGCTACATTGAACAGCAGATTCGCGAGCACACGCGTCAAGGCATATCCACCCGCGAGCCCGATCACGACGCCCACGAGCGCCAGAGTCATTCCTCTACTGATAACCAGCGTCAGCACGTCGATCGTTCGAGCTCCCAACGCCATACGCACGCCAATTTCCTGCCTACGCTGTGTAACGGCGTATGACATTACGCCGTAGATTCCAACTGAAGCGAGCAATAAAGCAATTAGTGCGAAGGCTCCCAGCATATAAGTCATCAACCGTTTTGGCGACATTCGTTCGTCAATCATCTGTCGCAGCGGCTTAATATTTGAGAGGGGCAGGTTTGGATCGAGCGACTGAACTTCGCTACGCACCAGCGACACCAGACGCGCTGGATCTTGCGTTCCACGAATGATAAGGCTCATGTTCGGCAAAGGGTTTTGGGCGTAGGGTGAATAAGCAATCGGCTCAACTCTCTCCTCGAGATCGTCATTCTTAACGTCGGCTACGACACCGACAATCTCTTGCGCCTCTTTTTCGCTGTGGCCGAAGTTGATTCGCTGCCCTAATGGGTCCTGACCCGCCAGGAACTTTTTGGCAAATGCTTCATTGATCAAAACCACTCGCGTGTTGTTAGCATCGTCCTGGATGTTAAAAGGCCGGCCCCGACGCAATGCAGTGCCAATCGCATCAAAGTAGTCAGGTGACACCAAACGCACTTCAGTCTCAGGCTCCTGGCCCTTTGGAAAAGGCGTCCTGCCGACGATTTGAAAAGTATTACTCAGGTAATTCGAACTGAACGGAACGATATTGACTATCCCTGCCTTGACTACTCCGGGTAAGGCGCCTACGCGAGCCAGCAACTGATCATAAAACGCAAGCTTCTTATTCCTGTCTTGATAGTCCTCTCGCGGAAGTGAAATTTGAAAGGCCAGCACATTGTCGGGTTTGATTCCCAGATCGGCGCGCATCATTTCCACGAAGCTGCGAACCATCAACGCCGCGCCGATAAGCAGCACGAGCGATAAAGCTACTTCGGCAACAATTAACACACTCCGTAAGCGATTATGGCGGCTGCTACCTGAGTCACCTCTACCGCCGGCCTTGAGTGCCTCGTTTAGATTTGTCCTTGTCGTATGCCACACGGGCGCGAGGCCCGCGATCATGCCAGCAAGCATTGATAAACCGAGAGTAAAAGCCAGAACAGTGAAGTTAATGCCGAGATGATTCCACCCGGGTATGAACTTTGAGAAGCTTTGAGGGATGCCACCCGCAAGTGCGCGAATGGCCCAAATTGAAACCAGCAGTCCGAGCACGCCTCCCAGCAAACCCAGCAGTGTACTTTCAGTGAGTGCGTGGCGAACCAAGCGTGCCCTGCCCGAGCCCAGGGCCAATCGCACGGCTGTCTCACGTTGGCGTGACGCGGCCCGCACTAACAACAGGTTAGCGACATTGGCGCAGGCGATTAGCAACACAAAAACAACTGCGCCCATCACGATGGGCACACCGGTCCGTGCTCCTCGCGCCGCATCATACGTAAGCGTCATTACATTAGTGGTGCGGCCAGTGTTCGTTTCTGGAGATTGCTGTTGCGCTCGTTGGGCAATGGAATCTAGGCCGGACTGCGCCTGAGCAACGGTGATACCGGGTTTCAACAACCCTATGACTCTCAAGTAGTGGTCGCCGCGGTTCTGTTGTGTTTCTCGATCAAAGAAAAGTGGCGTCCAAATTTCGCCGCCGTTGTAAGGATAATCGAAGTCTGCGGGCATGACGCCAACAACAGTGAACTGCTTTCTGTTTAGGCTGACGGCCTTTCCTACAATGCCCGGATCGCCCGCGAAGTGTTGCTGCCAAAAGCTGTGCTTGAGTACTACCACCTGCTCGTGTCCCGGTTCGCTATCTTCTGGTTGTAGCGTCCTTCCGAGAGCAGCCTTAACACCCAATGCCTCGAAAAAACTTGCGGAAACACCGTAGCCTGGAAACCGTTCTGGATTGGAACCGCCCGAAAGATCAAAAAAGCTTTGCTGAATAGCCACTAGTTGTTCGCAAACCTGGTTGTGATCGCGCCAGTCGATGAAATTTCCGGGCGACACCTCTCCGCGCGACATGCCAGCTGCTCGGTTCTGCTCCCACACGACGACCAGCCGATCCTGGTTTGGGAACGAGTATGGGTGAAGGAGAAGCGCATCGACGGTACTGAAGATCGTCGTATTCGCGCCGATGCCCAGCATCAGTGTCAGTACCGCAACGGCAGTGAAGCCACGCTGCTTTCGTAGAGAGCGAGCTGAGAGTTTTAGATCCCGCAGAAGTGACTCCATCGCAGTCCTTTCTAATAGTTATTCGATTCCGATTGCGCTCGTTTCCTGCTTTGAAGGGACAGACTTATGACGTCCGTCGCCCGGTGCTTGGCCCCTTCGCACGGCGTAGCATCACGAGGGACTACGTAGAGGACGCGAACGGTGTCTGGCTCCATAATAGTTGACTTTTCCGGATTCTTCTATGGAGGGGAACGCCTTACAAGCTCGTGCAACAAAGATTGTCCGATACCCCCAACTGTCCCTGTCGTTTAGCCATTGAAGAAGCAGTGTTAGTCTCTCAACAGCATCATTGTTTTGATTCTTGAGATGCACACCAAGACCAACCAGTATCGGCTCCGCAACCGCACTACACTGCTGTCGCGCATGAAAAAGCTCGGCGTACATCCCAAACAATTTTCCTGACCTGACGGCTGTGAAATTTTGCCTGATTCGGAGTGACGGAACTTAGGGAAACAGCCTCATGAAACCTGCGGGGAGTTCTGAATATCCAATCAGTGTGATGAT
>DATEPF010000386.1:0-2993 GCA_035273325.1 Pyrinomonadaceae bacterium | reverse complement strand
CGGCCCCCCTGGTCGCTTCAGCAAAAGACACTAATTCCGGAGTAGCGTGGTACTGCATCGCCGCCTGTCAAACTGCAACTCAGACGTTACATTCCATCAAGTAACCGCGCGCATGTTTTGGGATGAACTGCTAGCGCAATTAGGGAGGTGAATTTTGACTGGGCTTACTGTCGGGCTTTTCAGTCGGGCGACTACAAAAGGGAGGCTACTCTAAACGCGAAGATTTAGAGCTTGTTCGTCGGGTAAGTTAACTTTGGGAGCGGAGATTATATTGGAGCAATATTCGAACTGCAAGGCAAAACCTTTATCAACAGATTACACAGCTTAATTAATAGAATCTGTGTAATCTGTGGCTGAACGAGGTGCTGCAATGATTCAAGGCTATCCTGACAGACCTGCCTTACGTCCTGGAGAGAAGCTCCGGCTTCATATTTCGACCGATAACCCACACAAAAGTTTCCGTGTTGACTTCTACAGGCAAGGCGTTGTGCTGGCTAAGATGGGAAGTCTCGACGCGCAAACGGGTCATGACTTCGCGCCGCTCCACCATTACGACGATTGGGGCTGGCCCAGCTATGATTTTCGAATCCCTAACGATTGGCCGAGCGGCGCCTACATCGCCAACCTCATAGAAACAGATCAACAAGGCGAGCCAATTAACAACAGCGAAGAGCTAAGTGCAGACGGTCGCAATGCCAAGGCGCTGTTTGTAGTGAAAAGCTGCTCACCCGGAAAAAACGCGCAGATTCTTTACAAGCTGTCTCTGACAACATATCACGCGTACAACTACTCGGGCGGCGGCAACCTTTATGTGGGCGAGTGGTGCAAAGACGCGATCACGAAAAAGAGAGTTAATAAGGTGAGCACTCACCGGCCCGGCGGCGGAACGGGCGGCGCAATCCCACACTTCGACGCGAGCAACAATGTTTCCGGCAGCATTGATTTTTACGATGCCGGATCGCCTCGCCAGACATTCGCACACTGGGACGTTCCGTTCATCACCTGGCTGGAAAAGTATCATTACCGGGTGGATTACTGCACTGATCTCGACCTGCACGAGGAGCGTGACCTCCTTACGCCTTACCGTCTCCTGCTCAGTGTCGGTCATGACGAGTATTGGAGCGAGCAAATGCGCGCGCACGTCGAAGCGTTCATCCAACAGGGCGGCAACGTGGCCTTTTTCAGCGGCAACACGTGCTGGTGGCACATCGAGTTTTGCGATTTCACTAAGTGTGCTGATGGTGAGCTTCACCCGACGGCGTTCATCCGTGATTTCAACACCTGGAAAACGAATCCTGAAAATTCACTTACCGGAGTTAGTTACCGCAACGGAGGAGGGTCGTGGATAAAAGAGCGCGAAGCGCTGGGCTACACCGTGCAGAATGCCGATCATTGGGTGTATGAAGGAACCGGCCTTCGCAACGGAGACGTTTTCGGTGCTGACGAACATCTGGTCGGTTACGAATGCGACGGCGCGCTCTTCACGCGCGACAATCACGGCTTCCCTGTTCCCACGGGCGCAGACGGCACACCGTCCGACTTCGTCATCTTAGGCGTGGCTGAGTTGGCGGACTCAGAAGGATGGCAATTCGAGGCGAGGGAGAATCAGAATCAAGGGCCTCGAGCGGCGACGATGGGCCTCTATACTCGCAACGGAATCGTCTTCACCGCCGCAACCACCGATTGGACGCGCGTCCTCAACACCAACACACAGATCGATCGCATTACAAGGAACGTCCTCAACCGATTGAACTCACATGCAGTTCGCATCGTTGGACCGCTCTCGAATGATGAAAATGGTTTCCTCCCGGTAACGCGCTGCCGCCGGCCGGAAGGAAGCAATGCGGCAATTAAGTTTCAAGTTGACGCCGGCCAACTGCCCAATCAGGAAGGTTTAAAGTACCGATGGTCCATTTCAGGCGGAGATGCCGTTGCGCAGTTGCCGTTCGATCAACCGGTGTTTGAAGCAGTGATGCCTTCTTCGCCCACGCCAGTGACTGTGACGGTGGAAGTTGAAGATGGCGCAGGCTACAAAGGTTTCGGCACGCTGACGTTTACGCCGCTGTCTCAGCAGGAGTACTTACAATTTCAACTCTGGACTTCTCTTCGCACCCTGGCGACGTTGGTCCAGAGCGCGTTTAGAGAACCGATTGCAAGCGCAAACGAAGATACAGCGCGTTTGTTATTCCCGCTCTGGGATCCCACGATCGGGCGAGCGCTCACTCCATCCGTGCAAGATCTGCAAAACGTCGCTCTCGGAGCGCGACAACTGACGATGCTGGCTGAGCAGTTGAGAGAGTTAGCCGAAGCGTTGATAGAGCACAAATGAAGACTAGAAAATTTTATTTTGTGCTTTTTGTGCCTTTTTGTGGCTGAAGATCTTTTCCTGAAAGTATGTCCTCGACGATAACGACTCCAGGCGACTGCTGCTCAAGATTGCGAAGTTTCTCAGACATGAGTTTTGCTCGCTCCGAGTAGGAAGAATCTTCGAGCACTCTGTCGATCAAACGACCCAGCTCGAGCGCCGACAATTCCTTGAGCCACAAACGCGCACCCAACCCGTGATAGACGACGCGCGCGGCATTCCCAAATTCATCGTAATAGACCGGCATGAGCAGCATTGGCACTCCCATAAACGCGCTTTCTTTAACGCCGGTAACTCCTGCATGAGAGATCATTAGTGATGCTCTCTTCAGCATTTCCACTTGCGGCGCCACAGACGTGATGAACACGTTATCAGGACAATTAAATTCATCCGGCTTCAAATAGTTGCCAACCGTGACGACGCCTTGCAAAGCCGGCCTTTGGGCCATCGCGTCCATAAACATCTGAAAGAATCGTGAAGATCGTTCAGGAAACTTGAAGGGCAATAGACTGCCGAGGGTACAGTAGATGAGCGGTTTATGCTCGTCGACGCGATCCCAGGGGAAGTCGCCGTCTCTTCTCTCGATGTCAACAGACGGTTCGATGAAAAACGCACCTTCCGGTTTTCG
>DATEPF010000385.1:0-14981 GCA_035273325.1 Pyrinomonadaceae bacterium | reverse complement strand
CGTCAGCCAAAAGAAAACCCGCCGGTCACGCTTCGAGCGACGGAGCGTCACAACGACGGCGAACACCGCAAGTGCTATTGCCAGCGGTGCAACGTAAGTGGTGACTTCGAGATCGTAATGGAGCGGCATGAGCGCCGACTTCAACATGACCGGCAACGTAAATGAGCCTTCAATGAAAACCTCGTAGGGTAAAAAATGCCGGATGCTCAACTGTGTCACCCTGAAGGTCTCAAATATCTGAAACGCTGCTACGCCGGCCGCTCCGCAGATAGCCAGCACGATGACGAACAGGGGTTTAAGCCGTTTCCAACTTAGCCATCTGCTCCACCCTTCCTCAGCGGTCGTGGGTGTAGTTAAAGCGAAGCCGATGAAAACTGCATAAGCGACTGCAAGCAAACCGATGAAGAGGTACGTCTGAGCGTGTCCGTTAAGAACGGACAAAGTGTAGGCGCAGGTGGTTAGGAGAAGGCTGCTGGAAAAGGGCCGGGTCCGGCAACGTTCTATGCCGACTAACATCAGCGGCATCCACATCACGGAGTTAGTTGTGTAACCGCTGTTTGAAAGCATTCCAGCCATCATGCCGCCATAACCGAAAGCCAGGCCGGCCAGCAAAGAGGCGAGTGCGCTGCGCCCAAGTTGGCGCGCATAGAAATAAGTAAAAACCGGCGCCAACAGGAATGGAGCCAGCACGTAAATCACTTCCGCTTTGTAACCCGGAAGAAACAGGTAGCCCCAGGTCAGTGGATAGCCCAGCGCGATCTGGCCCATCGACAGCAATGGATAGCCACTCATCAGGAGTGGGGTCCAGATGGGGGGCAAACCCTGCTTCACCGAATTCCACGCCAGTGTCCGCAGCGGGTAGGAATAAAAAAAAGCGTCGCTGGTTACAAAATATCTGTCACCAAAAATCAACGGCCAAAAAAAGATGATGAAGAAGCCGGCAATTACTAACAACGCGACGAGGTCTGCACGGTGACGCGTCCGCAAATTACGATAATGGTTAATCAAGTGATTTTAAATGAGCGAGCGTCAGGTTAACCCCCAGCTAACATGAGCTGCCCAAAGGGCGGTCAAGAGCCCAAACAATACAATGAAAATAATTTTGATAGCCTGGTCCAATCGTGGCCGGCTTCCCAAAATACCTAAGGTGATAAAGACTGGAAAAACAACGGATGTATAACGAGTGACTGATTGCAGCGAGGAGGTTGATAAGGGTAGAAACAACATCGTGAAGGTGTAAAGCGATAACACCCATTCACGCCGTTTCATTAAAAAAAGTCCGCACCCAAGAGCACCCATCACTGCGGCGAAATTTAATGCAATCGGATTCCAGGGAAAGGCAACGTCCCGTATGTTGCGCAAATATTCCCACAGAGTGGAAACAAAGAATGCCGGTTGTCTGTGCCAGGCCACCTGGACATCCTTGAAGGCCAACGCGTTGCCGGTATAGGTCCATAGAAAAATCATAAAGCCCACCAGACCCACGGGTATAAGCAACAGCGGCAACATTTCTTTCGGCCGCCACGCCCGATAGCGCAAGATCGAATACAACGCCAGCGCAGGAAACAACATAACCCCGCCAGCGCGTGTGGCCGATGCGAGTGCGCCCAGCAGGCCGGCGAGTAACCATTGCTCTCGCCGCGCCGCCAGGAAACTGCCAACGGTCAACAGTAGGAATAAGGATTCAGTAAAAGGTAGCGAGAAAAAATAACTAGTGGGGTAGACGGCTAAATAAAAGAGTGTACGGTTAGCGGTTTCAGAATCGTACCCCCACTCCAACGTCAGCTTGTGTAGGAAGATAAGTGCCAGAAAGAAAAACAGGTTGGACAGAACTGCGCCAGTGAAGACACATTCACCAGTAACGGTACGGGCAATCCGAAGCACAATGGGGTAGAGTGGAAAGAAGGCCCACTTTCGTTGGACGCTCGCGTCAAAAGGCAGGTGCTCGTAGCCTTCTTCTGCTACGGCGCAATACCAGGTGGCATCGCCTCTGGCTATCGCTAGTCGTAAATGGCGGCCGATGGGTGCCCTGCGAAACGAAGCCGAAGGGTCGAGTACGTCCTGAAAGAATTGTTTACCTTCGAGATTGACAACAGTTTGTCCAACGACGACGGCAATTACGAAGATCGTTAAGCGAGTTATTGTGAAAACAAAAGCGGCTTCGCGAAGACTTCGATCGCGTGTAGCACGACGCAATTTCTCTATACCAGGTAGCTTGTTCGCGGTCTCAGTGATGCGCATCGTCAAGCAGCGAGAGGGTATATTGAGCGATCTCTATTCAGTGGAACTTTGTGATATCAGCCCGCTTCAGTGCGGCGAATCATACATCATCTGACTGTCGCCTGGTTTACCGCGAAGTTCAAGGCTGGAGGAAGTGTCGCATTTAGTGTTGCTTCGTGTGTTTCGTGCAATTCGTGGATCGCTTCTTTTGCTGCCTAAAAAAATATCCACGAATCCCACGAAACAACACGAAACATGTTGAAGTCGAGTTTTGAGGCAACGCCAAACGATCCACGAATTACACAAAATTTTTTCCCGAACTTATGAACTCAGAAGAATATCAAAAGATGTATGACATCGAAGACAAGTACTGGTGGTTTATCGGCCGCCGCAAGTTATTAAGCTCTGTCTTCAAGTTATACAACATCGATAAGCAACATGATTTACTTTTCGATCTCGGTTGCGGCACCGGTTTAAATCTCTCATCGTTTGCCAACCATTGCCGCGCGGTGGGCGCCGACCGGTCTCTCACTGCCCTGGGTTTTTGCCGCCAGCGAAATGTCCAAGCTGTGTTTCAGTGTGAGGCTGAGTCTATTCCTTTGAAGTCCGACAGCCTTGATGTCGTTACAGCTCTGGATGTACTTGAGCATTTGCCGGAGGATTCGGAGGCCTTGAAAGAGATTCACCGCGCCCTCAAACCCGGCGGCCTTTTCATTGCGACGGTGCCGGCCTACGGCTTTTTGTGGTCCGAACATGATGAGGCGCTTCATCATTTTAGAAGATACACAGCGAGGGAGATGCGGATGAAACTGTCTGCCGCGGGCTTCGACTTGGAGCGAACTACCTATTACATATCCTTCCTCTTCGCTCCGATTCTTGTCTTCAGACTATGGCAGAACCTATTTAACGTTTCTCATCACCCGTCGGTGTCCTACATCATGCCGCCGCGCTGGATCAACGCTTTCTTTGTATGGTTGCTGGGCGTCGAGGCCCAAATAATGAAATTCATTAACCTGCCATTTGGCATTTCTATTATTTCTATCGCCCGTAAGGCCTTAGAGCCCAACCCGCGTTGACAGACGCAAGACTGAGCGGTAGCATTTTGCCCGTTCAAGTCCTCTTCCCCAGGGATCACAAGAAAATTTAGCCAGTCCTGTACAGTTGCTACCGGAAACATAAATGCAGAAACTTTTTATTTTGGTCAGTCTTTTGATCGTCCCCGTCATCTCCGTCTATGGGCAGGTTGGTGGTGAACCGACCTTGCGCGTCGTGACTGAGGATCCGTCGCTACCGTCTGAGCTTTTTTACGGCAATACCAAGGTCAAGCCTCTGCGACTCAGACCGGGCACCACTACTCCCATTACTATTCACGACTCAGACTTTTTCGTTCAACAGCAATATCTGGATTTTCTCAACCGTTTTCCTGACGCGGGTGGGTTTGCCTACTGGACGGGTCGATTAAACACGTGTGCCGGTGATGACAATTGCTCAATGGTAGAGGAGCGAATCAGAGTGGCCGCAGGGTTCTTTTATTCAAACGAATTCCTGCTGCGCAAGGGCTACTTTGTTTATCGCTTTTACTCAGCCTCGCTGGGACGGAGGCCGAAGTATGCTGAGATGATTCCGGACATGCGGTTAATGGGTAAGACTGATGCGGAGGAAGAGGCCAAGCGAGTTGAGTTTATTAACCTGTGGATGCAGCGTCCGGAGTTCAAGAGCAAATACGACGGTTTGTCCGACAGTGCGTTTGTGAGCCGCTTGATTACCACAGCCGGAGTTACCCTCGACCCCAGCCAGTTTGCGGGTAAAACACGGGCTCAAATCCTGCGGATGGTTGTCGAGAGTGTTCCGGTTTATAACAAGTACTTTCGCGAAGCTTTTGTCTCGATGCAATACTTCGGGTTCCTACGAAGAGACCCGGATCCGGTTGGCTTTCCATACTGGATGGGACGTTTGAACCAGTATCCTGATGACCATCGTCTCGAACAACACCCCGAAGTAATTGCTCCCATGGTCGGCGGATTCATCTATTCAGATGAGTATCAAAAAGTACGATTTTGAAACCCGCTACTATGCACGTAGTAAAAAAGGCCAGCATCATGCTGGCCTTTTGCGTAAGTAAAACGTGCGTGTAATTCGTGAATCGTTATTTGTCGGCATTGCCGGCCAACACTTCCTCATAGACCTGCATGGTGGCCTCCGCTGTCTTTTGCCAGGTGAACCCGGCTGCACGTTTCTGACCTTCCGTTGCAAGATGCTTGCGTTCCGCCGGAACTTCCAACACATCCACAATCGCCTGGGCTAACCCGCCAATGTCTGTAGGCACAACTAAGCGAGCTGCACTCCCGACTGTCTCCCTGATGCTTGGGATCTGACTGGTAATGACTGGTGCACCACAGGCCATGGCCTCCAGGAGCGGCAACCCAAATCCCTCGTACAACGACGGATAAACAAAAACACTGCAGGCTGAATAAAGAGCAGCCAGCTCCTGGTCAGAAACGTATCCAGTGAACCGCAGCCGCTCTGCCGCAGCGGTTCCCCTCAAATAGTCAAACAATTCGTTATTGCGCCAGCCTTCTTTTCCGGCGATTACTAACTGCGGTCGCAACGCCGTCGCGCGAATGATTTCTTCAAACGCGCGAATCAGTGTAATCAGATTTTTACGCGGTTCGATCGTACCCACGAACAGTATGAACTGCTCGTCTATGCCTAACTTTCTCTTGAGCGTGCTGACTTCTTCGCCCGACTTACGAACAAAGCCGGGACGTGCGGCTTCGGGAATAGCGACAATTTTCGCTTCGTTTACCTTGAGGTGAGTCGAAACTTCTTTTTTTACTGTTTCAGACGGAGTAATGATCTTCGTGGCTGTGCGAATCATGGTGGGCAGACGCATTCGAGCGCGTGCTACGAGGTGGTCCTCGTGAGTTTCCGAATACAAAAAGAGAGATAGGTCGTGAATGGTCATTACCGTCGGGCAACGGTTCCATAGCGGCACGTTGTAGTTGGTCCCATGGAACAGGTCGAAGGAAGAGTGCCGCGCGTAGAGCGGCAGACCAATGGTCCACCAATGCTTACGCAACGGACTGGTGCGGGCCTGGACCAGTTTCAAGTTGGGTGGCAGCTGGCTCTCTTCATCGAGTACCGACTTGATAAATGGGAAGGGTGAGACTAGTTCAAATTCATGTGACTGCGATCCCCTGGCAAGGTGATGCGCCAACTCGAACGTGTAATGCCCGACGCCGGTTTTGGCCGCCGCCAGCGGGATGCCGTCGATTCCGATGCGCATACCGCATCATAACCATTAGCGTCCAGCGCTCAAAATTACGCCGTATGTCTGGCAGTTCCCTCAAAACTCGACTCCAACATGTTTCTTGTTAATTCGTCTGTTTCGTGGGATTCGTGGATTTTTTTAGGGCAGCAAAAGAAGCGATCCACGAATTGCACGAAACACACGAAGTAACACTAAACCTCATAAAACCAAAAGCCCGCCAGCGATAGACGTTGGCGGGCTTTGCTTGCAGTGAATAGTTGCTTAGTAGTTGCGGTTACCGAAACGCAGTTGATATTCGGTGGAGTATATGAAACCACCGACCATGTCGTAGATGTAAAGGTCGGGATTGGCGTCAATTTGCTGACGCGTATCCGGCAACCGGTTTTTCCAATATGCAAATCCGCCCGCGTCAGGGTCTCTTCGGAGATAACCAAAATACTGCATCGAGATAAATCCTTCCTCGAAGAACTTATCAAAAGCCTGCTGGCTTTCTACCACCAGCCGCACAATTTGGGCGCGCGTCTTCCCAGCAAATTGAGTGCGTTCAAGATTTAAGCCGGCAGTTTGCAGTAGCTTGTCGACGAATTGGTCATGCGAGAGAGTCGACGGATATCGTGCTACAAAAGCAGCTCGCGTTACCCACCGGTTCATAAACTCGACACGCTTCGCCTCCTCTTGCGCATCGTTCTGGCCCATGCTGGCCATATCCACTACAAACTCTGCGTACGTCGGTCGTGTTCCTAGACTCGCTCCGTAGAAGCGATAGATAAAGTATCCCTTCCGCAACAGGAACTCATTTGAGTAAAAGAAGCCGGCGGAAACCATCTTCCTTTCTCTCACCATGTCACACCCTGGAGTCGCCGCACAGTTCTGCAGTCTGCCCATCCAGAAAGCGAAGCCGCCGCTATCAGGTTCACGACTCAGAAAGTCGAGATACTGCTGTCGGACGTAAGGTGCGAATGTGTCAATCGGATTTGCCTGCGTGAAGACCGTATCGTTGTCGTTGATCGTTATCGTAGCTGTTGAAGGAGTTGACAGAGTGGCCCCCACGGCGTTCTTCAGATTGAAACCAAATGTCTCTGAACCCTCGACGTGAACGTCGTTAACGATCGGAATACTAATGTTAACTGAATTTTGTCCAGCCGGAATGGTGACGGTACCTACAGTTGTTTGATAGTCACAACGCTGTGACGCCAAACCCGTTTTAGGCTGAGGTTCGCACTTTGTCTGGCCACTATTGTCCGAGGTGAAATACTCCACCGTAGCAGCAGCAGACGTGCTTCCAGTTCGGCTGATAGTTGCAGTCGCACCGGTACTCGATTCGTTTACAGAGTAGCCAGTCGCACTCAGTCGAATAGTAGCCGGACCGTTGACACAATTTTGCTGATTCCAATTTAGAACAATGCTTCCCGCGTCCCCATTGTAACCATCCACGGCCACTCGATAGACAGTGCCCGCAATCGCGTCGAAGGTGACAGTGCTGGTTGTGATAACACCAAGCTGCACATCGTCATTTCTCTTTATCAGAGTGAGACTACTGACGCTTGACCCAGTCCACACACCCAACAACGTATCAGGCATGCTGCCAGCCGTTGTCATAGTTACAGAACCGCTGCTTGGCGCCTGCCATTTATACCAAATCGAAGCCCCGCCCGAATTTCCATCGTCAGAGTGGCTGGGCTCACCAGTTTCCTTGGTCGCGCTCACGGTGGTCCCGCTAACGCTGCCGGAACATCCACTAATAGTTTGAGCATTGGCAAAGTTATTGTTTGCTGGTGCCGGGGGCGGCGGTGGCGGTGGCGGTGGTTGTGGACAGCCCGCGCACCAGCCCAGATCTCGCAGCAAGGAAAAGGTTAAATCCTGCGGCAACGTGACGTTGTGACCAAGATTGAACGAGTTATTAGGCTCCATTAGCTGGTTAGGAGAAGCTACATTGGACCAATGGGAAACAGACGAACCCGCCTCACGCGGGTTTGGAGCGTACATCTGTGGACGTCCTTGGGTGTCCCTGCCTAAAGCCAATATTGACGAATCAGCTTTCGCCTGTGGACCATTCCAAACGAGGTTACCGGTGTTAATCGCGGAACTCACTCGTTCTGCGTTGGTCATTTGTACCCACGTCTTACCAGTAGTGTTATCTAATAAAAACCTGTCGTAAATCGTTGGGAATCCGTCGAGTAAGCTGCCGTCTGCGGAACTCGTAGCGGTTGCAAATCCGAGACCGTGCGCAAATTCGTGTAAGAGTACTGTTACTAGATTTATTTGATTAGACGAGTGATTAGTGTCCAAGCCGTAATACCAGCTCAAGTTTTCTAAACAACCAGATGTCCCAAGCTTAGCGTTGAACTGAGCACTTATTTCGGCAGAAGAACCATTAGGATCCGTATTGGAGAGGGCGTTGGCAAGGGCAGCATTATACCAAGTGTCGGTAAAGGGAGCTCCTGGGAAATTACCTCGAAACGAAACTGCTGAGGCCGAACCGAGGGTTCCCGTTGTAGGCTCGCAAGCCATCTGAATGGACCAGCTGGCTCGGACAACTATTGTTGGACCGCTGGTAAGCGTTTGCCCCCAAATCGCTGCTGCACGGGTAAAGGCGTTTAATCGTTGCTGGCCTACAGTAGTACCAGTATTGCCACCTACCGGAGAGGCGGGAGTAGGATCGTTAAAACCCTGGCCGGCGGCATCGTTATTCTGAATAATTATTGTTGCGGATCCCAGAGCTGTCGATGCAGACAGAGTGAAAACAACCGCAATTAGCAGCCCAAGGAATAAAGATGGTAAGGACTTCATGGCTGATCTACTGGGGGTTTGGTCTTGCTACGGGCGCTGACTTCTCATTCTCATCTTTGAGAAGTTTCGGATCGATACCAAAGAATGAGGCTGCGGCTTCACGGGTGTTAATACAAGATTGTGAAACACTTCCATCCGCATTTATTCGGGCCACGGCGACATTCTGAAGACGTCCATTAAGATCCACGGAAACAGAACCGTCTGCATGATGAACCGTCTTCAAGCCATCAGTAGATTCATTGATCATGTCCTTGAGACCGGCAGCCAATCTCTGGGCTTCGTCGGAGGGTAGAGCGGTTGATTGCCCAGTCACACTTTCAATGTGGCCATCCTGATGGACTACCTTAATTGTTGGGGCCTTATCAGGCATGCGATTGCTCCTCTCATGATTGCTGCGATTTGCAACAGAGTCCTGTTTGGACACCACCGTTATTGCTCCTATAGCAAAAACTGGAATCGCCAACACAATCGCGATGATCGATAACCTAGGTATCTTTATTTGGGCGCTCTTTGATGATTTGAGACGTTTCTTCACCATGCTCAGCTCCTTACGTTCCGCTCTGGATCCTGCAGACGATTTAGTTGAAAATTAGGTGTACTGTTGACTATCGGTTGAGTAGGACGCGACGTTGTTTCGTTGCAATTTGGGCAACTCGGGTTGTATGAGCCCAGTGGAATTTGACACTAGGCGTCGGTAAGCATCGGTACTCAAAAGTCGCACAGATTATATGGTGATCCGCACAGTTCAAGCCAGAGCCTAACGTTTCGGAATTTAGATGATCCGGATTCAATGATCAAAAAAAATCGGCCCATCAAGCAACTTGCCTGATGGGCCTTTTGGTAACCCCGTCGGTAAAAAGCTGGTCGGGTTAGCTAATAGTTTCGCGCTCCGAAGCGTAGTTGGTACTCCGTTGAATAAACGAAGCCTCCTACCATGTCGTAGATATATTGCTCCGGGTTAGCCTCGATCTGCTGGCGCGAAGCCGGTAGCCGGCCCATCCAGTAACTAAATCCTCCGGAGTCAGGGTCTCTTCGCAGATAACCAAAGTACTGCATTGAAATGAAACCCTCTTTGAAAAACTTATCAAAAACCGGCTGGCTTTCCGCAACCTGTCTGACAATTGCTGCCCTGGTCACACCCGCGTTGAGTGAGTTAACCAGCGCAGCACGGTCCAGATTCACGCCGGCAGTATCGACCAACCGATTCACAAAGGCCGCGTTCGATAAGCCGTCGTAAATGGCCTTAAAGTCAGAACGGTTGACCCATCGATTCATAAACTCCACACGTTTCGCCTCTTCTTCAGCATCGCTCTGACCCATGCTGGCCAGGTCCGGAATGAACTCGGCGTAACGCGGTTGTCTTCCAAGACTTGAACGGTAAAAGCGATACACGAAGTATCCTTTGCGGAGAAGAAACTCATTCGAATAAAAGAATCCGGCAGATACCGTTTTTCTTTCTTTCACGATGTCACAGGCAGGGTTGGCAGCGCAGGTCTGTAAACGGCCCAACCAATACGAGAAACCACCGCTGTCTGGTTCGCGACTCAGAAAGTCGAGATACTGTTGACGCACGAAAGCTTCGAACGAATCGATCGGGTTGGTCGACGTCGGAACGAGGTCATCATCGACAATTGAAATCGTGGCGGCCATCGGCTGGGCCAGACTTATCCCCACCGGATTCCGCAAAGAAATAGTGAAGAATTCGGAACCTTCCACGTGCGTATCATTGATGATCGGAATCGCCACGGTCGCCGTGCTTTGCCCGGCCGCAAATCTCACCACGCCTACTGCAGTCTGATAATCACATCTCTCGGAGGCCACGCTCGTGGGTGTCTGAGGCGCGCAATTGGTCTGGCCCGCACTGTCCGACGTGAAATACTCAACACTGACGGCTGATTGAGTACTCCCGCCACGCGTGACTGTCACTATTTTGGTAGCACTACTTTCGACGGAACTGTAACTTGCCGCACTGAATTGCACCGTGGCCGCGGCAGGACTCGGACTCGGAGTCGGAGTCGGCGTCGGTGTCGGCGTCGGTGTCGGTGTCGGTGTCGGAGTCGGTGTTGGCGTCGGCGTCGGCGGTGCATTCGTGGACCAGCCGATGTCGGCAAACAGCGCGGTCGTCAGATCGTAAGGAGCCACAACGTTATGCGTCAGGCTCGTACTGATGTTTGGCTCCATCAACAAATTTGGTGCTGCACTCTTGTCCCAGTGTGAAACCGATGAGCCGCTCGATAACGGATTAGGGCTGTGTATCAGCACCCGGCCCTGGGCGTCTTTGCCTGCGGTCAGCGATATCGCGTCCACAATCACGCGCGGACCTGTCCAAACAAGATTTCCAGTATTGATAGCTGAGGCGACACGTTCTGCGTCGTTCATTTGAATCCAGCTCTTGCCGGTTGTGTTGTCATGAAGGAAGCGATCGTAGACGCTGGCGAATCCCTGGACCATGGCCCCTGTGCTTTTGTCCGTAAACGTCTGGAAGCCGAGACCGTGCGAGAACTCGTGCAGCAACACAGTCACCAGGTTGATGTTTGAGCCATGGTTGGTGTCGAGGCCCAGGTACCATTGCCGCGACTCAAGACAACCTGCAGTGCCGATCTTTATGTTGAAGCGGGCGCGAATTTCGGCCGCGGCCGGATCAAGATCAGAACCGGAAAGTGCGTTAGCCAGGGCGGAGCTATACCAGGTGTTCGCGGCGGGCGCGCCGGAGAAATTACGCCAGATTCCCAACGAGCCTGCAGCTCCAAGAACGCCGGACGATGCATCGCAAGTCAATTCTTCCCAGGTCGCCCGAACGGTAATGGTTGGGCCGGAATTGAGCCTCGCACCCCAAAGATTGGCGGCGTGTTGAAAAGCCCTGAGGCGTTGCTGACCTAATGTCGTTCCAGTGTTACCACCAACAGGTGCCGCGGGCGTGGTGTCGTTGAAACCAACACCGGCCGGGTCGCCATTCTGGATGACGATGTTTGCTGAGCCGTATGCAGACGACGCAGCCACGACGCCGAGTACGAGGGCGAATACGAGCGCGGAGATTTTGGAGAGATGTTGAGTCATCATTCTTTTGTTGCGGGCGCAACTGGAGCGCGGGATTTGTTATCGATGAGTTTGGGGTCAATGTTGAAAAAGGCGCCGGCAGCTTGTGGGTTATCGACGCAGGATTGAGAAAGCCTGCCATTGCTGTCCCTGGCGACCGTCACGCTCTGAAAGCGATCTTCAAGATTTACGGAAACAGAGCCGTCGCTGTGATGGACCTCCGCCAGTCCTTCCGTCGATTGATTGATCACATCTTTCAACCCACCGGCCAATGAGTCGTGGTCCTGCTGTGTAACGTGATCCGCGGCGGACAAACCTGGGTCCTGATTGGCGGTGTGGTTCAAAACAGCCGAAGTCGTTTTGGTGGATTGCGTCGCCGACAAACTCTGACGTGACACGACGGTAGCAGCGCCGATAGCAAACATCGCCAGCACGATCAACACCATGGTGATTGACGGACGGCGTGCGCTCCTGTTGGCGCGATTTTTCTTAGAATGTCTTCCCACTAGAAAACTCCTGTTCTTTTGAGGCTCGAGGCTTGGATTTACTGAGGTACTACTGGGGCGAATTAATAAGGCGTGATGCTTTATGCGGGACCCCTTGAAACCCAAAACCTTGTTCGCTTAACAGCAAAGTCGTTCAAGCTGACGCGTCAATTCCGTCTCGACGCGCAGGTGAATATACCAACCGCTCCACCGATAAACAATGTTATTTTTTGATCAACCACCTAGTTTTTCGTCATGTAAAAAAC
Organism: Pyrinomonadaceae bacterium; assembly: GCA_035273325.1. Lineage (GTDB taxonomy): Bacteria > Acidobacteriota > Blastocatellia > Pyrinomonadales > Pyrinomonadaceae > PSRF01. The sequence continues at coordinate 2,913 of DATEPF010000385.1, read as the reverse complement.
TGGAAAAACACCGATCTGTTTCCAGGAAATCAACCAATCAATTTCCAGTTTTCAGTGACCGAAAAATGCTCGCAATTTGACTTGCTTCAATGGGCACACGATCCCCAAGCGAAGCTCGAATCTTTGTCAGCCTGGTGGATTGAATTGTGCGGACTGAGTAACAACTCTGCTTCCGGTTTTCGCAGTGCACATTGCGGAAGAGGACGAGCCGGAAGTCCCGTATTAGTAGCTGGAATTAACGGAATCGTTGCCCGATTTGCTCAGTTCCAAAGGCACCGATTCCGTTGAGGCGGAAGCCAAATACGAGTCTGTTTTCTTTGCGTAGGCCGACGTCGAAGGTGTAGTTCTGAGCAGTAACCGCACAGCAATCCCAACTATAGCCGAGCGTCACGGTGGAGCTGATAAGTGAGTTGTTGCTGCGCCCGGGGCGCGACTGAAAATCGAAGAAGAACGAGGCCCCGCCGAAGAGCCCACGCTCGCGATTCCCGACAAAGAATGAAGGACTATATTGCGAGCCGCGCAGCGTGCCGGGTTCCTGACCGCGCGCGTCCGCGAAACGCGCGAGACTGGGAACTAACTCAACGGCGCGCGTGTAGTAAAAACTCTGAAACACTTGTATCAGGGGACGATTAATACCGAAGGTGCTGGACAACGCGCGGATACCGCCGCCGCGCGTATCGAGGTCTGTGCGCAAGTCTACAAACACATCCGCACGCGGCCGGTAGCGCGCTTCAATATTCAAAGGGGAAAACCTGCGGGGAACGCCGCCATAACTAAATCCCGAAAGCGTGGTAATGGGATAGAACTGATTACGTTGGCCCGGGACCAGGGCGCCGCCGAAGAAACGATCGAAGAAATATTTGCCGCGAACGGTGATAGTCAATGCTTCATACGGCTGAGTCGCAACTAAGTCCTGTTCGCTGGTCCGGCCTGCCTTGGCGGCTGCGCTGCTCACGTTTTCAGTAGAGCGTCGGGTAAAAAAGCGGTTTGAAATTCCAAACTCTATTTCGTTCGTGTCTGCCACCGCATCCGAATAATCAAATCTGATGATCTGGTCGAAATTGTTGACGCCGGAAATTTTGCGGTAAGTGATGTACGGCTCGATCACGTGACGAAAGAAAAACCCGCCACCGCGATGAAAGTCCCTGGCAAGGGCCGGCGGACGAAAATCCAACTCAAACTCGCCATACGATCGGGTGATATTGCGGCTGAGTATGGCCCGATTAGCAGGGTCGATTGAGTTTGAATAAAACGTGACTCGGCCTGTAGCCGAAGCCGTGATGGAAATACCAAAAAAATAAAGCGGAAGCTCAACGCGTGGGTGAAAATCAAGGCGCTGGACCATTGATGGCGAAATAATCGGATCGCCTCGCACGTCGCGGCGGAACGCAATCAAGTCTTCAACGGTTTCCTTGCGGCTCACACCACCGGCGGAGGCCTCGAATGAAAAATACACGGGCAGTTTGTCCAAAAAGCTTAAAGGCGAACCGCGTTTCTCAATACTGATAGTGGGCAACTCGCGAATACGAATACGTGAATTCGGTAACGACGTTACCTGCGATCGCGCCAGAAAATTGAAGCTGTAGTCGTCGTGGTCTTTGTTAACGAAGACTTGCGAACGCTCTTCGGGCGAAATCGCCTGCTGGATGTTGTCGGAAAAAACTTGCCTGAAAGCCAGATTCGAAGTGACGTTTACGTCGGCTGCAGCGATGAATCCGTTGGGAAAATAGTGAACACCTTCTGCATAAAAACTTGAACCGCCCTGGTCCGGATTTTCCGCGTCAGCCTTGTTTCCGAATATTCGATCTTTAACGACGTAGAACCCGAGGTTGAGAAACGAACGCGAGTTCGCTCGGGTGCGCAGATCGGCGCCGAAGCCAATTCCGCGGGAGGTGTAGATATCGTTGCGGAAGGTGACGTCTGCTGATCTTCCCAGGGTCCGATAGTAAGCATTCGACACCCGAAAGCCTTTGGAACCAGAACCCCCGACTGTGGGTGTCAAAAACCCCGATGCACGATCGCGCGGCTTAATTGAAACGGACGCATACGGCAAGTAAACGATCGGGACGCCTTTAACCCGCAGGTTCGGACCGTAGATCCGGACGCGATCGCCGGTTTGTATCCGTGCGCGCTTCGCATGAAAACTCCACTTGGGAATGTCTTCTTCACACGCCGTGACCTGCACGTTCGTCGCTACCAGCGTCGTTAGACTTATTCTTTCAACTCGGTCCGCTGTGAAATACAGTCTTGTTCCGTCCTGAGTTTGATTCGTGAAGCCCGTCGAATTAATGAAGAAGCCGGTCTTGCTCCGGTAGTTCCACTCTGCCCGTGAACCGGTTATTCGTTGCATGTCGCCCTGATCGAAAACCACGTTTCCTTCAGCGACCATTTTGTCTGTCGCTTCATACACCGTCACCTTGTCAGCCTGCAGACGAAAAGTGCCGATACGGGCATCTACGTTCCCTTCATGAACAAACACCCGCGCGTTCTCAGGACCGGAAACACTCTGGTTTGCTGAATCAACCACGAGTGTGTCCGTCGCTTCGGTCGCGTCGCCAGGTTGAATGCCGGGACGTTGCCGGATGGGTTGATCCTGCGTCAACGGATTGACGTTCGGAGTGTCCGTCATTGGATTAGTAACCTTGCGATCGACGGGATTGGTTTGCTGGCCGGTGGCTGCGGATGAAGCGATGCCTATGATTGCACTCGCGAAGGCAAACAGAAGTAGCCGAACAACATTGCTGGAACGGGGCAACTGCAAAAGAGAGTGAAGGCCTTCCACGAACACCGCGGGCACATAGTGAATGTGTGCGTTGCCGTACTTCTGAACTATTAAAGCGCCGCGATGCTAGCACGAAAAACAGCGACGCAGAAAGACGAGTGTCCATGTCTTTCTTTTGAGAGTTGCGGATT
>DATEPF010000384.1:0-6724 GCA_035273325.1 Pyrinomonadaceae bacterium | reverse complement strand
AGTTATCCGGCTTGTCGAAGTAAAGAATCGCTTGCTGGAGAGTTTTGGGGAATGCGTTGGGGTCTGCTTGCTTTGCCATAGTGAGAGGATCTTAGCAAAGAAACGCTGGTGAGTCAAGTATATAATCACCGTTTCAACGGTTTTTCCGCGCTAAAAAGAAACCGTTAAAACGGTTAGGAGTAGCGAGATCGCTTTGAGACACCGGGCTGAAGCGGTGTTAATGAGATCGCTCCGCGGTTTCGAACGTCCGATGTAGTTAGGGAGCGTCATTCAGCGCAAGACCGACCATAAAAATAAAAAGCCACCCGTCGAGGTGGCTTTTCTTAATAGGTGGCTCCGCAGGTAGGACTCGAACCTACAATCCCGACTCGTCGGGATTAGCAGCCGGCGTCCCTCGGGTCAGTGGCTGTTAGTAAAAAGTGGCTCCGCAGGTAGGACTCGAACCTACAACCCTTCGGTTAACAGCCGAATGCTCTGCCATTGAGCTACTGCGGAATGAGCGTTACGGTTGAGAATAATGCGTTAACGCGAAGAAATTTTTATAGCAGATGACTTATAGAGCGTCAAGGAACCGTGCAACGGCTTCAGCTAACATGCGGGTTACACAGCGTTACCCGCAGATTGCGCAGATTAGGAATCTCAAAACGAGCTCAGCCTCAACTGGTCAGGCATGAGTATCAATCTGCGTAATCTGTGGAATCTGCGGATACTCCGGCAAATTGGCACTATCTGACTGTGCGCGCATTGTGATAAGCCCTATGAAGAACATTGGTGGCACCTTCACCCTCAGCCGGGCCTCCCGAGATGTTGGAGTTCATGAACAACACGGCTACCAGCCGTGGCCCGGTCACCGGTCCAAATATTCCGGCTGACGTGCTGATCTCCCCACAATTGCCGTTGGCATCGCAGCCTCCGTATCCACCGTTCTTTTCCACGCGTGCCGGACCAGCTATGTCCCAACCGAGCCGGCGTGTCCTCATTTCATCGAACTGATGGGTCGTCGTATTCTCGGTAAGAATCCGACCGTCCAACGCATTCATACTTAGAAGTACCTTCGCGATGTTTTCCACTGAAAGATACCAACCCGCCGCTCCGCATTTGAGCGACTCGTCACCAAAAACAACTCCGATAGTTGTGCTCGGGTGCTTGTATGCAAAAGCATAGGTAGTGCTGCCGGGACTGTCAGTCGGAGGCTTGCACTTAACCCCGTGTTGCCCGACGCGGCTGAAGACGTTTAGGCGTACCAAACTTTCATAGTGATTGGCGAGTGTCCGTGGTCTCGTTGTGAGATCTGAGTCTTCAGCGTAGCCGGCAACCTGTGGTAAGAGGATGCGGAAGATCGCAAAATTGTAGTTGCTGTAGCAATTGTTAGTATCGTTTGGATTGATTGGATTACTCGGGTCAACTACCGACGCAGGCTGACAAGTAGTAGTGGTACTCGTACTCACACTCTGGGTAAAAAACTGCTTCAGCTTTGCATAGTCGGTGTTTACGTTTCCATAGTCTTTGATGCCACTGGTGTGGCTCAGCAACTGCGCAAAGGTAATGTCATGAACATAGTCACTGACGGTCCAATCTGAAGGAAAGTAGGGTCCAATCGGCGCGTCAAGACTGATACCGCGCCTTCCGAGCATGCGGACGGCCGCGATGGCTGTAACTAATTTACTAACGCTGGCAACTGTAATCTTCGTTGTTGGCGTAAAGGGTTGCTCCGTGCCGTCAGCAGACGTACGAGCCATACCGTAGCCTTCGTATCGTGATTGGCGGCCGACGAAAAACGAGTATCCAACTACATGTCCATCCAGTTGTCTTCTTATCTCCTTACCCATTTCGCAAGGCTTGACGCAATGAGTCGCATCACAAATAGAAGGATTTGGATCTGCTTCAACGTGGATCTTTCGCGCGGCTTCCATATCGAGTTTTCTTTCGACCATACCGTTCACTGGTCTCATGGCCGCGGACCCATTCCACGCAACAACGCTGTGCAAACCTGGTCCGCATCGGGCCCGGTATCGTTGCCTCCACGTAGTTGGCTCGAGCGTGGGCCTGTTATCAGATATGTCAGCTTCCAGATCCGTGTCGACTTCTCTCTCAACACCTGGTCTAAGACTAGGTATGTGCACCGGTTTCGTCGGATGCATGAGCAGGTTGTTGTCCTTGATGACGAGCGAAACCGGATCCGTCGCGACTCTTCCTTTGTTCGAAACCCGCAGCTTTACAACCGCTCCAAAATGGCCTTGCCTTCTGGAATTCGCACTTACGCGTTCGACGTATCTTATGACTTCGACCGTCGGGAATACTGTCTCGCGTTGCTGAACAAGTGCGGGTTCTAACGCTCGAAGAATCGAAAATGCCGAGGTATCTGTCTGGGTCGCAAAATTGACGGTGACCGACGGTGCTGTAATTCCGCTCAGCACAATTACAGTTGTGACCAGAAAAACAACCAGCTTTTTCGTCATAGATTCTCCTTTTGATTGGGCGTAAAGAAGCCGAACTGGATCCCGGCGAGCGCGGATTTATTGAGCGCCCCTTATAACACTTATCGTTGAAGCGCTACAATACAACTTTAAGTCGTCGAAAAAATTCGCAGGAACTGTTTCGCCGCGTTCACGTTGAACCGGACCGTGCAGCCTCTCTTATTTTTTGGAGTTCCTTGCTTGCGCGGCCAAAAGATCTGCGAGAGTATGCACATCGCAACACCACCTCAGTTGAATAGAAATTACGCGTCCGCTTCGTACAGGAACGCGCGGGTGCACCCCGTTAACGTTTCGGAGAAAGGTCTCTAATGGAACGCAGAATCACATCCTGGTATAGCAATAACTTAAACGCGGAAATGCCGCTGGTGGCTTACGGGCATGCCGGACAAACACTGCTAATGTTTCCCACGGCCGCTGCTGACTATCTCGAATACGAGCGGTTCCACCTCGTCGATGCGATCAAGCCGTTGATTGAGTCAGGACAGCTGCGGGCCTATTCCATCAACAGCGTCAATCGTTACAGTTTACTGAACGACAAGATGCCACCGAATCTGAAAGCTGAATTACTTACCAGGTTTGATCGTTACATTACGGACGAGGTGCTGCCGCTGATTCGAAACGATGCGGGTCAAGACGCCCGGCCACTGACAACGGGCGCAAGCCTCGGCGCCTTCCTGGCAGCCAACGCTTACTTCAAGCATCCGGATCTTTTTCGCGGTGTGATCGCGATGAGCGGAAGTTACGATGTGCGTTCTTACTTGAAAGACTTTTACGACGATAACGTCTACTTCAACAACCCTGCTGATTATCTGCCAAACCTAAATGACGATTTTTATCTTCCTAAACTGCGCGAAGCCGATTCCATCTACATCCTCTCCGGACAAGGCTCTTACGAAGCGCCGGAGCGAAGTGAACACCTTTCCGACATCCTCACGTTGAAAGGTATCCCACACAAACTTGATCTATGGGGCGCAGACGTGAACCACGATTGGCCCTGGTGGCGGAAGATGCTCCCTCACACACTAGGGTTGATACTTTCCAAAGACGGAAACAACTAATCGATTTTTCATTTGCCATTTCACATTTCTCATTTGTCATTGAGGAGGAGTCTGCGGACAAAAAAACTGTGGGCCAGTTAACTGGCCCACTTCGAAAGCAATGACAGATGAAAATGTGAAATGATATATGGAAAATGAGCAGTTAAACTACGCGACCACTCACGGTTCATCTTCGCCCTTCTTACCCTTCTTCTTTTGCGGTTCCGCTTCGCGTGGGCGAGTGACTGGCGGCGCGGGAGCAGTCTCGACCTTTGGAGCCGGCGCTTCAATACGAGGTTGCGGATCCGCCGGCCGATCGTCTGCCTTCGGCGGCGGCGGTAAAGTCATTTGCTCCAGCTTCGGTTCGGTCGCCGTTGTCGGTGTGGTCAGCTCGTCGGCAGACTCCTCATCACCATCATCAATTCGAAACTGAGCACGCTCCGCTTGCAACTCCCGCTGGCGCTGACGGAAGAGCTCCTTCATGTCCTCAGGCATCGCCGGGGCCTTATCGAAGTTTTCCTTCGGTTTGTCCTTCAAAAAGTCCTTCATGAAGTCGATGAAGAATGGCAACGCGCCGACGCCGCCTGTCATGTGCGTACCCAATGGCTTTTTCTTGCCGGGGTAACCCATCCAGACGCCGGTCACGTAGGTCGGTGTGTAACCTACGAACCAAACGTCTGTGTGATCGTTTACGGTTCCGGTTTTGCCGGCCACCGGCACACCCAGTGAACGCGCCGCCGTCGCTGTTCCCGACTCCACCACGCCGCGCATCATCGATACCATGGTCAGCGCAACGTACTCATTCATCACCTTGTGCGTCCTCGGTTCCCACTCTTCCAGGATTGCCCCGTCTCGATCGAGCACGCGGCGGATCAAATGCGGTTCGACGCGGATGCCTTTGTTTGGAAAAGCGGAATACGCCGAGACCATTTGGTCAAGAGGAACCTCTGTGGCGCCCAGCGCGGACGGAAGGTACGGCGCCATCGGAACTTTGATGCCGAAGCGACGGACCATCTGCGCGCCGGTTTGAATTCCCACGGTTTGCAGTAGGTGAACCGCCGGCACGTTCATAGATTTCGCCAGAGCTGTTTTCAGCGGCAGATCCCCGTTGCCCAGTGAACCGTCATAATTATGGGGGGTCCAGGAACCGATCTTAATAGGTGCTCCGCTGACGGTGGTGTCGGGCGTCATTCCCCACTCCACAGCGGCCGTGTATATGAACGGTTTAAAACACGAACCTGTCTGTCGATAAGCCTGGGTGGCATTATTGAACTTGCTGGTGCTGTAAAAGTCGTAGCCGCCGATCATGGTGACGATTTCGCCGGTCTTGGCGTTCAACGTCATCATCGCGCCTGCCACAGCCGGCACTTGCGACAACTCGACTTTCAAACGTCGCGTCTTCTTATCAACTTCGGTGATTTGAAACTCCGAGAGGTAACCTGGTTTGAACTCGTCCTTCGGCTGACGTCCTGACCAACCCATGTCAGCTGGTCCAACCGTGGCGGTGTAGTTGCCGAAGCGAACCTGCGCTTCATTGCGAGCACGATCGACTTTGGTTACGAGGCCGGTAAGATAGCGACCTTCTTCATAGTCGTTTCCGTGCCAGTCTGGATCCTTGTAGTTGTTAATCTCCTGCTGCGTTGGTTGACCGTTGGAAGTCGGAATTACTTTGTAAGCTGAACGCCAACCACGGCCTCTGTCGTAACGGCGTAGTCCGGCGCGCACGACTTCATATGCTTTTTTCTGTGCCTCGACGTTGATGGTGGTGTAGACCGATAGACCACCCTGGGCCACACGGGTTGTGTATTTGTCTTCGAGTTGCTGGCGCACGTGTTCAACCGGATAGTCGAAGGCGCTCGATTTCGGTTGCGATTGATAATACGCAGTGTCAGCCAGCTGAATCGGTTTTGCCTTCGCCGCATTTACATCAGCGTCCGAAGCAAATCCATGCCGGGCCATCAGGTCGAGCACCAGGTCGCGGCGTTCTTTTGCCTTGGCAGGATTCGACGTCGGTGAATAATCGCTCGGCGCTTTTGGAATACCAGCCAGCAAAGCCGCCTCGCCAATCGTTAAATCCTTGGCTTGCTTGCCGAAGTAAGTTTCCGCACCGGCTTCCACACCGTAAGCATTCGCGCCCAGGAAAATATGGTTGGCGTAAAGCTCCATGATCTGGTTCTTGGTGTAATAGCGTTCGATCTGCAGTGCCAGCGCCCACTCATTCATCTTGCGACGAATGGTTTGTTCTTTGGATAGAAAAAGGTTCTTCGCCAGCTGTTGCGTCAGAGTTGATCCGCCTTCAACTTTGTCACTGGTTAAGTTTTTCCAGGTGGCGCCGATGATGCGAATGGGATCGATCCCGACGTGATCGTAGAAACGCGCGTCCTCAACTGCGAGGATTGCGTTCTTCATCAACGGTGGAATTTCTTCATACTTCAGCGGGATCCGTTTCTCGAGGGCGAACTCACCAATGACAGTTTCACCGTCGTCAGCGTAAACGCGTGTCACAACACTCGGCCGGTATGTGGCCAATGCAGCGACTTCATTCGCAGCGCGCGAGTAGTTGAGTTTATATGCCGCGACGATGCCAGTCAGGCCACCGGCCGCCAGTGCCAACAGCAGAACTACCGGGAACCAAAGCCTGCGCAGCATGTGTCCACGTTGCGCTGGTGGTGCCTTAACAATTGCTTTCGGGGAATATGCTTTTAACTGGTATTTTGAAGCCATTTAATTCGATACCTCGGGACAATACGATGCTCTAAGATGCGCTTTTCGGGCAACGTGGATTCCCACAGTGGCCGGTTTCCTAAGCATTTAAAGAATTATAACTTAGGCGGGTTTAAAACCCGGATTACCAAAGACCTAAATCGATCCACGAAATACACGAAATAACAGACCGCGATTAATTCACTTCGCCTCCGCAACGAGGTGTTATTTTTTGGCGTTGATTCGTGTATTTCGTGGATCGCCTTTTTGCGTGGATATTTGGAAACCCCGGGCCACAAAATACCGGACAACAAAGCTGCCCGCGGTTTGGCTTCTGCATCTAACGCTCTATAATCCTCACGATGAGGGGGCGACAGGCTTCGACAGGGGTTTGAACGATCGCCGGATGCCATGCCGGGCTACTCTATGCAGCTCGTTAAAAAGCGTAGGGAAAAAACAATTGCCAATAACAATGAATTGGCTCTAGCTGCCTAATTAAGCGCTAGC
>DATEPF010000383.1:0-2779 GCA_035273325.1 Pyrinomonadaceae bacterium | reverse complement strand
CAACCGTCAGTGATCTAAGGCGCAAGGGCACCTCTGATACGCACATTGTCGACAGCATTGGCGGCCACTGATCTGCAGCCGACCGCTACCGCGTTGTCGTACTGACCTCACCGCCACCATGGAACCTCTTGGCAGCTTGCTTCTCAATTGCCGTGATAAAAAAACGCTCCCGCGGGCTAAGACCAATCAAACTGGCGATCAACTTGATCAGTCCTTCCTAAAGCATGTCGGACAACAGCTTGCCAACCAAAAGCCTGAAATATGTGTCTATTGAATCGAACGCGTCAGGTTCAGTCGAGGTAAACCCTGTTTGAGCAGCGAACATGAACTAATCAGGCTTGCACAGGCCGGTGACAGCGATGCTTTCTGCCTGCTCGCTGAAGCATATGAGCGGCGTATCTATTCACTGGCGTTTCATTTTTGTCGCGATCCGCAGGATGCGGAAGACCTCAGCCAGGAAGTTTGGCTCAAAGCTTATTCGGCGGTTTCCAGTTTTCGCTTTGAGTCAAGCTTTTACACCTGGTTGCGCAAGATCGCGATCAACTGTTTTTTGAACTACCGGCGCGCGGCGGTAACTAAGTATCACTCGCGCGAGTTCGTTTCCGAAGATTTGGCGAACGAACAAACTTCACACTCGGGGGCCACGTGGGAAACGGGCCTGCACAATCAACTCGTAATCGAACGGGTGATGCAAGCGCTTTCAGGTGTGACACCTCAACAGCGGTTGATCTTCTTACTGAAACATCAGGAAGGTCTGACGTACGAGGAGATCTCGCGGTCTGTGGGCTGTTCGGTAGGCACCGTGAAGAAATCCGTGGCGCGCACTATCGTCAAGCTACGCGAAACGTTGGGGGCCAACGAGGAGTCGGAGAATTACATGTCATGTGCGGCGGCGGGTATTTTGAGTTAGGAGTTCGTGGAAATGCATAACTGTAAACAAACGAGAAACGCCTTGATTGATTTAGCGCTGGGCGAGCTAAGCGAATCGCAATCGGCAGCGGTAATGTCGCAGCTGCGCGAATGTGAGCCGTGTCGCGCCCAGCAGTTGGCAATCTCCGGCACGTTGCGCGTCTCGCGGCAGGCGTTATCGGCAGCGCAGCGGCCGGACGAATTCTGGCAACGTTACCACTACCGGCTCCGGAGCAGACTGAAGGAACTACGCCCAACCACCGTCAAACATTTGCCCCGTGCCGGTTTTCTGGATGTTCTAAGAGCGTTTACCGTTTCATCTGTTCGTGTTCCCACGCCGGCGGCGTTCGCTGCGCTGATTCTCGTAGGTGTTCTTTCGTTCGCTGCTCTTTCGCGCAGTGAGATGAATCCCGTTGCTCCGACACCTGTAGCGCGAGTGGAAATACAAACAGTTCACGTTCCTGTTGTTCAGGAAAAAATAGTGCGGCAAGTGATCTACAAAGAGAGAAAAAGATCCAAAGCATTCGATGTTGATTACGCGAACCTGGATACCGCCACGGCAACGGTTAAACCCGTTTCAGTGCCGGCAGGAAAACTAAATCTTGTCGGATTCAAGCCTGCCGCTCAGGTGAACCTGACGATCATCAAGGAAAGCGATCAGGATGAGAAGTAGTTTACCCGCGCTTTTGTTTGTGCTGCTGTTCACCCCCGCCATCATTCAGGCGCAGGCGGATGCCACGCGTCCGCAGGTGGTGCCGTTGCGTGACGGTGGTTTTGTGGCGTTCAAGAGCGAAAGCGCACCGACGGCAACGAAGAACAGCGCCGGAATCGTTCCGACGTTGCAGGGTGGTCTTCGTGCGCAGGCGCTGGTAACGGAAGACCAGATAATTCATCGCGTGTTACAGAATCCGAAGGGCGAATACATCTTCGGTTACGATCTGGTGGTCACCGCCCAGGCGGATTCGAAGAAGTTCACCATAACTGTCAGACCATTAGATCCCACGCTCGAACAAAAACTAACCGGTGGGGATATTCCGACGTTGCGTGAGAGCGCGCCTCCACAGGTGATGGATGATGGTGACTCGTTTGCGTTGGACCTGCTTGTTAATCAAAACGCGGGTGTGAAGATCGTTGATTTCGTCAAAGTATCGTTCGAGCGATCGAAGCTTTGGGATGATCATGCTGCACCCCTGCCGCGTGACTTCACCCCGGACGCGGTCGCGTTACGCATTGTGAATTTCAGACTCGCGATCGGTGGCAATCAGGTAATGACCGGGATGCGGAGAACCGACTTCGCAGGCGCTTTGTTGTGGTGTTACATCGAAGGCCATGGCCGTTTCATTCTTTCCCTGGTGCCTCGAGAAGGCTATCCGTTTGCAAAGACGGGCGTGATCCACGACAACAAGATCGCCTTTCAGTTGAACGGTCGTCAGTATGAATGGCTCTCCAGTGAATCCGTGCTGCCGGGCGGTGGTACCTGGAACGTATGGGTGCTGCATGACCCGACGTATTTGCCGTTTGGAACGCGCGACAATCGAAAGAAGGAGCCCACTAAACTTGAGAAGTTGGACCAGGCGATTCAATCTTTTCCAAAACGCGTCGATCCAAACGTTGCTACCTTTGAAAACAATAAGAACGACGACAAGGACAAAAGCCAGCGCCAGCGTTTCAAGGTGATGGCGGGCGCGGCTGATCGGATCGAAAACCTATGGCCCAGGAGTCCATAGGTGTTCGTTCGGCATTTCACTAGTTTCCCCAACATAAACAAAACACGCTGTCTCTGAAACGTCACGTCAGGGAGGGGGAAGAGGTGTGTCCACTGGTCCTTATCGTCATTTCGTGTAATTCGTGGATCTCTTTCGTTTGCGTA
>DATEPF010000382.1:0-39861 GCA_035273325.1 Pyrinomonadaceae bacterium | reverse complement strand
GTGTCCGTTGCGAAATGTTTTCAAGTGGTATTGTGCCGAGAGCGAGCCCTGCTTCAGATCCGTATAGGACTTGAACGTATCCGGCCCTCAAAATACCGTCCACTTCGCCCGAGGGAGTTGAAACTGCCAAATCGCTGGCGCCATCGCCGTTGAAATCTCCAGAAGCCAGGGAAGTACCTAGACCATCTCCAGCACGCACGATCCCGAACGGGTTGAGAGTTTTCGGAAAGAACTGATCACCGGGGCCTGCGGTTGACGACAATCCTGCGGTCGTTCCGTAAATGACGTGTACTGCACCGGCATTTTCAATCCCATCGATATCTTCACCAGGCACGCCGATGGCTAGATCGGCGATTTGGTCGGCGTTGAAATCGCCTCTGACGATCCCGCTACTGCTGCCGGTGGCAAGGCATCCATCGTCATCACTACCGCGTCCCTCATCACGCCGCTTGTCATCATTTCCACGCTCCGTGCATGGTTCTAACCTGCCATCTTCACGATTCATTTGATTTTGAACGCTGGCCGGCACTGAAGAAGAGTTAACGCGCGCAAACCCAATGCGCGGCCAACTGATCATTGTCAAAAACATGGCACCCACTAGAATCGAAGCGACGAGCAGTTTGGGCGATGAGAGCATGGTTGTTCTCCTTGTTCGAAAAACAGATCAATTAGGCGGCCCGATACCAGCAGGCCTAACTATCGCAGATTGTAAAAAGGAATAGACCCAATGATGTCGAAGTTCAGCGATTACTCTGGACGAAGCGCTGAAATCTCTGGAGCGCGCATTAGATGCTTCAGTTTTGCTTAAGATTTTTGGTCGGGGCGAGAGGATTCGAACCTCCGACCTCTCGGTCCCGAACCGAGCGCTCTACCAGGCTGAGCCACGCCCCGACAAGTAGTTGGGATAATAGGGAAGGGAACCTACGCTGTCAAACCAGCAATTTGAGCATTAAGAGGTTGTTCCGCCCCTGTTGTAGTCCCTCTGAAAACGGCGGATGAAACCGCACGACAGGTATCAATCTGGATCAACTATTTCCATGAGTATCTGTTTCTCCGGATCCAAAGCGACGCGGATCGGTGCGGCGTTAAGCCGCAATTCTTCTACAGTCTGTTTGCCGCTGGGTTTGAGAATGATAGCTTGCCTGCCTCTAGTAGTGGTTACTGTAATTGGAACACTATTTGGAAATGCGGCTTGTTCCTGTCTCTGTCGCAAATTGAACCGGATCTTCCTGGTTCGTCGGTTCCAGGTCCACGTAAATGTGTATTTAGGATGACCCGCTCCGTATATCCAACTAGCGAAAAACGGTTTTAGATTTTTGCCGGACGCTTTCTCCAAAGCGAGCCGAAAATCTTCGCTGTTGGCCGTTTCATTCTTGTGCGTTTCGTAGTATCTCCTAACACCTTCAAAGAAGTGCTTATCACCTAGCTCCGCGCGGAGCATGTGCAGGACCCAGGCGCCTTTTTGATAACTGTTGGCATTTAGCAGGGCCATCAAATCCTCGGTTTCAATGTCATGCAAGGGTCTCTTTATACTTTGCGCGCTACCGAAATAGGTTTGTCCAGCCTTCGCCATGTGGTCTCTGAATGCCTGTTCACCATCGGTGTGACGGAGGAACAGAGCTGCGAAGTAAGTGGCGAATCCTTCGCTTAACCAAAGATCTGACCATGTTGATTGAGTAACCGAATCCCCAAACCACTGGTGCGCGATTTCATGTGCAACCAAAGTGACAATGCCTTCGCGGACTTGAAAGGTTCTGCTAACCGGCGTATTAGGTCGCGAGTCAAACAGGGTGCTGCTGAAAACGATCGCCGTCGAATTCTCCATACCGCCAAACCGAGTGCTTCCTACAATCATCGCCAGCTTTTCGTAGGGATACTGGCCAACCGTCTCCGTGAAATATTTTAAAGACGGGTATGCCGGCGAGAAACCTGACAACGCCAACTCTTTTTCCGGCAACGGTACGTAGTACGCGAGCGGAGTTATGTTTTGCTCCGGCGGTACGACCTCGGCAAATTCACCAACCGCGATAATCATGCAATAAGGTGGGATAGGCACAGACTGAGTGAACGACCAGGTCTTCGTGTTTGGGCTGGTAGTCACCACATGATCGAGCCGGCCATTTGCTACCACGTTCGTTCGCGCCGGCGCAGTAACCTTGAATTGGACGGTCGCCTTCGCCGAAGGGTGATCGAGAGAAGGAATCCAGTGGTGCACGCGATTGGGCCAGTTATCACCCACAGCCGAACGTCTGCCCGTCTTATCCACTGTTAGAATCAAGCCGTCCGCCGGCTTGCCGCGATATGAAATGACAACAACCACCCGCGAGTCACGTGCAAGTGGTTTTAGCGGCTTCACATTTAAGCGCCCGCTCGATCTTTCGTATGGCACTACCTCTCCATCGAGAGTCACGGCGGTGATGGGCAGCGTTCCAAAATCAAAATCAATCTCGTTCACGTTATCTTTAAGAATCAACAATGAAACTTCAGCTTGCGCACTCGTGATCTCTGTCAGGTCTTCATTCAGGTGAATGCCTACGTTGTAATTAACAGGCTTCCATGTGTCGATTAGACGCTCGCGGCGCGCCGAGATTGCTGCAGCGGCGGCCGCCAGAACGATAATTGCCAACAGCAATATTTGAACAAGACGGTGTTTGATCGCGCGTTGTGTCATAAGTGGTTGCTACTATCGAATACCTAACAACAACAGTGCGGAGCGATCTGATACTTTGCGCTCGACAGATTCTTGCCAGGACCTGTACGCGGCTAATTCATCTTCGGAGATTGCACGATTGCCTAACCTTGCTGCAGGAGTTCGCTCAAAGGCCCGATCAGTTAGAGCCATATGAGGTTGTCTGACGGGGAGTAGTTCGTCACGCCGGAGTGCTGCCTCGGCGGACTCTGCATCCGGGAAAAATTCATCGTAGGCCATCAAGTGCCAGACAGTGTCATGACCCTCGCCTTCAATCGCCAGAATACGTAGCAGTCCCAAACCGCTTTCCAATTGAAAAAGCAGATCGTCGCCAGGCGCGAATGCATGTGCCATATTTAGAAATCTTACGCGACCGCAGATCGCTAGCGCAAAGTGCCGTCGCACCGTCGAGAAAATTGCCAATCAGCTACGGCGCTCCTTAAAATCAGAATGTCATGAGTGAGTTCGATACCAGCAAGGACTATTACGCCGTGATCGGTGCTGATGAGACTACGACTCGCAGCGAGATCGACCGGCTGTACAAGCGCCTTGCCGCCAGACGTCATCCCGACAAAGGCGGAACAGAAGAAGAAATGAAGTCGCTGAACGAAGCATATCGAGTCCTGAAGAATGAGCAGATACGACGCGAGTATGATTCAGAGCGCACGCGGGCGACGAAGCCTTCGTTTGTTCCCGTTTCGGCGCCTGCCGCACAACATGTCGGACTAATGGGTCACGGGTTAAGCGCTTTTTTCTGTTTGTTGATTGGGATGTTCTTGCTTTTCTTGGTACGCGTTCAGTGGATTTGGTTCCTATGGCCCCTGGCTATTTTTGCGGTCTTCGTAATTGGATTCGGTGTGCTGATGGCGCGGAGCTACATGCGCGCTATGAATGCGTCTTTGTCAGTCGGCAATCGTTTGCGCAAACATACGCGACTACAGGAGACGCTCTTTTGGAGTGCGGTAGTAGTTGTCGGGTATGGGGTTTACCGCCTAATGACAACTATCTGAGGTGACGGCGAATGGGATTCTCCGGATTAGAATTTATTTTTCTCGAGGTGAATAACCTGGAAGAGTCTGTGCACTTCTATAGTGACCAGTTAGGTTTTGAAGTTGAAAAATTTGATCTCGAATCTGAGCCGCCGATGGCCAGGTTACGGGCGGGGAGTTTTAAACTAAGTCTGGCCCAGCATCTGGAGACCATGTTAACTCGCGGGCGGGGAGTTAACGTCTTTATCGGTGTGGACGACGTTGATCTTTATCATCGGCAACTGGTGGCGCGCGATCTCGACGTTTACGCTCCGGCTGATGAAGGTTGGGGTGGACGCTTTATCACGATTCAGGATCCAGATAAGTACCGGCTCTTTTTCGTAACCTGGTCCACCTCTGAAATCGACAGCGAATCAGAGCTAACGAAAGCCGCAGGATAAGCCCATGGAACGCCAGCACACCGAAAACCTGTTTCGTCGATTCAAAGGCGAACTAGTTAACATCAAAACGATATCGGGCGGGGTTTATCGGGGGTACGTCTCCGAAATTACGAACGACTACGTATCAATCGTCGATCGCGAGGCTGAAGATGAACAGACATTTTTACTATTCTCGTCAATCGAGTCTCTCGTCGTAATAACAGCCGTTGCTCCCAAATAACATCCATCCGGGTTGTTCCTGACGCTCCTGCTCTGCTATCCTCTGTTGCATCGGTAAAACAGAATTGCACGCGCGTCCCAAGGTTTAGAAGTATGCAGTACATCGAAAACCCTCCCAATCCCTGGCTAACTCACACTGTCGAATGGCTCGGCGAACCACCCGAAGCGAAGTTGGAGGTGTTTGAAGAGACAGAGACGCGGCGGATTATTACGCATAACGACAGTCCAGATGTGGGCTTTGATTACACCGTGAATTGTTATCGAGGTTGTATTCACGGCTGTACGTACTGTTTCAGCAGGCCCACGCACGAATACCTGGGTTACGGGGCGGGCACTGATTTCGACCGGAAGATAGTAGTAAAGGTAAAGGCGCCGGAGTTATTGCGAAGAGAGTTGATGAGACCGTCATGGAAGGGCGACGAAATAGTTTTCTCGTTTACCTCGGATCCCTATATTCCTCTTGAGTCGCATTACAAACTGACGCGACAGTGTTTGGAGATCTGCGCAGAGTTTCGCCAACCCATCGGAGTAATCACCAAGTCGGCGCTGATTCGCCGCGACGTCGATGTGCTTCAGGAGCTTTCGCGGAACGCGCGGCTCGGTGTGTTCTTTACAATTCCATTTACAGACAACGAAGTCGCCCGTGCTGTCGAACCGTATGCGCCACTGCCGGATGCCCGATTTCACGCAATGGCGTTTTTAGCAGAAGCAGGAATTAAGGTAGGAATTGGTATCGCACCCGTCATACCGGGGCTGAGCAGCGACCTGCCGATTTTATTGAAACGCGCAAAAGAAGCAGGAGCGACGCTTGCTTTCATAAACATGTTGCGGTTGCCGGGAAATGTTGCGCCATATTTTCAGGAGCGTCTCTACGAAAAACTGCCAACCAAAGCAGATCGTGTTATGAATCGAATACGCGAGGCGCGCGGTGGAAAGTTGAACTCAAGCGTTTTTGGCGAACGTATGCATGGGCAGGGCGAGTACTGGGAAACGCTTGAGAAACTTTTCAGAGTGCATTGTGAGCGGTTGGGATTTAACAAAACAGACAAGCGCGTTCCGCGCGGCGAAAGTACTTTCAGAAGGCCTTCTGCACAAGCCACACTCTTCGGGTAACCTCACTTCTTTAATAGAGACAGCTTTCGATGCTTTCACTATAATGGTCGCCGACCAAAATCATTTTCGGCGGAGGCTCCCCATGATGCTAGTACGCCATGTCATTCGTGACCGCGAGCCCTATTCACTGAGCGACTCAACGACTGTTCAGGATGCTGCAGAATTTATGGCTGCCCGCAATGTCGGCGCCGTGTGCATTGTCGACGAGGGCGGGAAGTTACTGGGGGTATTCTCCGAACGTGATGTTTTAAGAAGAGTTGTCATTAAACGACGTAACCCGTCCGAAGTTCGCGTTGGTGACGTCCTAAGTGAGTTGCGAGCAGTCATCAACTGCGATGAAACACCACATCAGGCCCTTGAACGAATGGAATTGATCGGCACTCGCCATCTGCCCGTCGTTGACGGCGACAGATGGGTCGGTATGCTCTCGATGCGTGACCTCATGCGCGTTGAATTGAGCGAGCAGGGAGACGAAATCAAACTGCTACACGAATATATCCAGCACTAATCCAGGCATAGGCTCGTAATATTTTCATAACATCGCTCGGAGACACTCGCTTTATGAGAACTCTGATTAGTGCCGTCGTTTGTCTGCTCAACGTTGTTACCCTCTCGTGCGCTAGCAGTCCGCCGGGAAGAGGAGCAGGCGAGAGTCAGTCCGCTCAGCCTCAGCGGCAGGGTCAGCCGGTAGTTACATTTCGTACCGAAACGGTTGTGTCAAATTTGGAGGTGCCGTGGTCCATTGTGTGGGCACCAGATGGTCGAATGTTCTTCACCGAGCGCCCCGGCAGAGTTCGAGTTTACGATAAGGGCCAATTGGCGCCCACACCGCTGTTAATGATTTCGGATGTGGAAGAGAGCGGGGAAAGCGGCCTCATGAGTATGGCGCTGCATCCGGACTTCGCGAGTAATCGATGGATCTACGTGGCCTATACGTTCAGCGCTGGCGGGCAGCGAGTTCGAGTAGTCCGCTATCGTGAAACCGCGTCGGGGCTTACCGATCGCACCGTCATAATCGACGACATTCCGGCAGCGAGATTCCATGCAGGATGCCGGATTCGTTTCGGACCGGATCGAAGGCTGTATATCACGACTGGTGACGCTACCGACCGCTCCCTGGCCCAGCGACTTGATTCGCTTGCCGGCAAAACACTCCGTATTAACGATGACGGCACGATTCCGTCCGACAATCCATTCGTCGGACAAAGCAATGCCCGTGGAGAGATTTGGTCCATCGGACACCGCAATGCCCAGGGCCTCGACTGGCAGCCGGGTACAAACCTAATGTTTCAAACCGAACATGGACCTAGTGGATTTGACGGGCCGGACGGTGGTGATGAAGTCAACATTGTGGAGAGAGGCAAGAACTACGGTTGGCCGGTGGTCCATCATGAGCAAACCCGGTCCGGCATGGAATCGCCACTGCTTTTATATACGCCTGCATGTGCTCCTGCGAGTGCCGTGTTTTACCGCGGCTCGCAGTTTCCGCAGTTTAAAGAAAACCTTTTCTTTGGTTGCCTGCGAGGCGCGCGTCTGATCCGGGTTGTTTTGGAGGGCCGTAAAGTAGTTAGTCAGGAAGACTTGTTGCAGGGGACGTATGGCCGTATCCGCGACGTGGCAGAAGGGCCCGATGGCTATCTTTACTTTTCAACTTCGAATAAAGACTCGCGGGGCAGGCCGGCGAGTAACGATGATCGAATCATGCGGCTTGTACCGCAGAAATAACGGCACACTGTTACAACTTTTTCGCAAGCATCGCTGTCTTGCTCCATCCGATGATCTGTAGCGGCGGGAAGCGATACTCATGGACCATGCGGAAGTGACGTTTTGTTTCCTTCAGGACGTGCCGGCGCGGATGAGACTTGAAGCGGAAAAGAATTTCCAGAAATGTGCTCGCCGGCGACGGACGACATGGAAGGTGAAGCAGGTGGCCGCCCGGACTTATAACTCGAGCTATCTCCGTCATTCCTTCACTCAATGGAACGTATTCGAGTGCCCCACTCGTAACCACGAGATCTAAAGACCCATCTGAGAAGGGAAGTGAAAGCAAATTACCTTCGGCAAAGGTTACGTCACGGGTGCGACCCGGACTTTCCTCGACCGCTTTTTTAGCTGCAGTGATCGATGTAGCGGAGAGATCGAGCGCCGTAATATTGACAGGGAAATGCAATGAGCGCAGCAGGGCGAGCGTTAGCAAACCAGTGCCACAGCCGGCATCCAAAATCTTTGCGCCGCGAGAGACAGGCAGCGGGTGGTTGGCGAAATACTGATCCAGAGATCTACCGTAACCGTTGAGCTTAAACGTGAGATCATAGAACGACGCAATCTTGTCGTAATAGGATCCGGCTCGGGCCTCGGTCTTGGTTCCGGTTAATACGTATTCCATTCGCAGCGACTCCTACCCCTGCTCACAATGGCGTTCTAATTTCTAGCAAGTTATAAGGCGCGCAATTGTAGCCTTTCCACCCTCCTTCGCTCAACATTCAAAAACATGCTGCAAGATCCGGCGTAAACCAACGTTCTAGCAAGGGAAAACTGTTTTCGGGAGGAAAATCACATGAAGACATTGTGGCTCGTGTTTTTGACAATGGCCCTGACCGGGGTGGCAGCGATTGCTTTTGCGGGAAATAGCTCCGCAACAGGGCCGCAGACTTCTAACCGTTCCACTTGGCACCCGGGGTTCCAACTTGAAGTGATCGTGAATGGCCGGAGGTTGGAGGAATATCATGCTCGCGGACGCTTGTATGTTGAAGCGTTGAAGGGCGCTGAATACGAACTGAGGATTTACAATCCGCAACCCTATCGCGTCGCTGTGGCACTGTCCGTGGATGGGATGAATACCATAGACGCCCGGAGGACGACAGCATGGAATGCGAGTAAGTGGGTGATTGAGCCGTATGGAAGCATTACCGTTTCAGGTTGGCAGATGAGCACGCAGCGCGCTCGTCGTTTTTACTTCACCTCCGAACAGGATTCGTACGGCGCGAAGCTGGGACAAACTGTAAACCTGGGCGTCATCTCAGCCGTCTTCTTTCGCGAAACTGGATCGAGACCGATTCCGATCGTGCCCGGAAGCAAGGGTAGATCTTCGTCCGATAATCAGCGCCAGCGATCTGAAGCGCCCTCGGCCGGGTCGGGTGAAGCGCTGTCAAGGCAACCAGGAACCATCACGCAGATGCCGGAGGAGGAGTATGCAGCGACCGGCATTGGACGTTCGGTGCATAACGATGTTCGTTGGGTGCAAATGGATCTCGACTCTAGAGCGGCCGGCCAGGTGACGGTCAGATATGAGTATTATCCGGCCCTAGTGCGCCTGGGAATCGCGCCACGACGTCATAGACCACACGATGCACTGTCGAACCGCGAAGGCGCTACCGGATTTGAAGATAGACGATTTAGTCCTGAACCATAAGGAGCATCTACTTGCGACTTAAGTTCTGATTGTAAAGTTGCTGATAGACCCGGTAGTTGTTCAGGACTTTCTGCACGTAGTCTTTGGTTTCGTCAAAACCCACCTCGGAGGTGTAGACGCCTGGGTCTTTGTGCTTGGCGCGTTTTACCCAACGCGCCACGTTGTCTTCTCCCCCGTTGTATGAGGCAGCCACTGCTTCGTGCATATTCGGAAACATCGAATACAGATCGCGAAGGTATTCGCTGCCAACGTGGATTGATGTGTCTGGTTGGTATAACTGATTTTCTGTTAACCCATTAATTCCCGCTCCTGATGCGTACCTCTGCGCAGCGTCAATCGTTAACTGCAAAAGACCCCGAGCGCCCGCCGGCGATTTCGCTGTGGGTTTGAACACACTCTCCTGGCGAATGATTGCGATTACAAAACGGGGATCGAGACCGCGTTTATTAGAGGCAGCAACAATGCTCGAGCGGTAAGGAGCTGGATATTGCGCTGCGACATTTCTTGCTTCAGTTGATAGGCGAGTAAGTCGCTGGTTCAAGGCGGTTCGCTTCGATGAATCCACCAGCCCCGATAACCGGTCGGTTGCGAGCCAGCCGTAATAAGAGTTGATTCCGCCGGGTATCGATAGATAAGTGTTGACTGCGTCATCTCGACGTCCAGCTCGCTCAAGACTGTAGGCCTTCAAATACGTCACTTCCGACATCGACGTCGCAACGCTCCTGGGAAAACTGCGTCTAAGCAACTCGTCTGCCGTCGCGACTGCGCTAGTCCAATTGCCTTCGGAAACTTCAAGTCTTAATTGACCAAATACTGCATTGGTGTCCGTGGGTGTTCCTGCAAAACGTTGACGGGTCCGCGACGCCCATTCGCCGGCCTCACGATTTCTGCCGGACTCCCGGAGCGTGTCGATCGCATTCAGATGCGCCGTTTCAATTCGCTCACCATCAGGAAATTTATTGATGTATTCAATGTAACGATCCGCCGCGTCTGAGCTCTTTCCCATCCGAAGAAGTGCAGCTGCGCTGAAGTTGAGGCCCTCGCGGCCTTCCTTGGTTGATGAGTAATGGCGGGCAAGTTTGTCGTAGTTATTAAAGGCCTCCGAGTAATTACGTGATTGAAAATGAGAGCGGCCGATTCCAAAAACTGCTTCGGGAACCCGAACATTTTCCGGATAGTAGTTAATCATGGCTTGCCAGTGCTCACGTGCTTCTTCAAATGCGCGGTTTGTGTGGTAAATACTGGCGCGTCTCATGTGTTCATCGGCGGATAGCCGAGTCATTACGCCGCGTGCATTTCTAGCATTCCGATCTTCACGCCTGACTTCAGCGAGCTTCGCATCGCTTGCTGACTGCGCTCCCGCGACACTAAAAAAGTGAACTCCAAAAGTTGAGGGTTGGCCGAATGTTCCCCCATTAGAGAATGCAAAAATCGCTACTAAGATACCGAGAGTGTTCATACGCGCCTTCCGCTTGTTTATATGTCTGCCTCTGGTTGGATGATTTCAAACGTGGAAACGATTTCTACCGTGGGCCTAAAAGTTGCTGCGACGCTGCAATACTTTGTTTCCGATAACTCTATAGCTTGTGCAACGGCATGCGCTGAAAGGTTACGCCCTGTCACGATGTGGTGTACTTCCACTTTTTCATAGCTGCGGGGGTGGTCTTCACGACGTTTACCCCGAACCTCGATACTGTATGCCGTAACGTCTTGTCGCTTTTTTCTAAGTATCGAAGAGACGTCCACACCAGTGCACGAACCAAGAGCAAGCAAAAGCAATTCCATCGGCGACGGAGCTGAATGGCGCTCATGGTCCGTATCTATTGCAAGCGCATGATTTGAAGGGGTTACGCCTAAAAACAGGTCACTAGATACTTCAGTAATGATAGCCACGTACGGATTTGAACTCATTTAACCACCTCGTAAAAGCCAGAATAACATGCAGTCAACCACAGCAGGACCCGCAAGAATTCGCTAAATCCCAGGTGAATTTCCGGGTAAAGCAACATTGGATAGCAGCCATAGTCACGCCCGGCGTTAACAGTGGCACGTGTCTTGTTATTAGCTCTTAGGCACCTCGGTTAACCCCGATGTGTGTGTCGAATAATAGACCGACTCATGCCGGTGATCTATGGAGGAAATGAAAAATGAGAGTTAGAAAGATTTTGACAACGTTCTTCGCACTGACCTTGATCGCGGCGGGCATCACGCTCGTGCAGGCGCAACGTCAAAGTTATAGAGGAACGTACCGCTCCGTTCAGCAGTTGATAACCCGATTAGACAATCGAACAGATCTCCTCCGCACAAGTCTAAACGCGCAGAGTCAGCGTCGTGCCTACGGGACCAGTGGTCGAGACGCAGAGGCTCTTCTGAATGATCTGGATCTGGCCGTCGAAACGCTTCAACAACGCTTTAACGCACGTAACTCAACCGCAGCCGACGCCGAAAATGTTCTTCGGCACGCTGCATTGATTGAACCCTTGATGGGTAACGAAGTCAGAGGGTCCGGAGTGTTACGTCATTGGAACCCCTTGAGAGCCGATTTGAATCACTTAGCAACAGCGTACGGAATAAGTTGGCCCACGGTAAGTCAGTCGTTTCCAGCTACGGGCTCCGGATATGGACAAAACATGTTAACGGGAACATATCGACTTAACACTTCTCGAAGTGATGACCCCACGCGGGCAGCGGACGATGCCATCCGATCCATGCCGTATCGGGATCGACAGAGATTTCGGGATCAGATAGTGGCGCGGTTGGAATCACCGGATCAAATGGCAATCGAACTGCGTGGCAGAGAAGTGACTTTGGCATCTTCGCGAGCACCACAGATTAGTTTTGTCGCCGATGGTGTGGAAAGAGTTGAAAGTTCCACCACTGGGCGGCCCCTTCGCGCCCGGGCAACCGTTACTGGCGATCAATTGATCGTGAGCTCCACCGGCGAAGCTGGTAACCAATTTAATGTAACCTTCGACCCCATCGACAACGGTCGCGCTATGCAGGTGACAAGGCGGGTTTACGTAACTGGATTATCACGGGCAGTTGAGGTCCGTAGTATTTATGACAAGACGTCCGCAGTTGCGCGTTTTGACATAAACACCGGACCGCAAACTTACCCAACGGACAGCACGGCCGGTTTTATCGTTCCCAATGGTGAGAAACTGGTGGCGGTCATTAACAACAATCTATCAACAGAAACTGCCCGTCAGGGCGACCGCTTCACCGCGATGATCAGACAGCCTGCTCAGTACGAAGGGGCCACCATTGAAGGTCACGTCTCAAATGTTCAGAGAAGCGGACGCGTGACTGGTCGGTCTGAACTGACATTGAGCTTCGACACGATTCGACTTCGGGATGGACGTTCCTATCGGTTCGCCGGCATTCTCGAAGGAGTTCGCAGCGCACGTGGTGAAAGAGTCGCAATAGATAATGAGGGTGCCGTTCGCGATGACAGTCAAACGGATCGGACTGTGCAGCGGGCTGCCATTGGTACCGCAGTGGGCGCTATCATCGGCGCCATTGCGGGTGGCGGAAAAGGCGCGGCGATAGGTGCAATTCTTGGCGCAGGAGGTGGCGCCGGTTCCGTATACGTTCAGGGACGGGAGGACTTGGTGTTAGAGCCAGGTACCGAATTGAGTATTCGTTCTACAGGCCCACAGTAATAGGGGTATTCGGCGGTGAGGGGTCGGCTACCGGGTGGCTGGCCCTTTTCAGCGTTTACACAGCCCGTAACACTAAATGACGTGTGATATTATCCCTCCCGCCCAGATCCTCACGAGATGCGCGCGCTGGTCAACTTACGTCTCAAACGTGGGAGCCTCGGAACATGACAAGAGCCTTAGTGGTGGATGATGATGAAGCCATCAGAGACACTTTGTATGAATTACTTTCTGAACACTACATTTGCCAAACAGCAGAAACAGCAGAGAAGGCGATTGCCAGACTGCAAGCGGATACGTACGATGTGGTTTTAACGGACATCTCAATGCCAGGCCTGAGTGGCTTAGAACTTCTGGGTCAGGTCCGCCAAAGATTTCCAAACACACCTGTAATAGTCATTTCCGGAATCAGCGACAAAGAACATGCCCAAGGCCTCATCCGGCTGGGAGCGTTTGATTACCTGCTGAAGCCGTTCAGTCTCGACGAGGTGGAGAAGAGTGTGAAGCGGGCTGTCGATTATCGTAGGCAACTGCTTGAGGAGTCGGCTCGCGAAACGACAACTGATGAAGATGATACTGGTGATTGGCAGATTGTGACGCGGCAGGAGTAAGGGCAGCGGAGTTAAGCGGCAACGATAGCGAATGATGC
This sequence comes from Pyrinomonadaceae bacterium, assembly GCA_035273325.1. Lineage (GTDB taxonomy): Bacteria > Acidobacteriota > Blastocatellia > Pyrinomonadales > Pyrinomonadaceae > PSRF01. The sequence continues at coordinate 26,691 of DATEPF010000382.1, read as the reverse complement.
GCGTTTTGTGAGCACTTGACGACGTTCGGCGATCTGTTGAGCTAGTTCACTGATTCGTTCAGCGCGGAAAGGTTTTGTTACTACCCAATCCACACGGGCTTCTTTTCGTTCGTCAGATCCTACCGCTTCTCCCCAACCGGTGATGACCGCGATTGGTATCGTTTGATTGCGTTCGCGAATTGCATGTGCGAGCTCCCATCCACTCATTCCAGGCATTCCCACGTCGGTGAAAACGCCATCGAATTGGTTTGAGTCAAAGAGGCCGAGCGCTTCGCGACTGCCTGGAGCTAGATAGACTCTAAACCCTTCGGCTTCGAGCAAGTCCCGGAGTAATTCACGAACGGACTCTTCATCGTCGACTACAAGAATGTTTGCTTTATTCTCGTCAAATAATCGGCCATGGTCCGCAATCGACGCTTGAGTCGTCGGGATCGGAGGCTCCACCTTCGCATCGCTTGCCAGCTCAGTTACTCTTGACTTGGGAAGCCGGATGCAGAAACGCGTCCCGACGCCTGGATCAGATTCAACTTCCACGGACCCTTCGTGTCTTCGAATAATGCCGAAGCTCACCGCCAATCCAAGTCCCATTCCGGCCTTACCCTTAGTTGTAAAAAACGGATCGAAAATGCGAGATTTCACATCCGGAGGCATGCCGGTGCCCGTGTCACCCACAGAAATCAGCACGCAGTCGACGTCATCCTCCGCGGCCAGGGTTAGCTGACCACCGTTGGGCATCGCATCGACTGCATTGAACACCATATTAACCAGGACTTCGCGCAGTTCGGATTCATCGCCCATCACCTTAGATTTCGAACGAATTTGTAGGTTTAGGCTTATCTGAACATTCGACGCTTCGGCCCTGTCCTTCCATCGCGGCCTTGTGATTTCGCTTACGTCGAAGAGTATTTGATCGATCGATACAGGTTCGAAGTCATGATCGCGCCGCTGCCTTGCAAAATCTTGTATGCGTTTGACCGTTTTAGCACCGTCCTCCGCGGTCTTAATAATAATGTTCAGCCCGCGTGCAATCTTTTCAGGGTCATTGGTCCGTAGAATCAATTGTGCTCTTCCCAATATCCCCGCAAGCGTGTTGTTGAAATCATGAGCAACACCGGAAGCCAGCTCCCCCAGTGCCGACAATTTTTCCATCTGCGAGAATTGCTCGCGAATTCGTTCCTGCTCAGCAATGTAATGCGAGAGCTCTTCAACGTGCCGTTGAGCTTGTTCAGCTTGCGCGACGGAGCTCTCGATGTTCTTTAAGTAGGTGCGGTAGGTGAGGAAGACGATCGCAATAATCGGAATACTAATTACCAGCGCATAGAAACCAAATTCGTGAATGAGTTTGGCAATAACTGCTGCGGCCGACGCGCCAGCGAAATAGGTTATGGAGGTCCACAGATAGTGCTTTTTCCAGGTTTGCCATATAGGTTTTTCTGCCTGGAGTGCGCCACAAACGGCTACGATTCCTGAATTGGTAACGTACTGGATCATTGCCATTACCGCGATAGCACCTACAAACCTCGGGGAAAGCTCGGTCGCGCCCAGAGGCATTACGTCACCGAAGAGTAAGCTTAACGTGTAAGAAGTTGCGCAGGTAGACAATGCAGCGCAACCTAAATTAAAAAGAATAGTTGAATACTTTTTGCAGAATCGGAATGAGGAAAGCAGCGCCTCGCTAGCTGATATAAGAATGGCCGCTTCATAGCCATAGAGCAAAAGGGCCAGAAAGACGAATGTATCCGAAACGGATATCTGAGAACCGAACTGGGGGATGCGGATCGTGATACGTGAGCTCAGAAAAACCGTCAGAACCGCGATAAGAGCAAACTGATGATCCACTAAACCCTTATCCAGCCGATATGCAGCAAACACATATATGAACGCGCCAGCGCAGATGGTTACCCAGAGATAGGCACCGGATAAAATCGGGTTCTTTTTTCCACTCGTGACCATCGGCATGTTTCAACCCTTATGCTGGAAAGACAAAGTCGGTCCATGGTTGCTCTGTTTGTAGGGATGGTAATGCGTCTGCGTGCACTGAATTATCTTGTGACAGCTGACCCCGTGTTAGGGTGCTTTCGTCCGCAAGTACCGCGCGCATTTTTACTTGGCGAATTAACGTCTCCAGGTAACAAAGGAATTGGTGTAGGACGTCGGCTAAAGCCCAAGAGTCCTCCACCGTAACCCGGATTCTTTCGCAAAAGCTTTCGAACTGTGGCCAGTCCGAGTACATCAAAAACTCGAGGCTCTCACGTCTGAATGTTTCTAAACCGGCGCTCAAGTCAGTTGCGTTCGCCCGGCCGTCGAGGACCTCCCCAACATTACCCTGGAGGCACTCGAGATCGGAACATAGTTTTAAAGTCTGGCGATATCGTTTCGCGGTGTTATTGAACAGTTGGGTTATTAACAAGGAAGGGTTGTAAAGCACCGCCAAGCTAATGATCGATTGCTGTAGGCAATTGGTTAGTACATCATGTGCGCGGTGAACCCGCCCCAGAACGACATAAGGTGAGTTGTCAGCACTCGTTTCGTACTCGCCCTCAAACACTCTTCGCAGATCGTGGCTGAGGGCGAAAACGAGCCCGTCGAGACTGTCAGCGAGCTCCCCTGAAATTTGACCGCAATTCAGCGCGTCGTCACGAATAAACTCGATTAGAGATCGCGCTTCATCGCGAATTAGCTGGAAAAAGGCGAGAGTTTCTTCCGCAGTTTGGACATGCCGCAAATGACCTTCAATGATCGAGAGGCACTCAAGGAGTCTCAAGAGGTCCTGGAATACTGCACCGACGATTCTACGGACACGAGTGCTGGCGATGTCTTCCACAAGCTCTTCCAGATACTTCCGGCACTCTGTCACCGAGGCAATCTGTAGGTTAGATGTCGAGTGCTGAAAACTGACCGAGCCTTGGCTGGTATTTAGTGTGGAGTTAATCGCCATCATTTGCTAACCGCTTAGTGTAGAAAGGCTGTTCTGTAACTGCCGCGGACTTGAAAACCACAACTCCTGTAAAACACTTGAGCATCTTTGTTGTTCTCATTCACCATTAGGCTGAGCGAACGACTCCGCCATAACAACATACGTGCAAGCTCTGCAATGCAGGCTTGGCCGTACCCTCGACGGCGTGCGCTGGAGTTTACCCACACCCCTTCGACGTAACACGTCTCATCAGTCGCCGTGACCACGTCAGCTTTGAAAATCAAGTGATCCCCTTCGGTCAGTACCCACGTTCGACCTTTGCAAATTCGTTTTTGATACCGCTGGATAAACCCTTCATTGTCCATGTCGCGCGGATCGACGCCACTTTCGGCGGTCGCAAGACCCGCGTGGACCGGTACCAACAATTCAAGGTCGTTGATCGTGGCTAGTCGCAGTTGTGGTCGAGGCTGATTCGAATGGATTGTGGGCCAACGAAGTTCAAGCAAGAACTCTCTGTTTTCGAGTTTTGGGGCATCATTTATTGTCCGGTAATGCTTCCAGAATTCATCTGCCCAACGCTCTTCACACATTACGAGGTGGGTGGAGTCGCAATTGCCGGCAACTTCAGCCAGCTCTCTCAACGATTCTTTGTTAGTCGGTTCAATGATGGTGGCGTGGCCAACCAAGGCTACGCCCTGGATTTCGGCAAGGAAGTTTCGCGATGCGTAAAACATCCCTCGGTTAAGCGGACTTACGAGCCCATTCTCCTCGATAAGACCGGCTAAGTATGCGGAGTGAGCCGGCTTCTTCGGTAGAAAATTAAGTACGACTTTCGCTTCTTCATTGGAAAGCATGTATGGGCTACAACTTGCGGGTGGAAGAGAATTGCCCGCTTCGGTTTTTGAGAGCGAAGAATACATTGGTAGGTTTTAAGGTGAGTGATTAGTGGCGATCGGAAATCAAGACACCATCGCTGAGTAGAACGCCGTCACTTATTAAAACGCCGTCGCTGATAAGGACACCGTCAGCGATTAATACTCCGTCGGACAATAAGACCCCGTCAGAGAGCAAGACGCCTGACGGCAAAACCTGGATCCCTGACCCCAACGTGGATCCATCACTGAGAAGAATGTGGTCTGATATCAGGACACCGGCTGAAAGCATTGACTGGTCCATGAATAGAGTCCCATTTCGCTCGCGGGTTGCATCTGACAACAACACACCTAAGTCATAAATCGGTTGATAGTTAGTAATTAGCTCTAATCCACTGACAACCGCATGGCCGCTAACGACTCCTTGCGCCCAGACAAACGTCGTTCCGTCAATAGTCGATTGAGGGTTAGGAGCCGTCGATCTAAGGATCCAGTTGCCGAAATGAGCCGAAGTTCCAAGATCGGCACGAATAATGTTTGCAAGTTTCACCGCCCCTTCAACGTTCAACTGTCCAGCGCCCTGTTCCAGCGTGTTGACGTCCTTTATTTGCTGAGCCGTATAGGAGAGGACCATCTTCACCATGTTCGGTGTTAGGTTGGGATTTGCCTGGAGAATCAGTGCAGCAGCTCCGCCGACCAATGGGGCCGACACAGACGTGCCGCTCATATACATCACTTGCTGTCGATTCTTTTGCGCGGGCAGAGTAGTTTCTAATGAGCCATCGGCACTCAGCATATTGTTCGGCGCCGCAGCAAAGGCCAGCTTGTTGCCGGGCGCGACTAAATCGGGTTTGATTTGGTTATCGTAATGTCTAACAGCGTTGTCGTCCGTCCAGTAGCTGCGAGTGGGACCGCGTGAGCTAAAGGTAGTTACCACGTCATCGCTTCGGTCGTTCGTGCCAAACGAGTTTGTGGCTCCAACTGTAATCGCCGAGGGTTCATTCCCTGGGCTATGGATAGCGCCGTATTGCTTACGTCCAAAGCGGTCTTTACCTTCGTTGCCAGCTGCGGCTACTACAACGATGCCGGTATCCACTAAACGTCGTACGGCCAGGCACAGAGGGTCATTTTTGTATGAAGTAACAGCCGCTCCCCCAAGGCTCATAACCAAAACCCGAATGTTGTATTGCCGATGATTTGAATAAACCCAATCTAACGCTGTAAGGACGTCGGAAATTTTTCCGGTTCCCTGGGAATTGAGAACTCGCAGATTTATGAGGTTTGCGTTCGGCGCGATTCCAGCATAGCTCCCGTTAGCGATCGCGGCGTTACCAGCAGCAGCACCAGCCACGTGAGTCCCGTGTCCGAAGGGGTCGTCAGTGCGACCTTCGCCCGTAAAGTCTTTACTGAAGACAACTCGACCGTCGAAAGATTTATGATGGGAGTAAATACCCGAGTCAACTATGGCGATACCTATCCCGCTTCCATCTCCTGCTCCGCTGGTTGGGCGATGTGTGCGGACATCATCGGCACCCGTCGTTGAACTCACATGACCGAATGAAATTACTTCTTCGTCGCCGGAGACAAAATGAACCTGATCAAACTTTGCAAGTTCCGGCAACAGCCCAACCGGCACTTGAACCACCGCCGAATCAAAATTCTTGAACTCCTTCTTTAGCCGAATGCCATTGCTGATAAGAAAGCTACGAAGCGGCCCGGCGTTACCAGGTCGGAGCTGGATTATGACTTCCGCGGTTTCCTCCACTGATGAGTCACCCGAGTGTCGTTCAAGGAGTTGAAGCGCAATCTTCTTTTTGTACCCTTCGCCGTGGCCCGCTGCTACAGGAGGCAAAAAGTGGTTACCACAAACCGCAATTGACACGAGGAGCCCAAAGGCTGTGGTCCGTAGGAGAGAGCGGCGTGGTCTGTTCGTCATGGTTACCTTCACGGTCAATAGGTTGCCCATTTGGGCTTGGCCACTTCCCGTTTTGGCAACGAATGTGCCAGCCACCAGCTGACGCAGAACATTGGGATTATTGCGGTATTCTCGGGAAATTAAGGGAAAGGGAGTCGAGCGTTATCAGGTTGACCTGTCATGTTGAACGCGGGTCGTTCAGTTTGGTAGGTTGATTTCTAGTGGATAGCGGTCGCAAACACAGAAGTTGCTTAGAGGAACAGAAGGTGGGGCGACCAGTCGAGAGGAACAGAAAGGGGCCGACTAGTCGGCTAAAGGCCAATCAGGCGTCAGCTAATTGGAATCAATCGGAGTTGAGCTTGAATTTTCTATTTCTTTTCTTGCTTCCTGTTCAAGTTCCGCGATTTCAAGCCCTAATGGAATCTGGCTCTGCGCTGCGCGCAGTCGGTGGAGCATTACACCTGTCTCCGTTTGATTCAACCCTCTTCGCGCCACGGCATCGATGGATTGCAGACGGGCTGTAGCTTCAACTTCTCGTTTTTGCGCGTCTTGGCGAATTATGATCGTCTGCTCTCGGTCGGCCATTAATCCTTCGACAAGGGAAGCCGTATCCGCGCTAAGAAGACCGCGGGCACGAGTAAGCTGCCTCTCGATGCGCAGTAAGTCTCGACGAGCCCGTGCGGCGATCCGTGTAGCGGTTAACCTTGCTGCCAACGTTTCGGCGTACGCTTCAGCTAACAGCGGGTTCATCGTCTTAAGTTCCCGCCAAGTTTTCTTTTCTTCACTCGACAGTTCAGGATGAAACCAGGACAGCTCCGCAGCGGTTATTCCATCTGTGGCGAGCCGCTCACGCAGTTGACGAGTCCACCGGCGACGATAGAACCAAAAGGTACCGATGATCATAAGACTGACAATCAGCCCGATGCCCAACGACATAAGCGAGAGTAATAGATAAAATGCGGCCGAATCGGTGCTAGCCGCTGTAAGGAAGAAGAACAGAAACAACCCGGGCAACGGCACCGCTGCTAATCCCGTCAAAACCGCTGGCACCCAAACGAGCAAACGCGAAGTTAGTTGGTCTTGGGTTCGCAGCTTTCCGTGAGACTCTTCTTGCTTTGTTAACATTACGATTCGGCCTTTGTGGCTGATTTTAAACTTACCCTCGGATCCGCCGATTACAGTAGATTCCAGCATCGTACTTCGCGCTTGTATAATACTTTGTGCATGAGGAGGAGGCTTATATGAGTGGGGCTCAAACGAAGAGACGCCTAGGGACAGCCCTGTTGGTCTGTTTTGGCGTTCTACTGGCGGGGCGTGGTCCGGTGGGCACTACGCAATCGAATGGAGCTGGCAGTGATGAAAATGCCAGAGGCGCTAGACCAGTCACTATTCCCCTTACGATAAAGGTCAAAGGAACCCCTCGCGAGGTTGAGCTCCAGACGGTTGATCTAACCGTGACAGAGGATGGCGACCCTCAGACCATACTATCCATACGTGCCCTTGGTACAAATTCGCCGCTCAATCTCTTTATTCTCATACAAGATGATCTCGTGTCTTCGATTGGACTTGAAATACGTCCTTTGGGGGAATTCATACGAACGTTGCCCCGCGGTTCGCGCGTTTCAATCGGATATGTTCGTACAGGAACCTTGCAAGTACGCCAAAAATTCACACTCGATCTTGAACGCGCCGCGAAGTCGTTAAGGATTCCTCAGGGGCTTGCGAGTGCAGCTCCGTATAATCCATACGTCGAGGTCATTGAGGCATTGAAAAAATTTGATTCTCAGCCCGCCGGGCGTAGGGCAATACTTCTCGTTTCGGATGGTTTAGACATCTCTCATGGCCTCTCCTCTAGCTCAGCGGGACAGAGCTTAGACTTACAACGGGCGATTATTGAGGCCCAGCGTCGCGGGGTTGCCGTCTACTCATTTTTCGCTCCTACTACAACTTCAGACGGAAATATGATTTTGCTGACGAACGCTCAAAGTTCGCTGCAAAGACTATCAGACGAGACCGGGGGTCAGGCTTTCTTTCAAGGTCGCACTGCGCCCACAAGCTTTGAGCCCTTTATCGAAGAATTGACAGCTACGTTAGATCGACAAATAGCACTGACATATCTATCCACGCACCCAGCTCGCGGCTTCCACCGAGTGAAAATAAGCTCATCAAGACCAGATGTAGAAGTGAATTATCCGAGCGGCTACACGCGCAGAAATTGAACTTCCTATTGAACGGACGCGGGCAATAGAGATCCACGGCGGTCGGTTGCGATGGCTAATCCGTCTCCCAGTCTTCCGATCATTCCGTGAAAGTGAACTTCTCCATCTGACAACACAACAACGACATCGCCGGCATGAAACCGACTGTCCTCCAATGGGAACCGAATTACCGTCGCTTGTCCGTTGTTATGTTCAACTGTTTCATATGAAAACTGATCAGCCTGAACCACGTAAGTTTGCGAATTATTTGCAATTCTTTGTTCGTCTGGCAATTTAGTGCTCCTAATGTGCGCCTGATTTCTTGCTTTGTTCCTGCTCTTCATTATTGATTAGGGCAGAGCGAAGGGCAAATGTATCCCTCAGTCTCTAACACATATTCACAGGCGTTTGCGTCCGGTCAACAACAACCAAAATGCGTGGAGGGAGAACATGCCTTCTTCTATTTCTTGGATACGACTGGAATCTACTTATATACAACTAACAGCGATCGTGTACGTTGCATATTCGGTGAGGCGTCAATCATTTATGAATTGTTCAACGTAGTCGTGAAACGAATTCGTCTCTCGCAATTTGCTATAAGTGACGGACCTTCTCGGGAGAGATTCATGGGGCGGCTAGTGGGGCTCGAACCCACGACCTCCTGATCCACAATCAGGCGTTCTAACCTACTGAACTATAGCCGCCATATTTTTTGCCCCCGGCAGGACTCGAACCTGCGGCCCTCTGCTTAGCTTCCAGCATCAGGCTTTCCCTGACCACCCACTGATGGGTTTGCTGGCTGGACTATATCTTGGACATCGCAGTCCCGGCCCGTATAGTCTCTGAGGATCCCTTTTTTAACGTCACCCGATGTAAAGCGGGCGAAAGGTTTCCTGCGGATTACCCAATCCATTCAGATTGTTACTCAAATTGCGTCTGAGTACTGAAGGCTCTAAGGGCGTTCCCGCATACAGGACCGTCCACTCAATGAGTTCATTTCCTCATTAAGGCTCCCACAAGGCAGATGCTCTATCCGCTGAGCTACAGGGGCATATACCCGTCTCGGTGATGTTAGCACGTAGCTGAACTTGCGGGTCAAAGTCTCAAGTAGGCACAAAATAAGAGATCGCCTGGGACGACGATCTCTTATCAGTCCAAAGTTGTGTGTTTTACGCTGCCTGAATTTGCTCGCCCGTTTCAGCAAATACGCGGCGACCGTTTAGCGCGTCGTCGATAATTTCTCGTACAGCAGACGTGTCGGGATTTACGTCCATTCGATCGCACGCTCGCAGATGCCGGATGATACCTTGAGTAGCAATCTCGAAGGCGACCCCAGTCAACTTCGAATAACGCCTGGCTTGTATATGATCAATTCTGAGAATCCGCTCATCGAGCGGCAAGTGTCTATCAAAAGTCACGGCTGATTCTTTCTCCTCCAAGCCGCCAGTGCGGCATCTTTTTGTTGATTCTATGATGCTGCGAGAACATATCAGGATGCAGACCTGTTGCATTTCGCAACAAATTTATCCCTTGGGAACGCAAGTTCCCAAAGTCCAAAAAATACCTGTGCGGCGAAACGTGGGATTATATCGGAAAGCTTGAGGAAATGCCACACTTTTTTCCAGCGGAGCGCGGGGTTGAGACCTCCGAGGTAAAGGTACCACGTGTCAGTTGGACACGCTGGCTTCCTAGGCATCGGCGTCGATCAGCAAACGTAAGCGCCGCCCAAGTGCTCACGCGCGGTGAACTTACGGGCGGCGCCGAGCCGCTGGGACAGCTATAAATCTGTGCCGTTTACATCTACTTCTTCGGAAGAACTGTATCCTTCATGCCCTTGCCGACACGAAACTTCAGAGTTGTCTTCGCTGGTATTTGGATGGTTTCTCCAGTCGCTGGATTTCTTCCCTCACGGGCCTTACGTTCTGATTTAACGAGTTTGCCGAACCCCGGGAGAACGAACTCGCCGTTGGACTTAACTTCTCGCGAAGCCAAATTGTAGAGTTCGTCAAAGAACTCCTTTACTTGCGCGCGTTTCATCCCAGTTTTGTCTGCGAAATGATTGAAGACTTCGGACTGGGTCATGCGCTTTCTGCCTGTCGCGGCTTTGGTCGCCATAGTCTGGTGTAGTACCTCCAATGAGACGTAATTAAAAAGCTAATGCGAAGTCATATATCACACTCACGCATCAAAGTCTCCCACAAAATGCTGATTTTTGGCCGATTTCGGGAAAAATAATGCTCCGACGCCAATACTCAATGTCAAGGAGCAGTGCCGTGCATCCACGAACGCAACCCATCATCCTAAAACTAAAATTTGTAAAATCATCCATCATCCGCGATTAGCCACAGAATTGCGTTTGTCGGGAGGACGGTTCGCTCTATGCACCAATGAAGGTTGACTACTTGCTGAAGGCGATTAAGCACACTATTGTTATCTGCTATGGAAACATTGCTACCCACGGCGAGCGCATTAACAGTCTTGACGTTTGGGGTTGTCTTAGGTTTCAAACACGCGATTGAGGTCGATCACGTAGTAGCTGTTTCCGCAATCGTCAGCCAGGATCGCAACATCTGGCATTCAGCGTTAATTGGTTTGCTCTGGGGCGTGGGCCATACCGCGTCATTGTTTATGGTTGGAATGTTGGTGTTAGTTTTTGAGATGTCGATTCCTCGATCCGTCTCAAATTGGTTTGAATTATTAGTAGCTATGATGATTGTCGGCCTTGGTTCTCTCGCATTTCTCAGGGCCGTGCGGAACAGGCGAGACGTTCACTTTCATCGACACGACCACTCCCGTGAATCTCATACTCATTTACACTTCCACGAAGGTTTGGTTGAACAAGACAGTCTTAAAGAATCGCAGTGGCACATGGTTGACCGCATCGGATTAAAACCCTTGATCGTTGGCAGTATACACGGACTGGCTGGCTCGGCGGCGTTGACACTGCTCATTTTGCCTCAGATTGAATCGCTTCTCTTGGGCGTCTCGTACTTGCTGACCTTCGGGTTGGGCTCTATTAGTGCAATGCTGGCGATGTCACTTCTTATGGGGCTTCCGTTTGCCCTCACATGCTCGAAGCTCAAGGGAACGAGCGTCGCTCTGCAATTGGGTACTGGCGCCGTGAGTGTGATCTTTGGGCTGTGGTACGCCTATCAGTGGAGTATCAGCTAGCGAGTAATCAATGTAGGGACAACTATGTGGCTGATACCAGAATTCTGGTCGGGGCGAGAGGATTCGAACCTCCGGCCTCTCGGTCCCAAACCGAGCGCACTACCAGGCTGTGCTACGCCCCGAGCTGAGTTTTCTAACTAAGCAATGCATTCTATGAGCCGCCCCTAATGCGGTCAAGCTTGCTTCAGCAGATGTTTCAAAATAGATAGCATCTTCCTCATGGATTGAGCTCGATGGCTAATCTGATTCTTAATTGAGTCTGGGAGCTCGCCAAACGTTTGGTCCTGACCGTTAGGAATGAATATTGAATCGTAGCCGAAGCCACACTGACCTCGTGAAGTGAAAGCGATAGCGCCTTCGCACACGCCCTTCGTTACCGCAAGTACGCGTGCAACGTTCGGACTGCCTTCTAAGGGTTGAGCCAAAACAACCACGCTCACAAAACGCGCCGCTCTTCCGTTGTTGCCAATGTGGGCCAGGGATGAAAGTAGTCTTCGATTTCTTCCAGCGCTGCTAAGGTCGGATCCGCCGAAACGAGCGGAATGAACCCCTGGTTGACCATGCAGCGCATTCACTTCTCACCCTGAGTCATCGCCCAGCGTTAATTGACCGCTCTGTAGTGCGTAACCAACAGCTTTTGCTGTTGCATTCTCCTCATAGGTCAGGCCGGTTTCAGCGACAGTTTGAAGGAGGGGGAGATCACTCAGCGGGCGGATGGTGAACGGCAGACCGCTGAGTGCGCGTGTTATTTCCCGAGTCTTACCCTCGTTGCTTGTTGCGATGAGGAGATCAGTAGGCACTTTAATCATCGGGGTGCCTCGGCGGTGCGTCTGTTGCTCAGTAAAATTGGAATGATGGAGCTAAATTGACCCAGCGGCGATCGCGTAACACGCAATAGTCCATCGGCGGTTAAAGTTGTTTGTGTTGTTGCGAAAGGTAAAGCAGCAATGCGTTCGTTCAGTTCCGCTGGGAATTCTCGGTGGTAGCTCTTCAAAACCGCTGACATCGAATCCCGAACTCGCTCAGCATCGTTGGTAAGCGTAACAACATGTGAGCGGTCTGCCGATTCAACAAAGTCATCAACGCGGCTAAATTGTTTGTTCCCGTCGACGGCTGACGCTGCGATGCGGTGATAATTCTGGACGTCGACAGGATGACCAATGACTACAAGCGAGTCAGACAGTGTTACGCCCAAGGTGCCATCTACGTTTTCCATGATCGATAGGTCCCCATTCTGCGCATGGTTTCCTTTTGCTCGCATTTTGTTGAAAACATGCGCAAGTTTCATGCGATCGCGAACGGATGCCACAAGGAGTTGACGTTGCCCTTCTTCGTCTAACCTGAGAGTCTTAATAGGGCTTTCAACTGCACTTAGAAAGCTTTCGGGAGTATGGATTCCATAGCTAGTGAGACTATTTCTGAGTGTTTCATTAAAAACTACTGCCGCGAGAACATCGAGTCGTCCGGAAACGGAGCTTCGCATGGTTTGCCAAGCCAAAAGCGGGGCCTCCAAATTATATTCGGTGATCGAATAGAAGTCCGTACTGACTCCTGATGAAGATCGGAGCCGAGCCGGGCCAAAGGCTGGCCTCAGTTGGTCTACCACGTCACGTTGAAGACCTATGCTATACCGATCTTCAATGCCGCCTCGAATCGGCCGTGAGGTCCACGTTAGCGTACCTATAATTTTGGACGTGGCGTTCTGTGCCAGATGTAGAAAATCCCGGTTCCCTGGCGCCGACCCGAAAAGGATTGGAATTCCCACAGAGATCAATTTTGGACTTTCGCTTGAAGGAACATAACCAAAGACGAGGGCATTTGCAGCATCGCTGGAGACGCGAGCGTTTTGCAATTCAAGGCTAGACCGGAGACTCGGAGCATCTCGACGGGCAACTGCCAAACAGGCGTCAACAACTTTTCGGGAGTTGCCGATTATTACGATACTACCTAGGAAGGCAGCAATGAGCCTTCCTCGCCCGTGCGTTTCCCGCCATTCAACAAAGTTGACACCGCCTGCCGTGGTGTGTTCGATCTTCGGATCTAGATAGGTCGCGCGGACAAGCGTTTCTAAACGTCGTTCGAACGCATCACGAATCCGGTTTTCAGAAGTATGAGTTTGAACGATCATTGCCGCCTCAGGCTTAACATTTAGAGTTTCACCTGATTCTGCAGCCTCGAAATTGGTGACAACGACCGCAACCTGGGATCGGGCCATAATGACAGAATCCACTGGCCCCACGCCCGTTATTCTCACCAGTTTCTGCCAAACACTACTAGAAGGAGACAAAGGAGCTACAATACCGATCTGGCCTAACAATTTCCCCACATCTGTAGTTCCTAACACCCGCACCACCTCAACCGGATGATTTACCTCTAGATACAAGAGGGAACCTGCGGGGGCAAACTGGGCCATGTCGACCTGTCGAGGTCGGATCCAAAGAACCCAGACCAAACCTATAATCAAAATAAGGCCACCCAGAACAAGGATTCGGTTTCGGGTCATTTCGCGATGATACTCCAGAGCCAGAATTCGTCCACGTCTGCGATCCGATCCTGGAACAGGTTGCGCGTGTTCCAGAAAGTACTATCAATAAATGCAGGAGCTGGGGCGAAGCGCTCCCTAGTTGTTGCTACTTCAGAGGTTAAACACCACAAAATAGAGGTTGACAATGTTTAGCACCCTAGGTTAGTCTGCTCACCGATGACGCTGGAGCGGCGTTATCATCCGTTTCCATCCTGGTTTTTCAGCCCGCCGCTCGGAAACTCTGCGGCTCCAAAACTCCATAAGACACAATTAATTATATCGAGTCGAACGAATCGTGCCGACGCGCGTCTGATCGATAAACCTGCCGCACGGCAACCTAGGCGCTGCCCAATAAGTGTTCTGGAAGCACCAAATGCAAGAGAAAAGTAGCGGACATTGCCGTTCCCGACTAACGAAAGCGCGGCTTCGTCTGCGCCGACGACACAGGCTTCGGTCTCTCATGATGAGGAATAAATAATGTTTCAAAAAACAATGGGTAAGAAAAACTTAGTTGGTTTGGATATAGGTTCGAGTTCAGTCAAGGCCGTGGAACTAACTAAGAAGGGCAATGCCCTCCAATTAGTAAATCTTGGTGTCGAAAGCTTGCAGCCGGACACGATTGTCGACGGACAGATCATGGAGCTGAATAATGTTGCAAACGTCATCACGAGCATTTTCACCGAACATCAAATCAAGACCTCACGTGTGGCCGCGGGCGTAAGTGGTCACTCCGTAATCGTGAAGAACATAGTGCTCCCACAAATGAGCGAAGACGAATTACAGGAATCGTTTAGCTGGCACGCGGAAGAGCACATCCCCTTCGACATTTCCGACGTCAATCTCGACTACCAAGTCACTAGCAGCTCGGCCGACGCGTTGAATGTACTTATGGCTGCTTGCAAGAGTGACAAGATTGCCAACGTGAAGCAAGCAATACAGTTGGCCGGCAAACAACCTGTCGTGATTGACGTCGACGCTTTCGCGCTGCAGAACTGCTATGAAGTTAACTATCAACCAAAGCCGGGCGACGTCGTAGCGCTGCTGAACATCGGATCCTCGACGATGAACATCAACATTCTTAACGGCACGAGGTCAGTCTTTGCCCGTGATGCGTCGGTTGGCGGGAACCAGTACACCAGCCTCCTCCAGAAAGAATTAGGACTCACGTTTGAGCAAGCCGAAGCCGCTAAGCGAGGATATGCGCTGCCGGACGGCAACGACGGACGAACGATCCAGCCAATCATCGAGACTGTTTCTGACATCCTGGCCTTGGAAATTCGCAAGACTATGGATTTCTATCGAGCGACCGCGGACGAAAATGAAGAGGCGATTCAGAAAATTCTCATTGCCGGGGGCGGTTCAAAACTACCAGGGTTACCCGAGTATCTTTCCAGGCGTTTTGAAATATCGGTGGAAGTGTTTGATCCCTTCCGCGAGATTCACGTCGATGCGAGGAAATTTGATCCGGACTACATGAAAGAGATCGTTCCTGATATGGCAATTGCTGTCGGTCTCGCGTTGAGAGGAGTGGAAGCGGCATGATCAAGATTAACTTACTCGAGTCCATAGCAGACCGTCCCACTGGGGTGGCGATGGTCGAAGCGCGCGTGACGAGTCCGCGTGTACAAACCATCTTGATGGCAGTTACTGTTTTCGGATTGTTTTCTGTTGGTGTTGGCTACGAT
Organism: Pyrinomonadaceae bacterium; assembly: GCA_035273325.1. Taxonomy (GTDB): domain Bacteria; phylum Acidobacteriota; class Blastocatellia; order Pyrinomonadales; family Pyrinomonadaceae; genus PSRF01. Next base: position 11,409 of record DATEPF010000382.1, on the reverse strand, counting down.
TATGTAAGCTCGCGCTCAGCCCATGCTGCGGCTACACAAGAATTGAACAATCAAAAGTTGATTAACCAGCAGATGCTGGCTGTCAATAAAGAGCAAGCAGAACTGGAGAAGAAAGCCAAAGATATTCAGGGCCGTATAGACGCGATTAAGAAGTTGCGTGAGTCACAACAGGGCCCGAGTGCTGTTCTCCGCGAGATCAAGGCGCGGTTTGACGCTGTCCCAGGCTTATATCTTAAGAGCGTCGAGCAGAAGGAAGGCGAGCTGACAATTAAAGGGCTCTCACCTAATGAAGCGGCGGTAACGCGATTCGGCCAAAGTATGGAGTTTTCTTCGGGGCTGTTCAGTAACTTGAATATCGAGACTCAACGAGAGGTTGTTCAGGCAGACGGTGCGCCATCTACGCCCGGAGCGTTGGACAAGACGGTTGCTGCGACCGAAGTCGTAGCATTTACGCTTAAGTGTAATTACGGCAGCAAGCCCGAAAATAAACAAGCAACGAGCGCCGTTCCGAACCAAGTGGCGAAAAAGTAGCGCTATCCCGACCGCAGAATTGCCGATTAAGGAAACTAAAGAAATGAAACTAGGTAACGTTCAATCCATGCCGTGGTACCTGCGACTTGGAATCTTCGTAGTAGTCGCGGGAGCGATGTATGCAGGATTCTGGTATTTCATCACGCGTCCCACTAGGGCCGAGACCGCCGGCTTCAATACAGAGATATCGCAGCTTACGGCAAAGAACGCTCAGGCTCAGATTGCATCCCAGCGACTGATTGAGTTTCGAGCTGTGTATAAGGCGCGGGAAGCGGAATACGAGGAATTGAAAGCACTGCTACCGGAGCAGCGAGAAATCACCATGGTTCTACAGGGTGTCCAAGATCGCGCGCGAGGCACCGGCTTAGTCCTGCGAAAGTTCCTTCCTAAGGACGACGTTCAGCAGGACAATTACAGCGGCAAGAGAATTGAGGTAAGCGTAACCAGTTCATTCGCTTCACTGCGCGCCTTTTTTGAGCAGCTGGCCCACTACCAACGAATCGTCTCCGTTACGAATTTCACACTGATCCAAGCCGAGAAGCTATCGGGTTCAAAGACGGTTGATGCAACGTTTGAACTCACTGCGTATTACGTATCGGCCGAGAAGTTACAGAAGCCCGGGGCGACCAACCAGCCAACTGGGTCGGGACCTGCTCCTGCCGCGGCGAAATCAAGCAATTAAAACTTCCGTCATCAACACAAGTTCAGGAAAGTACTGATTATGACTCATTCAAAGATAATGACGCGACTCGCGCTGACCGTGGTGGTGGCTGTCGCCGGTTTTGCTTCCGCAAACGTTACTAGTGTTCAGGCTCAAGAGGGCGAAACAAGTAAACGCCCAGCTAGGCGGACTGCAGGTGGGCGCGATCCATTTAGCAAATATGTTCCGCCTCGAGCTCCCGTCAAAAAGAGCGGCTTGGTTTTACCACCGACGATTCAGGAGCGTATTGAGCAATACAAAGCTCAGAAACAAGCTGCGATGAGAAATCGAGTCGCTGCTCCTAAACCCACAACCGCCTTCTTACTCAACGAACTGCAGGTGCTCGGGGTATCTCGCTCTCCTCGCGGATACGCAGCGATAGTGGAAGCGACTCCGATTAAGTTGGCCTACGTCATTTACCCTGGTGAACAGTTCTACGACGGCCAGCTTGTAGCGATTGAAGATAATAGATTGGTGTTTCGGCGCGAAACTGTTTTCGCAAACGGCAAGCGCGAACGTACTGTCGAAATGAAATCTCTTCGGCAGCCTAGCACGGTTGAAACGCTCTCGGCGTTAAAAACAGCGTCAACAGCCGCCGCCTCATCGGCACCTGAGAAGTCTCAGGAACCTAAGGAAACTACTGAGAAGCCTTAACGGTCTTGCCCAAGAGTGCTCAGTGTGCTGCACGTAACCCACCTGGCGTAGTTCCCAGTGAAACCGCTCGGTAATCACGCTACGCAGATTGACAATAAACCCCGGACGAAGTCGCGTTGTGCGGCGCGCGCTTTTGCTAACGGCAACGAGCGTAGTGCGTGGCGGCTCACGTCTTGCAATTCCCTTAAAGGAGGGAAAAGATGCTCTATCAGTCCCGAATAACTAAAGTCACAAATAGGATCGCGCTCGTCCTTGTATTGCTTTTTGTCTATAGCACTGCGGGTTTCGCGGCTACCGGCGCGGCTAGTTCTCCAAATACCAATGAATCTAATGCCGTAGTTCAGGGTCAACCAGGTCCCGCGCCGTCCCCTGTTCCTGAAGCGCAGCAGGGACGCAATTACGGCCAACCCGGATTCATCGGCGAGCCCATTAACTTGAATGTTGTGAACGCTGATATCCGCGACATTTTGAACTACATAACGGAGCAGTATGGCGTAAATTTCGTTATCGACTCTTCAGTCGCCGCCGTTCCCGTAACTGTCAATGTGCAGGAAGTCCCTTGGAATCTAGCACTGGATGCAGTGTTGAAGGCCAACCGGCTCGGCATTGAAGCGAATGGAAACATTCTCCGCGTCGCAACGACAGAGGTATTGGCCAAAGAGTCGGAAACGCAGAAGATCTTGAATGATTCTCGACTGGATGCCTCGCCTTTGGTCACGGAATTCATTCGCCTAAATTATGCCCGTGCCTCAGGCACGCTGGCTCAGGCGGCTGGTTCGACTGGCGCTTTCTCAGGCGGCGCCACCAATCTCAGCTTCAGCGGCGGAGCAGGTGGTGATGCTACTGGGGGCAGTGGGGACCAGGGTCTATTACCGATTATCTCAAGACGGCTATCGCGACGTGGCTCCATAGAAGTCGATGGCCGTAGCAACACACTTATCATCACCGACGTCAAAGAAAACATCGACGCCATTCGACAGCTTGCCGCGATCTTGGACCAACCAGAACCGCAGGTTGAGATCGAAACGCGAATCGTAATTGCGCAACGCAATTTCAGTCGCGACTTGGGGGCTCAACTTTCCGCGGGCGTGATAAACCTCGGCAATGGCGCCTTAGGCAACGTCTCATCCCTACCGTCAACTTCAGGTACGTCTGGAGGAGGAGGAAGCGGCGGTAATAATAATGTGCGAACTGGCCCAAACCCATTTGGCGTGTTTGGTGGCCTAGATGGCACTAACCAACCGCTCGGCTCGCTCGGCGCTGCCGCTGCCAGCACAGTCATCGGTTTGACCACAGGCCTGTTTGGTACCGCGCAGATCAGCGCGCTTATCAGCTTGGCCGAATCGAGAGGTGAAGCGAAAACGGTTGCCACGCCTCGTGTTACGGCTCTCAATAACCGCCCCGCACAAATTGAGAGTGGTCAACAGATTCCGGTGCAGACCACACAAGCTGCGAGTGGAACAGCAGTAGTAACCACCACGTTTGTGTCGGTTCCTTTGCGACTCTCAATCACTCCGCAGATCACAGACGTTGGCACCGTAATCTTGAGAGTTACAGTAGAAAACAACACCATCAATACCGGCATTGCGGTCGGCGGCGTTCCCGGGATCGACACTCAGCGCATGCAAAGCGAAGTGTTGGTACCAGACGGCGGCACGACGGTCATGGGTGGCGTTCTGGCGGACACCGAAGGCGTGACCCGTCAACGCACACCGGGCTTAGCCTCAATACCGGTGGTTGGAAACCTGTTTAAACGGAAACTGACCACACGATCCAGCAGCGAGATACTGTTCTTCATCACGCCGCGTATTTATCGTCCGGACTATCAAGGTAAACCGACCAGTGGTACGGTAGGCACCGGTCAGCGCACAACCACAATTTCGCAGCCAGTACCACTAGGCAATCCCCCGAGTAACACACCCACTCCAACTCAGTTGCAGCAACAACCGCAAACGACGCCGGGGACCTTAATGCCTGCTCCGAATGCGATGCCTGGAACACCTAACGTTCCTGCGTCTGGGTCGACGACCGCGCGTCCGGGAAGTCTTGGCGGACAGCGTCCATAGGGTAAACAACATGTTCAAGGAAATTCTTGAGACAATCATTGAGCGCACCGAGGGCAGCCTCGGTGCGCTCATAATGGGCATCGACGGCATTGCCGTTGAACGCTCTCTCAAACAGGCTGGGCAAGAGGCCAACCTGGATATTGCTGCCGCCGAGTTCACTTCATTGGTGCGGAATGCACAACGTGCCGGTAAGGACACTGGACTGGGTGGATTGCATGAGCTAGTAATCGCGCTCGATGATGCGATCCTGTTGATTCGATTACTGGGTCGTGATTATTTCGTGGTACTGGCAATTCACCCCGAAGGAAACTTGGGACGAGCCCGTTTTGAACTTCGTAAAGCCGAACTCCAAATGGCAGGAGAGTTTGCAGTCTGAGGGAACACTAAGAGCCTTCCGACAAAGCCGCCTATTTCAAGGCGGCTTTTCTTTTTGCGGAAAACGGATGTCGTCAAACGTCAATTCGGCACCTTGACGTAAGGCATGCCTCGCAAAATAATGCGTTGCCGTCTGGCGACGCGCCGCGGATTAATTCTTGGGTTAAACACCGTGCGTGGATTAGGAATCGTCGCGGATAAAAAGGCGGCCTGGTTCGGGGTCAGCGATGCGGCCGTCTTGTGGAAGTAGTATTGCGACGCAGCCTCTGCGCCATAAACACCGTCTCCCCACTCAATGACATTCAAATAGATCTCCAGGATTCGACGTTTCGTTAATGACTTTTCGAGGAATGTAGTCAGGATTGCCTCCTGACCCTTGCGAAAAAAAGATCGTCTCGAAGAGAGATAGAGATTCTTTGCCAATTGTTGTGAAATCGTCGAAGCACCGCGCTTGAATTCCGGAATATTAGGCAACCAGTCGTCATTCTCACCCTCCTTCTTTGCTTCACGTGCCGAGTCGCGGAGCGCCTCGTCCCACGCCTTTTGAATAGCCGTGTAATCGAACCCACCATGCGAAAGGAAGTTCGAGTCTTCGCCAGCTATAACCGCACGTTGTAAGTGAGTGGATACTTTATCCAGCGGGATCCAAACCTGATATCGCTTCGGTTCTTTTCCCTGAGCGGTTGCCTCGATAGCTCGGGCATCAATTAGAGATGTCGAAACCGGGTTCTCTGTTTTAAGCGCCTGAACCTGAGTGAACATGTAGGCTTCAAAGACGAGGAAGCCAAGCAATATTCCCAGCCCCAGACGGAACAAAGCTCGAAACACGGTTCGCATGACTCAAGGACGCCTCATACTCGCAAGAGCGTGATCACCGGGCTCTCTGTTTTGGATCTAAGTACTCGCGCAGGCCGTCACCAATGAAGTTGAATGCCAGCACGGTAAGTGCGATTGCGATGCCGGGGAATATCAGCGCGTGCGGGGCCGCCTGCAGAGTGGACAGATCCCGAGCCTCCTCGATCATCACTCCCCATGACGGCGCGGGCGGCGGCACGCCTAATCCAAGGAATGAAAGGGATGCTTCAGATAATACTGCTCCGGCCATGCCCAAGCTGGCCTGGACGATCAGCGGTTGGATTGCATTGGGAAGTATGTGAACGAGAAGGATACGAGCATCACCCGCCCCCAAAGCACGGGCCGCTTGAACGAAATCATATTCTCGAACTTTCAACACTTGGCCGCGAATGAGGCGCGCATACCCAACCCATCCGATGATGCACAGCGCCAGGATCAGTTTGTTTAGTCCCGCGCCCAAAAACGCGACCATAGCTATCGCGAGGAGGAGACCAGGGAAGGCGAGGAAGACGTTGAACACATAACCAGAAATAACTCGGTCGAGCCAGCCACCGTAGTAACCTGCAAGCGCACCGAGGAAAACACCAACAACAGCGGAAACAGTTACGACGATGAGCCCGACTTGTAACGAGATTCGCGCACCAAACACGACGCGCGAAAAGATGTCCCGGCCCGTGGAGTCAGTGCCAAACAGATGCTGTACGGAAGGCGGTAGATAACGAATGGAAAGGTTTGTGGCTCCAACATCGTGCGTGGCTATCCAGGGCGCGAAAATCGCGACGATGAGTAGAACGGACACGATAACCAATCCAACTATGGTTAAGCGATTCACGCGACTCGAATCCTCGGATCCAACCAGCGGTACAACGTATCAGTAAGCATGTTGGCAACGATGTAAGTAATGCTAATGACGAGCACGCAACCCTGTACAACTCGATAGTCTCGTTTTCCGATACCGTCTTCCACCAGTAGTAGTCCCAGCCCCGGCCAGCCGAAGATTTTTTCGGTGATGATGGCACCCGCTAATAGAATGCCTAGCTGTAGACCAAGAATGGTCACCACCGGAATCAATCCGTTCTTAAGAACGTGTTTGTAAACAACCTGTGTTTCGCTCAAACCTTTGGCCCGTGCTGTACGGACGTAGTCTTCGCCCAGTTCCTCAATCACAGACGATCGGACCATCCGGGTAAGAATCGCCGATAACGCAGCGCCAAGAGTGAACGACGGCAAAATGAAGTCAGTCCAGTCGAAGCGACCTGACGGCGCCAACCACCCGAGCTTTACCGCGAAGACGTAAACAAGCATCGGTCCAATCACAAAACCAGGCAGACTGATCCCGATTAGGGCCACCACTGACGCGAAGTTATCGATCCAGGTGCCGCGGTTCTTACCTGCGATGACTCCCAACGGAATCGCGATCAGAATAGCGATGAATAACGCGGCGAGGGCAAGCTGAATGGTGGCAGGGTATCGCTCCAGAATCAGTTCAATTACCGGCCGATCCGTTCGGAATGAGCGACCCATATCACCGCGGAGAAGGGCGGACCAGTACTCGGTATAGCGGTTATCACTTCCGTGCCACACGAAATGGCGACTGCCGTTTGCGTCACGCGGAAATGAAAAGAAGAATGGAGGACGATCTAACCCGTGCTTCTCGCGAAATTGGGCAAACTGTTCGGGTGTGGCCTGTTCACCCAGGACCGATACGGCGGGATCGCCGGGAACTAATTCGATTAGTAGCGTAACGAGAGAAACAACTGTCCAAACAACCAGCAGAAAGATTGCGAATCGCCGCAGCGCACCTAGGACTTTATACTTTAACGACGAACGCACGACGGCGAGTCTCTTTAGAAGATTGGATTAGGATTTCGTGGGGATGATATCACAGCGGCCGGGATGCCGCCGTCAGTTGCAAAAGAGAACGTAGCCCGATGGACACCCTATATATGAGTCGCGTGGCCCCGACAACCGCACGATACCTTAAGAGCAATCCTTCGGGCTGCGTTCTCATGGTTGCCGCCGTTAAGCTTTGCAACCAATCTCAACCTGCACGCGTGCCGAAGTGCAACGCTGCAATTCCGCCGCTTAGATTCTCAAAACTTACCTCAGTAAAACCCGCAGCGCTCATTAACGCCGCCAGTTGTCTTTGGTCGGGAAACCGTCTGACTGAATCCGGCAAGTACTCATAAGCGCTACGGGAGCCGCTGATTAACCCACCGAGCAATGGTAAAACCTTCGAGAAGTAAACTCTAAAAACCCAACTCAATATCGGAACGCCTGGTTTGGAAAACTCAAGCACCGCCAACCGTCCACCCGGTTTTAGCACTCGGTATAGTTCCTGAAGGCCTCGTTCAACCGAGCTGAGGTTCCGCAATCCAAAGCCGATCGTTACAACAGCAAATGAACCGTCACTGAAAGGAAGGTTTAGCGCGTCACCTTCAATCAAAGGAAGTTTGATTTTTCTTTCGCTAACCTTTGACTTGGCGATCACGAGCATGGGCCGGCAGAAATCAAGCCCAACAACTTGCGTTAGACCTGCTCGATGCAAGTCAATCGAGAGGTCGCCGGTGCCGCATGCGACGTCCAATACTGGGTCACCACCGTCAGTTCCCGACAACCGTTTCGTCAATACACGACGCCATTGCTTGTCGATGTTGAGGGACAGAACATGATTTAAAAGATCGTACCGGCCGGCGATGCCGTCGAACATCTCACGCACGCGACGCGCATGTTCGGTGTTCGTGGCGGTTTCAATGTCAGGCACAGTTAACCGGATATAGATAGTGGTATGGTTGCAGGTAGATTGCGAATGATTTGTGATTACTCAGGCTTCGAACCGGTTGGAGTTTTCGGTTTCAGTGGGTCAATGTTGGTCTCAGTCTTCGGCTCGATACTCCCCACCACCTCGACCTTACCCACCGTTTCGAGTTGGGTCTTTACTAACTCAGAATTACCAACGACGACTGAAGCAAATGCAGCGTCACTAAATAGACGTCCTGCCGTACGCTGAAGATCAGCTACAGTTACGCTGTTCAATAGTCGAATTCGATCGGCCGAAGCAATCCCGTACGTGTCCATGTCGAGCCACGAATGTGCTTGTCCCTCCGGGTCACTAAACTCTTTGTTTAGAGTAGCCAATAAGTCGGCCTTCGCCTGGTCCAACTCAGCCATCGACACCGGATTGCGTGTTAACTCCCTCGCGATATTTTGGGCTGCTGTGAGGGTTTTACCCGCGAGCAAGTGATCGACCGTTGTGCCCATCACAAAAATTCCGGGAAGTGAATAGGCGTCATGTCTCGTGAAGATAGGGGTTCGTGACAACTCGGGAAGGCTTGCCTCCCATCGCTTGCGTGCAATTTGCGCGAGCAGATCTACGGCCAATGCATCCGGGTCACGCTTCGCTAATCCTCGCACGGCGAATCTTATTTCGACGCTCTGGTCGCCGGGCGCGTTTACAATCAGTGTTCTGGCGTCAGGCTTTACCGGCTGTCGAAAGGTAGACGGAACGACCTGGTCGCTCTTCCGCCAAATGCCGAGAAGCTGACGCAGAGCGCGCATGGAGCGTGCCGGCGGGACGCCGCCAATAATCGTTAACGTCGAGTTATTTGGATTCAAAAAACGCTCCCGGGCGAGCATTAAATCCGCTCGGTCAACGCGTTCAAGAGATTCGGGGGTACCACCGGATGGCCTGCCGTAAGGGAAGTCACCAAATAGACGTGCGGCAATTGCGCGGTCAGCGACCAGCGCGGGCGAAATACTCGTTTCCTTTATTACCTTTATTCGTCCGTTTCGGATCCTGGTAACGTTCTCTGGCGTCAACTGCGTGGTCACCAAGGCCGTCCGGAGGATTTCGACCATACGCTCAAATTCACCCGCTCGGCCCTGCATCGTGATCGTGATCGCATCGTAATCAGTCTTGATGGTGAGTCGGCCGCCCATCTCTTCTGTAAAATACTCGCGGACATTGGGGTCAGGAAAGAGAATATCGCCCAGGAGCGCTGCTGTGCCTTCTTTGCCCGCTAAATCGAACGCTGCGCCGCTGTGAATCCGCAGCTTGATCAGGACGTTCTGATCGCCGGGCTTATGCAATTGGACAACGCGTAAACCGTTTAGCAGCTGTGCGCGCTGTGGTTCAGAGACTTGTGCCGGAGCAGTCAGCGAAGCGCCTGACAGCAGCAGCGCCAATGCGGACAACCGTAAAAAGGTAAGAAATACTGAGGTATTCATATAACCGCTAACAATACTATCGGAACTATTCCCAGCAAATGAACAAGAATTGGGAGCAAAAACATCTTAGTTGCGGGGTATTTCTCCGTCAACCGTTTGGCTTCTAAATGCATCCAACGCCATGGTTTGACAAGAGTTACGCCAGCCGAAGTGACGGGCTTCATAATTTATGATGCAGTTCAGCGGGCTAAATTCCCCGAAGTCGGTGTTTGAAACTGCGCCTAAGGCAAAACTTTTGCTCCAGCACCGTATCCTTTAGCTGTTTACGGGTATTAATAGTAGGAACGATTCCTACAGAATCGAGTGCCGCTTGCCAGACAGAATGACAGACGAACTTTTGCTTGAAAGGGCAGGGGCTGGCGAATCGGCGGCTTTCCTTCAGATCTATGAACGCCATCGTGACGCGGTCTTCCGGTTCGCTTATCGCCTATCTGGAAGCGTAGAAATTGCGGAGGACATTACGCACGACTGTTTCCTGGGACTATTGAAAAAGCCCGGAAACTTTAGAGCAGGTCGAGCGACACTAAGGACCTATCTGTTAGCAGCAGCACGCAACCTCTGGTTTAAGCAGCTTCGCCTGCATGACCGGGAACTCGAACTTGACGATATTGCCGAACCGAAATTTGAAGCTGCCGGACGAGGCCCATTAAGAGAGATTCTCGATAACGAATTAACCGGGGCAGTGAGACAAGCAGTTTTCCATCTGCCGCCGATGCAACGTGAAGCTTTGGTGCTATTTGAATATGAAGGTTTGGCGCTGCACGAAATCGCTGAGATCGTCGGTGCCGATGTAGGAGCAGTCAAAGCGCGGCTTCATCGCGCGCGGCAAGGACTACGGAGCTCGCTATCAACATATTTGAATAGTAATCGTGAAATTGTTACTTTGGAGAAGGCCTAAAATGAGCACTTATGAGCCCGAAGAGCAGTTCATTTCGGAAGATGAGCTTAAAAGTTTGCTCGACCGCTGGGTCACTCCGAAGCCATCAAAAGCTCTCGATCAACGAGTCGCAAACAGTTATTATACGGAGCTTGAAACCGCGGACGCCGTGGCACGGTCAACACCGTTCCCCCTAAGCCAAAAAGAGGTAGTTGCAATGAAGTTTTGTTCCACATGCAGGGAAGAGTTCGCTGACAAATTTAGTTTTTGTCCAGTAGATGGGACGCCCTTGAATGCGGTTGTGGCCCAGCCGCAGCCCCCTGTTACGCCTAAGATAGAGTTCACCGAGCCGATTGTGGCAAGTGCACCGGCCGTTGCAGCCGTCAGTGCAACTGCAGCAGCGGCATATGTTCCACGCGGCGAGTACCATCTGACTTTCATGGACGACGCTGGTCTAACGTCACGATTGGTCGAGTCAGTTAAGGAAGTTGCGCACCAATCGGAATTGACCTGGCCAGAATTTAAGCGCGATCCATTCGGTTTCACGAAACGTGGCGTGGTCGGTTACGGTCAGGCTAGCTGGCGGTTTCTGTCGCAGCCTAACGTTGCGACCGGTGTGTTGGCGTCACTGTTCATAATGATCACGGCGATTTTTGCAATCGTATGGTTAGACCGCGTTCAAACACAACAGGCTCTTCAGCAGCGACAGGAAGAGGCGTTGATTGTCGAGAACTTCTTAGACATTCCGGCCGAACAGCCGACGCCAGACGAAGGAACAGCCGGTCTGAACAAGGGTGACGGGGGCGGCAGCAAACCTAAGAAAGAAAAGCCTGGCGGCGGTGGCGGTGGCGGTCGTGAAGATCCCAAGCCGGCATCGTTCGGTAAAACCCCGCAAGCTTCGTTAACCGTTCCGCAGGTGGTTGCGCCAGATCCGAAACCGCCGGTCATCAAAAACCCATCGTTACCAGTCGCTGCTACAGTTGTAGCCGATCCGCTGCTGGTTCCACCCGACGCTCGCGTTCTGCCTTACGGGGATTTCAAATCGAAGAGCACTGACCCGTCGTCAGGGCCCGGCGTGGGAAATGGAATAGGCACTGGCAAAGGCGGTGGCATCGGTCCTGGTG
>DATEPF010000381.1:0-11059 GCA_035273325.1 Pyrinomonadaceae bacterium | reverse complement strand
ATTGCCGGCGTGGTCGGAGTTTATTAAAGAAGCGGTGACGTTAAGGCCGGAGCTGGGCGGTAGAAATTTTGAATGCCCGGAAGGAATCAGGTTCGTTGAAATTGACGCCGACCACGGTGCTATTTCAACTGTCGCCTGTCCGCATCGGGAGTTGATTGCGGTGACTGATCGTCTGGCGCCGAACTTGGAATGCCTGGCCCACGGCGTCGCTGTTGAAGATAACGTGCTGGCAGACGGTGCCGATAATTCTGCTGAGAACGATGTGACGCAACATGTGGCAAAGAGCAGGCTTCACGATGTTCGTTTAAGTGGTAGCTCTACAACGCGTGTAGCTATGGATCAACAAGGACGTCGCACGCTGACTAACCGTTTGCCTTAGGTTGGTACTTTTCCTGGTCTGTCTGGTTCTCTCCTCGTCCCATCCACATGTTATGGGCTTCGCCCTCCGATGTGCGGAAGGTCTCTGACCTTCCGGAACGGCGGTCAATCTTTTGGGGCTACGCCCGCAAATGGAGGGCGGAGCCCGATTTGTTACTCGATTACCGGAAGGTCTGAGACCTTCCGCACATCAGGTGGCAAGCCACGAACGAGTTTCACGGCCAGCGAACAACCGCTATCTCTCCAGGATTACTTCAGCGATAGCGTGTTCGGTTGTATGTGACATCGAAAGATGCACGGCAGTTGCGCCTGACGCTTCAAACAACCGCAGCGCCTCGCCGCTAAAGGTAATCAAAGGCGCACCACTCTCCAGCGAACTTATTTCGACGTCCTGCCACGAAATCCCGCCACGCCATCCGGTCTGCAGCGCTTTTAAGGCTGCTTCTTTCGCAGCGTAACGCGCTGCATAATGCTGTTCAGCAACGACGCCCCGTCCATCGCAATATGCCTGCTCGGCAGCAGTGAAGATGCGTTCGCGGAAGCGCGGCGTGCGTTGCATAACTTCGCGGATGCGGGCAACTTCGATAATGTCTATCCCAATGGAAACGATCATAACTGACGATGAACTGAAGCGCGCCGGCTTCTACTGGCGCGAGCGCGATGGTATACGCGCCCTGGTTTGCGAGCCTTTGGAAAAAGCAAGGTTCGTCAACGGATTTTCAACTCGAGGCGGCGGCACCAGTGCGATGCCGGAGCAATCGCTGAACCTGGCCGGCTTTAATGAAGACGCTGCGGAAAACATTCTGGAGAATCGGCGCCGGTTTCTCAAGCTGTTTCCGGGCCAATGGGCGCTGGCCGGTTGTTGGCAGGTACACGGATCGGATGTCCGCCTGGTCCAGAGTGCATCTGACGCGAAACCCGCGGAAGACGCAAGAGGTGAAACGGTTTACTGCGACGCGATTGTCAGCGACGCATTGGGTGTGCTGGCTGGGGTGAAAACTGCGGATTGCGTTCCGATCCTGCTGGCTGATCCGGTTACCGGAGCCTACGCGGCGGTGCACGCAGGTTGGAGAGGAACGTTAGCGCGAGTCGCGTTGAAAGGGTTGGAACAAATGCGACGGGAGTATGGCGCGGAAGCGGAGAATGTAGTTGCGGCGATTGGCCCAGCAGCAGGTGCTTGTTGTTACGAAGTTGGCACTGAAGTTATTGATGCCTTTAACAGTGAGTTTCCGCGGGAGCAGAATCTATTCAGACCGACGCGCGAAGGACATGCATGTGTTGACCTGCCCTGCGCAAACAGCAATCAACTAACCGGCGCAGGCCTGAAGCCCGAAAACATCTTCACAGCTCCACTTTGCACGATGTGCCGCACCGACTTGTTTTTTTCTTATCGCCGCGAGAAGAACGTCTATGGAAAAGTCGGACGGCTGATGTCGGTGATTGGGCGCGCGTGAGAGGTAAAAGTTATGGTTCGTGGCTCCGCCACCTGATGTGCGGAAGGTCTCTGACCTTCCGACAAACTCCAACCAATTCTTGGGGGCTACGCCCCTAATGAAAAACTACTTGCATTAACGCGTTTTCGGCCACCTCTCTTCATCCCTTCCCGCCAATCATCAAATCGGTTATGAGCTGCGTACTCATGACCGAACAATTTCAAATCTCCCGAGACTCTCCCGCACTGTTCATAACAGCTGTCACTAAAGACCGACTGCCGGTATTCAGGAGGGATGCCATCAAGCAAGTCGTTTGCGACGCTCTAAACGAAGCTCGCAACTCCGCCGGTTTTTTGATCTTTGCGTACGTGATAATGCTAGATCATATTCATTTGCTGACGGACGAGCCAAAGAAATCCGCCGATGTATTGCGCTACGTGAAGGGAATCACTGCTCGTCGTGTAATCGACTACCTGAAAGACAATGATCACCAAGTATCGTTAGCAAAGCTGCAACATGCTGAGCGCAAACGGAAACATACCTATTCTGTTTGGCAGGTGGAAAAGAATGTGTTTTCCATTTTCAGCGAGCCAATGTTTATGCAGAAAGTCAATTACATACACCTGAACCCGGTGAGAGCTGGATTAGTTGAGAGGGCCGTCGATTACCGTTGGTCTAGCGCACGGATTTGGCAGGGGTGTCCGCTGGAGGATGAACCGCTACGAGTCGATATAGATAGGATCAAATGGAGGAGGGCGTAGCCCTCAGAAATGAGGTAATTGCGCGGAAGGTCAGAGACCTTCCGCACATCAAGGGGCTAAGCCCCACAAGTTTTTTTTAACTCTCTACTCCACATGCACCCACAAACTCAGATCTTTTGTTTGCGGCGGAAAACAGACTTCATCATTGCAGCTCTGGTAGCGAAGGCTCAGTTTCAGTTCTTTTGCGCCGGTTGAAGTTGCCGCAGGCACGGTAACGGTGAAACGCATCACTGCCCGCCCCTCGTAAACTGAAACGTTGTTCTTCGAGAATTTAAACTTGCGCAGGACCGCACGCGGGTAGGCGATTGGTCCAATACGAATGCCGTCTGGCGCGCTCACTTTCAACGTCGTCGGAATTAGAAACTTCTCTAACGGCCGCGCCGAATTGACGTGGTAGTCGCCAGGAATTTCCATTGTTACGGTAGCGCGCAACGTTCGCCCACGATTTACCTTGTGATTAGAAGCCGCCGCCGTCACGTTGATATGCGGCGGAGACTGCGCCGCCACCTTCGAGCCGCTGCCCGACAATGCCAACAGCCCGATTGCCAGCATGAAAAGTGTTGCACCCCTGGTAGTGTTCGATAATTTCATTGGTTTATTAGTTCCTTATTACTTCTTTACTCTACGCTACGATTGATTGTCTTATTCCCTGAAAATTATTGGGCTCGCGCATTGCCGCCAGTTGTCCACACGCAGCGAAGATGTCTCTGCCGCGGGGTCTGCGAATGTAGGAATGTACTCCCTTCGACTCGAGTATCGCCTTAAATCGATCAACGACCTCGGCCGGCGACGGTTGATACGGTAATGGGTCCGCCGGGTTATGCGGTATCAGGTTTACCTTCGCTCGCAAATCATGGCGGTTAAGCAGATTCGCGAGTTGGCGCGCATGCTCTTCAGAATCGTTGACGCCCTCGAGCATTACGTATTCAAAAGTGAACTGTTCACCCGCGCTTAGTGTCTTCTCAAACTCTTTGCACGCCGACAGCAATTCTTCCAGCGGCCATTTCTTGTTGATCGGCATCAACTCGTTTCTCAACTCGTCCGTGGGAGCCGCGAGCGAAATCGCCAGATTAGGACGATCCGGAATCGTCGCTAGTTCGCGAATGCGCGGCGCAATTCCGGCCGTCGATATCGTGACGCGCCGCGGCACAATGAACAAACCATTGGGCTCGGCCATTATCCGCAGTGCCTTTAGTAGCGATTCAAAATTGAGGAACGGTTCACCCGCACCCATGCCGACAAGGTTTGTTCCTCGCGGTGTTTTGGCGGCGACGCCGTACACGTCGTTCAGCGCGATAATGATCTGTTCGACAATCTCGCCGGATGTTAATGATCGGAGTAAACCTAACTGTGCGGTCAGGCAAAACGTGCATTGAAGCGGGCAGCCGGATTGCGAGGAGAAACAGATCGTGTCGCGGCGGTCTTCCGGAATGAAAACTGTTTCCACCGGCAGATTGTCGTGCGTCTTCATCAAGTAGCGACGAGTGCCATCTGTCGAGACATATTTTGATTGAACGGTTAACGTCGCCGCTGCTGCTTTTTCATTCAGCCTCTCTCGTAAATCCTTCGGCAGATCAGTCATCTCGTTGAAAGTCTGCAGGCGGCGTTGGTGTAACGCCCCAAAGACTTGCTTGCTGCGATACGCGGGCTGCCCCAACGCCGTCATAAACGACGTCAGTTGTTCCGGATTCAATCCGACAAGACTTGTTTTATCCCCCATTTCTTTCATTTTAGGCTGAAAAAAACACGATTCACGAAACAACTCAAAATATTGAGGTTCATCGTGCTGCAAATACGACGACCGGCCACACGGGGCCGGTCGTTTATTTCCCCATTTGCGGAAAGTTTATTGCACGACGCTGAACTTTGCAGACGGCGTCAGTGCTTGTCCTGAAACACGATCGTGTATCCGAATCGAGAGCTCGTAATCGCCGGCCGCCAGCCGTTGCGTATCGATCAACTTGGCCAGCGTCAAACGTTGACCAGCGTCGCTCATTCCGCGCCAGTCTTCCGCCTGCTTGCCTAGCTCTTTGCCGTCTTTCAACAAGACATACTCGACATCCACCGAAGGACGCAGCGTCGTTTGATCGATGCCGGCATTGTAGACCTGCATGTAAACACCAACCGGAGCACCGCGACGATAGACACCGGACACGTTTGGTATCACCTTCTGTTGCCCGATCACAAACTGGCCCACTGCAGGTTGGTCACCAATGTTCTCGAGTTTTGTCGCCAACACCAGTGTCGAGGTGGAAAGCTTCTGCGAATCGTACTTCGGCACTGTAAATCCTACGCGCCGGATTCCAGTGGCGCCCGAAGCCACATCGCGAACAATCACGTCGACCTTGTAGGTGCCGGGTGCGAGCGCTACTGCCTTTTGATACGCCGACTTCCGATCCTTCGCGGTTGTTAATTCTTCGGTCGTGGCAGTCGTGATCACCGGGTCTTCAAAAATACCCGCACGACGTCCCGCGACAGAAGTGATACGACCAAAGATGTTGATGCGCGCCTGCTGCAAGCCGCCGCTGTCCTGGAATACGAGATCTTTGTTCTCGGTTTGAATTGTGAACGCCGTAATAACGCGTTCGTCGGATTGGCGGAAGAAGTCCACGCGGATATCAAAGTTCAGCGGGTTCTCTTCAATGACACCGGTGTTAACCGCAGACGCAAGATCGTTAAACTTAACTTGCGGTGGCCGGCTCAAGTCCGCCAGCAACTGCAAACGTGAGAACGGACTGTCCTGTTCACGTTGATAATGCATTTGCCCGCCGCCGATGCCGGCAACGCGGTCAGCCTTGTTCGAAAGCCCGAGCTGTTCCGAAAGGGTCAGGCCTGCGCCCGGGACCATCATCAGCGCGTCTTTTTCATCCGGATTGCGTGCAATTCGATACTCGCCGCTGCCCGACGGATCAACAAATTCAATTTCGATTCCCGAGCCTACGCCCGGCAGATACCGGTAAAACCAGATCTCGAAGGGGTAGGTAGTGGTCGAACCACCGCCGTGATACGAAGGACGATCGTATTGGCCGCCCATGGGATGGGTCTCGCGCTCGTCCGGCTTGCCATACATGATCCAGATACGGCCGCGATCCGTTTTCCAACCGGGGATGCCCGACGCAAAGTGTTCGTTCGCATAAGCGATCCGCTCGTAGTATTCCTCTTTGAATTCGTTTTCGTCCGTGTCCGGATCGGGATCACGACGACGCCAGAATTCCTCAATAAATTTTTCTCGCTCCAGGTCCGTTTGTAGCTTCTTGAAAGCTCTTCGCTCTTCATCCGTAATAACGTAGGTGACGTCCTTCTCCAGCCAATCCTTGTAAGCCTTCTTGAGTTCAGGCTTCACATTGCGCGGCTTATCCATCGGATCCTGACTTTGACGAGGATCCTGCGCCAGTACGGGCAGGCTAAATGCAGCCAGCACTAGGGATAGAATCGCCAGGCGAAGAGCGGCTTTCTGGTACGACATAACTTAACTCCTACAAACGGTGATGAGACTCAAAGGGATACTGCAGCAGGTATTGCCCGATGCGGAAGCACGGGATTCTAAAGTTCGCGAACAACACAGTCAAGATGCGGCCAACCGGGCTTTTCGTTGCTTCCAAACTCGTGGTTCGACCGGCCAAAACCGTTCGGGTTACAGACATTTACAGCGTTACGGTTGCACCGCAGTTCGCGGTTTCGCGAATATCCACGCAACCAGTATTGAACATAGATAAAGCACCACCATCGGGGCGGCAAACAACAACATGTTGGGAATGTCCGCGGACGGAGAAATCAGTGCCGCCGCCACCAAAATAATGATGAGCGCGGTTTTCCAGGCTCGTATCAGAAATCGCGCCGTGACCAGGCCGATGCGCGCCAGAACGTAGGTAACCGCAGGCATTTGAAAAACTATGCCCATACCCAGCATCACGATGATGATGAAGTCAAAGTAATCGTTCGCTTTGAGCAACAAACGAAAGTCGTGTCCCAGGCCCAGCAAATACCGGGCAGCGGGCGGAAACAAAATCTTATAGGCAAACGCAGCTCCGAGTACGAACGAAATGGTTGATAACGCGATGAAGGGTGTGACGTAAGCGCGCTCGTGTGGATAGAGCCCGGGTGAAACAAATGCCCAGATCTGCCACAGAAGAAACGGCACAGACAAACAGATGGCGGCGTACAGCGAAACCTTCATGTAAAGTGAAAACGGTTCCATCGCACTCGTAACGATCAGTTTGTCGTTAACACCGGAATAGGCGCCTGGCAACGTTGCCAAATCTACCGGCAGCCGCACACCTTTGGGAATGATTGAATTGCCGGCGTAGATCGGCTCGTCGGTGAAGAGTCCGAGCTTCCCGTGTGCGTCGTGAGTCACGCGCGCCTGCACAGAAACGCCAACCGGAATCACCGTGGATCCGATCGTCGTCTCATCCGGAAATATGTACCGGCCAACGTCGTCCTTCTGAACGGTGTCCAGCGGCAGTATTGCTTCGTTACCTGTTAACCCATTGATTGGCAGCTGTCGTCTCTGCGCATCAGCCAGCGCACGCTCCACCGGGATGGCCAGAAATGCATAAATTCGATCGGAGAAGATCCAGCAAACGGCCGCCGCCAACACCACGAACACAAGCGACCGAATGAGCCGCTTGCGCAGCTCATCCAGATGCTCCAGGAAAGACATCTGCCCTCCGATTTGTTCTTCAGATTGCTTGCGTGAAGCGAATGGACGTAGGAGGGTTGACATTAATTCTTGAGAAACGTTCTACCAGTGTTTAAAGCCATTCGCGCTTCGATGGTGGTGCAGAGTCGTCGTAAGTCTCAATTGGTTCGCTGGCCGTATCGCCGGATCCGCGAGCGATGACGCGGTCAGCAGGGACAGGTTCAATTGTAGGAGGCTGGATTGGCTGGCCCACCTGCGCGTTGTCCAGTATCGAATTATCCGCAAATGCCTGCCCGCGATCAGGCTCGATATTCGTGAAATTGAGTTCCTCAAGGGTGACTTCGCGGTCCCAGGTTCGCTTGAAATCATCCGAAGCGCGTCGGAACGTCGCGATGTTCTTGCCCAGGGTGCGACTGAGTTGGGGCAATTTACGAGGCCCAAAAAACACGAGGGCCATGATCAGAATAAATACCAGCTCAGTGCTGCCGAGGGACTCGAGGATGAGTAGGACCACTTCTTAAAACCTTTCGGTCAACGCGGAAGAGCAAACGAGTTGTGATTGTAACCCGTGGCTGTATAAAGCAGAAGTTGCACGGCGCGACAGCAAGTCAGACGAGCATCGCGGCGGGGACATACCTCGCGTTATTCGTTTATTTCGTGTGCTTCGTGGATCGCTCTTGTACACGAACCTGCCTTGACACCTTCACAAAATGTCGAGCACAGTTGAAGGCCCCCCAACTATTTTTTCGACAAGGTTTCGTGCTGCTTTGGCTGAGGATTCCACAGCAACTTTAGAGGTTAGCGGCGGACTTCTGCAACAGTTTGCGGAAGTTGCAGATCAAGTTGCCGCAACCACTAAGAAACTCGAAAAAGCTGCGCTGGTAGGTCGTTATCTAAAACAACTCGATGACCCGGACCTCGCACGCGCGGCCCGTTACTTTGCCGGACATCAATTCGCTTCCAACGATGCACGCACCACCAACGTCGGCGGCAGCATTATCGGCAACGCCCTGTCGGAAGCCACCGGTGTCAGCTTCGAAGAACTTGGACCAATTTACGTGCGACTTGGGGACGCGGGCGATGCCGCGTACGAAGTTGTTGAACGAGCGGGCCGTTTCCATGAGGGACCGACAATTACGTTTGCTGAAACCGAATCGATTATCGCGCGGCTTAGCGAAACTCGCGGCATCAAGAATAAGACCGGGATCCTCACTACGGTCCTTAGCCGTGCGACGCCCCTCGAAGCCAAATACCTAATCAAGCTACTGGCTAGTGATCTGCGAATCGGTTTGCGGGAAGGGCTGGTCGAAGATGCGATAGCTCGTGCGTTTAAGCAACCGCTGGCACGAGTGTCGGAAATCAACATGTTGCTGGGGGACATCGGAGAAACCGCCGTCCGCGCACGCTCCGGAGACCTGCACGACGTGAGCATGCGCTTATTCCATCCGATCAAATTCATGCTGGCCACACCGGCCGCCGATCTAGCCGACGTGGCCCGCACCATGCCGGATGAATTCTTCGTGGAAGATAAATTCGACGGCATTCGCGCGCAGGCGCACACGAAAGACGGACGCGTAGCGATCTACTCCCGCACGATGGATGAGATCACCCACCGTTTCCCCGAACTACTTGAACCTCTTCAGCAGATGCCGGTAGACGCGGTCATTGACGGCGAGATCGTGCCCGCGCATGGCGACCGCATTCTGCCGTTCAGCGAGTTACAAAAGCGGCTGGGCCGGAAAACAATTAGCCAGGAACTGCTGCGTGATGTTCCGGTGGTGCTGGTCGCTTATGATCTGTTTTATGCAGACGGCGCGGTGTTGACGGAAGTTGCGCTTGAAGAACGCCGCCGGGTGCTCGAGAAAATTATTCCGTCGCAGGGGAGAATTCGCGCTTCGCTCGCGAAACGATTCACGGACGTAGCCGCGCTCGACGATGAATTCGACGCGGCGCGCCAGCGCGGCAACGAAGGCCTGATGATTAAAAGTCCCGCGTCACTTTACAAACCGGGGCGGCGCGGACGTGATTGGCTGAAGGTAAAACGTGCAATTGCGACTCTGGACGTTGTGGTCACAGCAGTCGAAGTGGGGCACGGTAAGCGCCGGAATCTGTTGTCAGACTACACCTTTGCCGTCCGCAGATCGGATGACTCGGACGAACTCCTGAACATCGGAAAGGCGTATTCGGGCCTGACGGATGTTGAGCTCGGTGAAATGACCGAGTGGTTCAAATCTCACACAGTGCAGGAATTTGCCCACGGACGGGTCCGAGTGGTCGAACCGCAAATCGTGATCGAAGTCACTTTCGATCGCGTCCAGGAGTCAAAGCGACATAAGAGCGGCTACGCTCTTCGGTTCCCGCGCATACTGCGTCTGCGACCCGACAAGCGGCCCCACGAGGCTGACACTTTAGAGACAGTCCGAAAATTGGTGGACGCTAACGTTAATTAGCCGCACGGTTGACCTTCGCCTGGATTGCTTGATTTATTGCTTCGCGCGCAAGTCGACTTAATCACCGGCGCGCCTTAACAAGCAATTGGCTCTTGCCTTGCGGAGGTGATGGGGTTAGCATGCGCCTGTCACCGCCACCTTGCCGGGCCTCAGGACAACTAGCCCGCATTAATTTCTGAACATAGCGCGTGACTTTTGCGGAGACTAACGCCGCGGCCTTTTTTGTAACTAGAACATCAACGCGACGAGCAACTGCATGAGCTCGGCGGAGTCCAAGACGCTGCCAGTCGGATATCCGGGATCGGAAGCCTCGATGCGATTGCTTTCGGACATCTCGGTCTTAGGCAAAGGAATCGGAGTAGGAGCGGTCATACCCGGACTGCTGACGTCACCGGCATGGGCAGAAACACTCAGAGATAGAGCTAGAACCAGTTCAATACAGATCACTTTCAACGTTTTCATGTGTTCTCCTATTCAGTTTTTGGGTTGAAAAAGACAGTTAAGTCCGAAGATGGGAGCCAACTATTAGTTCTTGATCGTGCGGCATGATAGCCGCACACTACCCTTCATGCAAGGATTCTTGCATGCCACTAAACGGCAGGCCTCACATGAACTTAAACGTCGTCATGACAAGACCAGATATTGAAACCACCGGAACTTTGAATGAACGCGCACAAGCGGCGTGTGTACAGGCGAAGGCACTGGAAGCAGCGGGCGAATACGAAGCCGCGCGGACGGCCATGAGCGAGTTTTGGGAGCGCGTAGGTGAACGCCCGGATGTCGACCGGCTGGAGCAGATCGAACAGGCCGAAGTGATACTCCGAGCCGGGACCTTGACCGGTTGGATCGGAAGCGCCAGGCAGATTCGCGGTGCGCAAGAATCCGCTAAAGATCTGATTTCTGAGGCTGCGCGGCTTTTCGAGGGTTGCGGTTTACGTGAACGCGTCGCGGAAGCTCGGGTTGACCTGGCAATCTGTTACTGGCGGGAAGGCGCCTTCGACGAAGCGCGGGTTAGTTGCGACGATGCGTTGCAACAGTTGGGTGAGCTGGAAAGCGATCAAAAGTTGCGCGCGTTTCTGACACGCGCAATTATCGAAAAGGTCAGTTTGCGTCCGGAAGATGCTTTAAGAACGCATCGTCAGGCGGCTCCACTTTTTGAGAACAGCAACAACGTCGCTCTCAAGGGCAAGTTTCACAATGAGTACGCGACAGTTCTAAAGTATCTCGGCCTGGCCCGTAACAGCGCTGAATTGATCGATCAGGCGTTGGTTGAATACTCCGCCGCTACTGTCTATGCAGAAGAGGCCGGGAACAAAAATTTTCTTGCGCTCGTCGAAAACAACGTCGGCAACTTGTTTGTTCGTTTACGACGATTTGAAGAGGCGCACAAGCATC
>DATEPF010000380.1:0-2876 GCA_035273325.1 Pyrinomonadaceae bacterium | reverse complement strand
GTTCCCCGGTCCATCGGACAACTTCGTGAAAACCCCTAGCTCTATTGCACTGAGCAGAGTCTTCGACGCCATAAATCCAAGCCCGAGCTGCATAATGTTCGCCGGATTCATGATTGCCTTTGTTGACATTGGATTATCCCTTCCGTCTTGTTCCGTGTGATTCGTGGATCGCATTTTACGCAACACTAAAAGCGCTCCACGAATTAACACGAACAAAAGGCAAAAGGAAAGGCCGCAGCGCCGGAGTGACAAGGGGCATCAATACCTTCGAGCGACGCGGGCAAGTTGCGATGGATTTAGGTTTGAGTTACAAGAGGATCACTAAACGCAGTTAACAAGGAGAAGGTCATGAGCTGGAATCAACCGTCGCTTAATCAGCCGCCAAATCAGGAAGTTTTTGTGCCCGTCGACGCCCGGGATGAACGCGTGGGCGCATTTCTGAGCCGGGTCTACGGCTGGATGTTCCTGGGATTATTGATTACTGCCGGAACAGCTTTCTTCGTCGCCTCATCTGGCCTGGTTGTGACCGGGATAGCCTTCTGGGGACTGATAATCGCCCAGCTCGGATTGGTGTTTTACTTATCGGCCAGAGTTGAACATATCGCGCCGGTCACTGCGTCATTGCTCTTTATCGTCTATTCCGGACTGACGGGTGTGACGTCGTCAGTAATCCTCCTGGCTTACACGGGCGCTTCGATCGCGCAGACGTTCATTATTGCGGGGACGATGTTTGGAACGATGGCGTTCTTTGGAACCGTTACCAAACGAAGTTTGGCCGGTGTCGGACAATTCTTCTTCATGGGGTTGATCGGCATCGTCATTGCGATGGTGGTAAACATCTTCCTGCAGAGCAACGCTTTGCAGTTTGTGATTTCCGTTATTGGAGTGTTGGTTTTTACCGGACTAACTGCGTGGGACGCGCAGCGCTTGAAACAACTTGCCGTAGCGTTGCCCGAGGGTAAGGTCGGCTCGTACGCCGTGGTGGGCGCTTTGTCGCTCTACCTCGACTTCATTAACTTGTTTTTCTTCCTGCTGCACCTGACCGGCGGGCGAAGAGACTAATTCAAGGTCCGATTAGACAAAAGTTCAGAGTCCAACCTTTAGGTTGCTGGGTTTGGAAACAGCAAGCTAAAGCTTGGACTCTGAACTTTTGTCTTACCGGCCTTGATTCTGCAGTTCAATCATCCATTGGGGATAGATCGGCCGCGCCGTAGTGGTCGTGGAAAGCATTTCAATCTCCGCACCAGTCAATTCCAAATCAGTCGCTTTTAAGTTGTCTTCCAGTTGCGACATTTTGTTTGCACCGATGATGACTGAGGTAACGCCCGGCTGCGCCAGCAGCCATGCGAGGGCTACCTGCGGCACGGAGCTGTTCCGATCTTTAGCAATTCGGTCCAACATCTCAATCGCGTCGAAGCCGCGTTCTAAATCAACTGGTGGGAAGTCGAAACCACTTCTGCGAGCACCTTCCGGTGTAGGACTGTCACGCCGGTACTTGCCTGATAGAAACCCACCGGACAGCGGTGACCATGGAAGGACGCCGATGTTCTCTTCACGACACAACGGCAGCAGCTCGTATTCAAGATCTCGACCAACTAACGAATAATAGGCCTGCAGCGAAACAAAGTTGGACCAACCGTGCGCCTCGCACATCATCATCGCTTTCATGAGATGACGTGCAGCCCAATTTGAACAACCGAGGTAACGGACTTTGCCGACACGCACCAGATCATTCAGCGCGCACATGGTTTCTTCGATAGGCGTAAGCTTGTCCCAACCGTGAACCTGATACAGATCGATATAGTCTGTTCCCAAACGTCTCAAACTGTCGTCAACGGCCGCGAAAATGTGTTGCCGGGTTAATCCGACGTTGTTTACGTCGCTGGTCCCTGCGGCAGCAGCCTCACTCATAGGGCTGCGCACCTTGGTCGCGACAACTATCTGCGCGCGATTTATGCCCAGTCTTTTTATCGACTCGCCGAGTACTTCTTCCGACCGGCCATACGAGTAGACGTCGGCCGTATCGAAGAAATTAATCCCCACGTCGATCGCACGCGCGACCATGTCATTCGCGTTTGGTTGATCGACAACTGCGATATTGAAAAAATTGTTGCCAAAGGTCATTGTCCCCAGACACAGTTCGGAGACTTTCAGACCGGTCCGGCCGAGAATTCTATATTTCATAATGGGATTACGCGGCCGGCTGCGACGGACCAAAGCGTTCCGCGGATCGCAACTTCGCTTTCGCAGCTTCCACTTCACGATCGCGCGGCGGTGCGCTGGTCACCAGTGAATCCAGCATCTCCGTAGCCGCCGCAGCCACCTTCTCGATCGCGATGTTCCATGCTTCCTCGTTCGCTTTCGAAGGTTTATTCATGCCGCTGAGCTTGCGAACAAACTGAATTGACGAAGCGCGAATTTCGGCTTCCGTTGCCGGCGGTTTGAAGTTGTGCAGGGTCTTAATATTTCGACACATAGTTCGTGTTCTCGTTTCTAAAATTGTTTTCCCCAAGATACAGCCAACGGAGTCCTGAGAAAAGTACGCCTCATTTCGAGTGTTTCGTGGATCGTATTTTAGGTTGTGGAAAAAAGCGATCCACGAATTACACGAAATAACGAGGTCTTCACATCCCTTCCTGAGCAGATCTGTCGCGGCGTGCAACACGAGTGGCGTAAGCCGCTTCTTCGACGTCCTTCGCCACAGCTTCCGCGACGCGTTTATCAAACACTGACGGGACGATGTATTCGGGATGAAGTTCGGCGGGTGTGATGATGCCGGCGATTGCGTGGGCGGCTGCGAGTTTCATCTCCTCATTAATCCGCGCCGCACGGCAGTTCAACGCCCCGCGGAAGATACCGGGAAAACAAAGCACGTT
>DATEPF010000379.1:0-12343 GCA_035273325.1 Pyrinomonadaceae bacterium | reverse complement strand
GACTAGTCCTTTCCTTACTGTCCCTTTGTTTCATTTCCACCGTTGCCTACGCCCAAAACTGGCCGCAATTTCGCGGGCCCGGCGCCGCTGGCGTGGTTGAGGGTGGCGTGGCCGCCGTCAAGTGGGACGCCGCTAAAACTGAAAACGTGCTTTGGAAAACCGCGTTACCCGGACTGGGACACTCGAGTCCGGTCGTCTGGGGCGACAAGGTGTTTGTCAGTACAGCCGTAAGCAGCGCCGCCAAGGACGAAACGCGCTTCGGTTTGTACGGCGATGTTGCTCCGGTTAAAGACGATCCGAAGCACACCTGGAAGGTTTACGCTCTCGACAAACGCACTGGAAAGATTCTCTGGGAGCGCGTCGCGTACGAAGGGCTGCCGAAAGTAAAGCGTCATCCGAAATCCACTCATGCTGATTCAACACCGGTAACTGACGGCAAAACACTGGTGGTGTTGTTCGGTTCGCATGGGCTTTATGCGTACGACCTAAAAGGAAAACTTTTGTGGAAGCAGGATCTCGGCGTGCTCGACGCTGGCTGGTTCTACGATGCGGACTACCAGTGGGAGCACGGCAGTTCTCCGGTCATCTATAAGGATTTGGTTATCGTTCAGGCTGATGTGCAGAAGGACTCTTTCATCGCCGCCTATTCTCTGAAAAACGGGAAGCAGGTCTGGAAAACGTCTCGCGACGAAATCTCTTCATGGGGCAGCCCGACAGTTTATGTGGGAGCCACGCGCCCTGAAGTAATCACCAACGGTTCGAAGGCCATTCGTGGATACGACCCGGCGACCGGTAAAGAATTATGGCGGCTAACACCGAATTCCGAAGTCACTACACCGACCCCGTTCGTTGCGCATGATCTGATTTTTGTTACCAGTGGTTACGCTCCCATTCAACCCATCTATGCGATCAAACCCGGCGCCGTCGGTGATATCACTCTGAAAGACGGAAAAGAATCGAGCGAGCATATTGCCTGGAGCAAGAAACGTGGTGGGCCCTACATGCCGACTCCAGTGGTCTATGGTGACTATCTTTACACCTGCTCGAACCAGGGCGTGATCACGGCGTACAACGCAAAAACGGGCGAGCGTATTTATCAGGAACGGGTCGGTGGAAAGGGTGGCGCGTTCACCGCTTCGCCGGTCGCCTCCGATGGCAAGATCTATTTGTCGAGCGAAGACGGAGATGTTTTCGTGGTAAAAGCCGGACCGAAGTATGAACTGCTGGCGACGAATCCGGTGGGTGAAGTGCTGATGGCTACGCCCGCAATTTCCGATGGACTGGTTATTGTGCGCAGCACCAAGCATGTTTACGCGTTTGGCGCACCGACTGCCAAAGTGGCCAGGAAGTAACGTATTCGAGGTCAATTCGTGTGTTTCGTGTAATTCGTGGATCCGATTTTGACCCGTACAATTCGATCCACGAATTACACGAAACAGGTTGAATGTTATTCAATAAAGGAACTTAAAGTGAATCTCATCAGAAAAAGTACTACGCCACTTCTTCTAATATTTGTACTTACACAGTTGGTTCTCAGTACTCGCGCCGCAAATTGGCCACAGTGGCGTGGTCCATCCGGCGCTGGCGTCTCTACTGAAAAGAACCTGCCGGCTGTTTGGACTCCTAAACAGAACATAAAGTGGAAAACGCCTATCGCCGGCCGAAGCCACTCATCGCCAATCGTCTGGGGCAAGCGCCTTTTTCTCACCACCGCGATCGAAGGCGCCGAGGTGCCGGGAGCAAAGGCGGTTAAGCACGTCATGGGCGGCCAGGAGTTTTTGCATCCAGACAGCATCGGCGCTGACAAGAAGCACACTTTCAAAGTGATCGCGCTCGACAGCGAAACCGGGAAGGTTGTGTGGGAGCAAACGGCGTTTGAAGGTACTCCCTACGATAACCGGCATCGCAAGAGCTCTTACGCAGCGTCAACTCCAGCCACAGACGGAAAGCATGTCTACGCTTTCTTCGGTACTGAAGGGCTCTTCGCTTATGACATGAAAGGCAAACTGGTTTGGAAAGCCGACCTCGGAAAGCTCGCCACGGTGGGATTGGGTACCGGCACATCGCCAATCCTCTATGAGAACCTGGTGATCCTGCAGTGCGACGAAGACGGTGGCGCCGCGTCGTTCATCGTGGGCTTAGACAAGAACACCGGCAAAGAAGTTTGGCGAACCCCGCGTAAAGTTCAGATGAGTTGGTCCACACCCTTGTTAGTGCAAACAAAGTCTCGCGCGGAGATCATTACCAGTGGGACCGAAACCGTGATCTCCTACGACCCCGCGACCGGCAAAGAGTTGTGGCGGCACAAGGGCGTTGAAAGCAATGCGATTCCCTCGCCTGTTGCTAATAACGAGATGGTCTTTGTCTCGGCAGGATTCCCGGCAAAAGTGGCCATGGCCATCAACCTCGGTGGGACCGGCGATCTGGCCGACACAGTCGTCTGGAAATATGCAAAGGGCACGGCCTACGTACCTTCACCAATTCTTTACGGCAACTATCTCTACCTCACCACTGACCGCGGCATCCTGACGTGTCTTGATGCGAAGACAGGCGAAGTGAAATACGAGGGTGGACGCGTACCCATCCCCGCGACGTTTACTGCTTCGCCAATCGCGTTTGACGATAAGATTTTGCTGACCAGCGAAGACGGCGACACATTCGTAGTCAAGGCCGGACCCAGGCATGAGATCCTGGGAACTAACTCCGTCGGCGAACCCGTCTACGCCTCGCCCGCAGTCGCAGATGGCAACATCTTTATTCGCGGCGAGAAAAACCTCTACGCCATCGGGAAGTAAGGTGTGAGGCATGAGGTCAGTACCACCTGCGGTAGCGGGTGGGTGTTTTCTCTCCTCGTCACTCATCTCTGACTAATCGCAAACCCACCCGCTACCGCAGGTGGTACTGACTTCATGACCCGTAGGTAACGACTATGAAACTTGTTAACCGAGTCGCTGGAACCTTCCTGATTATCTTCATTCTTCAGTCAGTCATAATCGCCAAGACGTCCAATTGGCCGCAGTGGCGTGGACCGGATGGCCGCGGCGTCTCCGAAGAAAAAGGACTGCCCGCCGAATGGACCAACACGAAGAACGTTAAATGGAAAACTCCAATCAGCGGTCGCGGCCATTCGTCGCCGATCGTCTGGGGAAAGAAAATATTTCTCACCACCTCGGTAGACGGTGAAACAATACCGGGGAGAACACCGGGCGTTTCGCACAAGATGTCGGACGGCAGTGACTTTGTTCATCCGGACGCGGTCGGCGCGAATCTCAAACATACTTTCAAAGTCGTCTGTATCGATCGCGACACCGGTAAGATTTTGTGGGAGCGGGTTGCATACGAAGGACCGGTTCACGATAGCCGCCACAAGAAAGCCAGCTTCGCGTCTTCAACTCCCGCGACCGACGGCAAGTATGTGTTCGCGTTCTTCGGCAGCGAAGGCCTGTACGCCTATGACTACAACGGAAAGTTACTTTGGAAACAGGACCTGGGAAAACTTGGCACTGCGAGCGTCGGTTATGGAGTTTCACCCATTCTCTATAAGAATCTCGTGATCATGCAATGCGATGAAAGCGGCATGAAGTCGTTCATCGCCGCGTTTGATAAGAAGACCGGCAAGGAAGTCTGGAGAGTTGCCCGCAAGGTCGACGTCACCTGGACCAGCCCGGTCTTGATTCGCGCCGGCAACCGGATGGAGATCGTTACGGCCGCGGCCGAAGCGATCATCGCGTACGATCCGCTCACCGGGAAGGAACTGTGGCGTCATGAAGGTTTGAAGAGCAACGCGGTCCCGACTCCTGTTGTTTATAACGATCTGGTTGTCGTTACTTCAGGTTATCCCACCAAGATCGCCTTAGCGCTGCAAGCGGGCGGCAATGGTGATGTTACGGGCAGCAAACGTCTCGTTTGGTCCTACAATAAAGGCACAGCTTATGTGCCCTCGCCGATTGCGTATGGTGAGTATGTTTATCTGATGACCGGAAACGGGTCCATTACTGCGCTCGACGCAAAGACGGGCGCTGTCTCCTATGAGGCTGCACGTGTCCCCAAGCCGGCAACGTTTTCGGCTTCGCCGGTCGCGTTTGAAGACAAGATCCTTTTGACGAGTGAAGAAGGCGACACCTTCATTCTCAAAGCTGGACCGAAACATGAAGTGCTGCGCACCAACTCACTCGGCGAACCCGTGTACGCCTCGCCGGCCATCGCCGGCGGCAACATCTTCATCCGCAGCGAAAAGCACCTCTACGCGATCGGCAACTAATCCAAGTCCACCCCCGTTCGTGTCGCTTCGTGTAATTCGTGGATCGATTTTCTCCAGGGGAAAAACGCTCCACGAATTACACGAAATTAGGTATCCGAAACATTCAGGGAACATTCCACGCTAATCTCCCGTCTAACTGTTAACGCGCCAGCGTGTCGCTCGTTAGGTAGTTAGGCTAGAATCTGTCTACAACACCCGGCAGTTCGGAGGAATAACACAATGTTTGAGCGTGAAGAAACGCCATGGTACCGCTCTTTGGCTGGGATTATCGTGGCCGGCATTCTGCTTCCACCTGTGGGCGCCGTGCTCGTCTGGTTGCGGAAAGACTGGGAAACTAAGGCAAAGATAGTCGGCACAGCAGGACTGGTCGTACTAAGCGTTGCTTACTTTTTTGCCTACAGTGCCTGGCGGCGCTCGGACCTCAACGAGAATCAGTACTCTGCACTCGAACAACATCGCGCACAACAAACACAAGCGGCCGCCGCTTCCGACCCAGCGGCCGCAACTGCCGCTGCACAACCATCGCCAGCGCAACCTGGTCAACCGGTTCCCGGCGCCTCGCCTAGCGCACCTGAAAGCGCTGCTGCGCACGCGACGCGCAACTACTGGACAAATTTCCGTGGCCCCAATCGCGATGGTAACTACCAGGAGATGGCCGTGCTGACGAACTGGCCAAGCCAGGGTTTAACTCCGATCTGGAAACAACCTATCGGCCAGGGCTATTCGTCTTTCTCAGTCGCCGATGGACGCGCATATACCATCGAACAGAGACGCGGACAGGAGTTTGTTACCGCCTACGATGTCGCAAACGGCCGTGAACTTTGGAAACAGGGTTGGACTGCGCTTTATTCCGACAGCACCGGCGATGGACCACGCACCACACCGACCTGGGATGATGGACGGATTTATGCGCTCGGCGCCACGGGCGAGTTGCGCTGCCTCGACGCGAAAACCGGCGGCGTAATTTGGGGCAAGAACATCCTGAAAGACAACCAGGCCAGCAATCTCTCATGGGCCATGGCGGCGTCCCCTCTAATCGTGGATGACAAAGTAATCGTCTTGCCCGGAGGCACCGGCGGCAAGTCTGTCGTGGCGTACAACAAGATGTCAGGCGCCCCTGTCTGGAAGGCCCTGGACGACACGCAAGCTTACGTGTCGCCGATGCTGGTGACGCTTTCTGGACGCCGTCAGGTGATAGTCGTCACGGCCAACCGGGTCGTGGGATTGGTTCCCGAAAACGGATCAGTGTTGTGGAGTTATCCCTGGGACACCAGCATGGGGATCAACGTTTCACAGCCTATCGTCATCGCCGCTAATCGCTTCTTTATTTCCGCCGGTTA
Organism: Pyrinomonadaceae bacterium; assembly: GCA_035273325.1. Taxonomy (GTDB): domain Bacteria; phylum Acidobacteriota; class Blastocatellia; order Pyrinomonadales; family Pyrinomonadaceae; genus PSRF01. Next base: position 6,742 of record DATEPF010000379.1, on the reverse strand, counting down.
CGGAAAAGGCGCAGCCGTGGTGGAAGTCGCGGGTAGCGGAAACAGTTTGACGGCGCGCACCATTTGGGAAAACTCGAGCATGAAGAACAAATTCAATAGCTCGGTGGTCCATGAAGGTCACGCATACGGCTTAGATGAAGGTATTCTTACCTGCGTGGAGCTGAGCACCGGCAATCGAAAATGGAAAGGCGGGCGTTACGGATACGGCCAGGTGCTGCTGGCGAGTGGACATTTGATCATTTCGACGGACACCGGCGAACTGGTTTTAGTGAAGGCGACACCACAGCAACACACGGAGGTTGCGCGCTTCCAGGCGCTTAACGGCAAGACGTGGAACTATCCGGCGATTGCGGGCGGAAAGTTGTTGATGCGAAACGCAAACGAGATGGCCGCGTTCAATATCGCTGCACAGTAAGAGTAATTGCGGCTGTGCCGCATTCGGTGCGGAAAGGCTCTGCCTTTCCGCAACTTGGTAAACAAAAATGCGGCGAGGCTAAGCCTCGCCGCATTCGTCTTGAGACGGCACGTTCGGTAAGGCAGAGCCTTACCGCAAAGGACGCGGCGCAGCCGCAGCGCCCACCAACGCTGACTTACGCGCGCTTGAAGATGCGCTTGGTTTCGAAAGAGCCGTTGGGGTTGTCGATGTACATGTCGATAATCAGCTCTCCATCTGCGGACATGGTCCACTTACGAGTGAGTTGTGTAGTCACGGGACCTTGTGGCGTTTGATTGGTTGTTGTTTCAGTGACGGTAAACCCGTTGCCTCCCGGCAGCCAGTTCCCTGTCCGTTTCCCTTTTGCCGGCGGGGGAGCATCTTTGGGCGCATTTGGTGGAGTCGGCGGCTGAAACTCATGTTCTTTACCGTCAAGCATGTAATTGTCCTTCACCACGCGTTCGTTACCGGGTTGAATCAGCTTCGTCTCCAGTTCAACCTGGTCGCCTTTGTGGATGACCACCATGGTCTGCAGCATGTTACCTGGCATGCCGAAACTGCGCGCGCGGTCCATCGTCCATGAGCCACTAAAATCCGGCTTCGCGTTTACCACCACCACGCCAGCAACTGTCGCTGCCAGCATTATCAGCATTAGCATCGGTGCTATTCGTTTCATCTTGGTTACCTCGATATGTTCGTGTCATTTCGTGCAATTCGTGGATCACGTTTCCGAAGCGCCAAAGGCGCGGAATGTAATAGCCTGGGCCAGCGGCCCAGGACCACAGCGAGCCCATCGGAGCGCTGAAGGCGCGAAATAATTTAGTCAACCAAACCCGAGTTCGGTATTCCGCGCCTTCAGCGCTTCTTGATTTATAGGTGTTAACCTGGGCCGCTGGCCCAGGCTGTTACATCTCGCGCCGTTGGCGCTGAAGAACCAATCCTAAAACAACAACTTCACCCCAAACTGCAAATGCCTCGGATCGCGAGCCGAAGTTATTTGGCCAAAGGTCGGTGAGCCCAGGAAATTGTCCGGCAGGTTGAAGTTTGGATTATTGAAAAGATTGAACGCCTCCGCACGCAGCTGCAAATTGATTCGCTCCGAAAGCGACGTATTCTTGATCAATGAAGCGTTCACCGTATGGAAACCAGGACCATCAACGATGTTCCGTCCTGCGTTTCCGAACGTGCCAGGCGCAGGAAATGCGAAGGCCGCGGTATTAAACCAACGTTCGGGAGTTCTGGGCCCGGCGTTCGGATCGCCTACCAGGTTTGGCCTGTCGTTCGCGCCAAACCCGAGCGCAGAAATGCCGGTGCCGCTGTTGTCAAACTCTCGAATCAGCGCGACCGTAAACGGTCGACCGCTTTGAACAGTGATGATCCCGGCAGTTTGCCACCCACTCAGCAACGTGCCCCACGCGCTATCGCTGTTCGCAAATCTTTTCCCTTTTCCAAATGGCAGGTCGTAGACGTAACTGACTGCCAATCGATGGCGAACGTCAAAATTTGAACGGCCTCGTTCGGCTTGTAAATCGTAACTGTTCTGCGGATAGTTTGGATCGCCAGCGCTGGGGAAGAAGTTTGAGCCATCGTCAACGGATTTCGCGAGCGTGTATGACGCGAGCAGCGAGAGCCCACGTGAAAGTCGCTGCTGCAGGCGGGCCTGCAGACTGTGATACTTCGAACTGCTGCGCGATTCGATGGTGTTGATTTCATCAAACTGCGGAACCGGTCGCGGGACAAACGGCAGACCCGGCGGCAAGACACTCGGTTGGGGTTGATTCAGGTCGCGCGCGGACAACAATTTCGTCCCCTTCGAGCCCACATACCCTACTTCCAGCACCCTGTTGCGGCCCAACTGCCGCTGCACATTAACGTTCCAATGCTGCATGTAGGGCGTGCGTAAGTCGCGCTGAATCGCTTGCGCTGAATCAGGCAAAGCAAACGGGAAGAACACGGGAAATGGGTTGTCGATGGTTAAAGGCAAGCCCGGGATCGGGAAGAACAAATTGAAATCGAAGAACGGGCGATTGAAATAGAGGGCCTCGCCAGGAGCCAGGGGTGACGTGTCGTAGTAAATTCCGTAGCCTGCCCTGACAACCGTGTTCGCGTCGTCGTCAACTGTCCACGCCAAACCAACGCGGGGAGCAAAGTTGTTCTTGTCTGCTTCGTAGCCGGCTCGCGGCATACCTCCTGTGCCAACAGGAACCAACGAACGTGTAACCGGATCGTAGAGATTCGCGCGGTCGGTAGCGTCGACGGGCGGTGAGTTGTATTCATAACGCAGCCCACCGATCAACGTAAGATCTCGATTCAGCCGGAAACTGTCGTTAATAAAGAAGTGATAACTCTCGGCGCGCAGGTGTTGTGCGTTATCGACCCGCGCCACACCCGTTACGAGCGGCAGGCCCAGCAACAAGTCTGCGAGAGCCACGCCCGTGTAAGCAAAGGGAGAGAAGTTTAAGAAGCCGCGCGACTGAACATCGCGAAAACCGTTTTGCTGAACCAAGCGCGCCTCACCGCCAAACTTCAGCAGGTGCGAACCGGTTACGTAGTTAGCGGTGTTAAGCAATTGGTAGGTGTTGGTTACCGTTTGCTGCGGATTGTTTCCTTCGTGGCCCAAAGGCGAAAAGCCGGGTACTGAAATAAAGCTAAGTCCGAAGTCGCGAGGATTCCCGGATGGTTCCGGCAGCCCAACGGCGCTGTTGATACTGGTTCCCTGATTTTCCTGGTTAACCGCAGATGCAACTCGCACAAAAGCAAAGCGCGTGTCGTTCACCAATTTGGGCGAGAACAGATGGGTTACACCTACCAGCGCGTTCTGGCTCCGGCGCGGAACTTCGTTACCGAAACCGGGAACGGCGGAAAGGTTTTGACCGGCGAAAGGTTCAAAGTAACGGCGATCGCCAAAACTGTATCGAAAGATCAGTGACGTAACATCGCTTAATTCATGATCGACACGAGCGTCGAAGTGATCGTTGTCGTCTCGTTGGGTCGGTGAAGAAACGAAGTTGGCAAACAATCCATTGCGGTTTGGCAGTGGATAAAGCGCCGCAATTGCTTGCCCGATCGGATGTAGAAACGGAAGAGTCCCGCCAGGAAACGGAATGGCGGTGCCTGGTATCACCGGAACCCCAAGCAGGCTTTGCGAAAAATCACCACTACGCTCTGCCAAAGTAGGCACATTGGTTATGCGAGTAATGCCCTCTCGTGAACGCGTGCCTTCATAATCCGCGAAGAAGAAGGTGCGGTCCTTTTGGATTGGACCACCGAATGACACCCCGAACTGATTGCGAATGTACTTGGGCGCGGGTTGGTCAGCCGGTGCGAAGAAGTTGCGCGCGTCGAACTTAGCGTTGCGATGAAAACCGTAAACAGAACCGTGAAACTCATTTGAACCAGACTTCAGAACAACGTTGACCTGCGCCCCGGGATTGCGTCCAAAGGCCGCATCGTAGGTGCTGGTGGCAATTTCAAATTCTCGAATGGCGTCAACCGGTGGACGAACAGCAAACGTGTTCAGTTTTGGATCAACGTTATACACCCCGTCCAGTAAGAAGTTGTTACTGTCTTCGCGCGCGCCGTTAACACTAAACGCAAAATCGCCGCGGACGGACCCGGCCGAACCCTGCGCCGGTGGAACTGCTCCAGGAACCAGCAAACTCAACTCGTAAAAGTTTCGGCCATCCAGAGGAACGCCGGTGATCTGTTCGTCCTGAATGACCGTGCTGACCGATGCCGAATCTTGTTTTACTTCGACGCCCGATAACAGGAGGGTAATTGGCTCGACGGTTGTAACAACCTCAAGCTGAGCATCAATCCTTCTGTCAAGATTCACTTCCAGGGGAAACTCAGTCAGATTCATAGAAAATCCCTGAGCCCTAATTTCCAGTCGGTAATTTCCCGGCTCTAACGACGAGATAGCGTAGGTCCCATCTTCGTCGGTGGTTGCGGTTCGAACCTGGGATGTCTCTTGATTGATGAGTCTCAACTCTGCGCCGACGACTACCGCATTGTTAATATCCGTGACGGTGCCACGGATTGACCCACGATGGGACTGGCCGGATACGGCAAGTGACGAAAACAAAAGTAAGGGGAGGGTGGAAATCAGGAAAAGTCGTTTCAAGGGATCTCCTTACATAAGGCAAGATTGGGCTACGAGAATTCGGATACCTTCGGCCCTGCAAACAGTTTTCGTGTTATTCGTGTATTTCGGGGAATTCGTTGAAAGTTTTTCAGGACGGAGAAAAACCGATCCACGAATTACACGAATCACACAAAATGTCGGGGAAAGCCATACTTAGCTATTGTCCGATATGATTAAGATATTAATTGTTAAATGTTGTGAAATGTCAGAATTCAAGCCCTTGTTCGGCAAACGGGCTAAGCAGTTAATGCGTCTTAACCCGCAATTGTGTGAAACTGATCGCCTGATTCTGCAGTATTAATACGTGTAGCACCTGACCAACCGGAGTAAAACATAGTGATGAGATTTTCGCGATTTGCGTTTCCCTGTTCCCCGTTCAAAACCCCGATTCTGCTAGCCTTTTTTCTGTTTTTCAGCGTGAGCGCCGCCGCTCAAACCAATAGCAACATTACTGGCGACGTCAAGGATTCTAACGGAGCCGCCCTTGCGGGTGTGTCAGTCACCGCCACCCAGGTTGATACCGGACTTACGCGAGTTACTACGAGCGAAGCTGAGGGAAGGTTCGTTTTTCCGAGTCTGCCGGTTGGGCAATATGAACTCAAAGCCGAATTTTCAGGATTTGAGCCGCTGGTTTTCCCAAATGTGGTGCTGACCGTCAACGAAACCACCGATGTGACGTTGGTCATGAAAGTCTCCGGGCTGACCGCCACCGTAGATATCGAAGGTGGAGAGGCGCTGGTTAACACTCAAACTCAGGAGTTGAGTTATCTGGTCGGGGAACAAGCCATCCGCGAATTGCCGCTCAACGGGCGAAACTATACCGACCTGGCTTTCCTGCAGCCGGGTGTAATTCCTTATGCGCACCGGGACGGTGGATCAGTGGTCGCACACGGTATGGGCATGAGCGTGAATGGACAGGATCCGCGTTCCAACGTTTACCTGCTCGACGGCACGCTGCAAAACGATTTCACCAACGGGCCGGCCGGCAGCGCTGCCAGTACCGTGCTCGGCGTTGAATCGATTCGCGAGTTTCGAGTGGAAGCGAACTCTTATGGCGCCGAGTTTGGACGTAACGCGGGCGGCCAAATTAATGCCATCAGTAAATCCGGCACTAACGACTACCACGGCAGCCTCTACCTGTTTCATCGCAACGATAACCTGGACGCACGAAACTTCTTCGACGGCGCACGCAAACCCGAGTTTAAAAGAAACCAGTTTGGCGGCAGCATTGGCGGCCCAATCAGTCGCGAGAAGACGTTTTTCTTTTTTGGTTACGAGTCACTACGCGAAGCGCTAGGCCGCACCATCAATACCACCGTCCCCGATCTCAACGCGCGTACCGGTATTCTGACCAGCCTTAATTCGTCCGGCGCGATAGTCACCGAGAACGTCACCATTCATCCCGCTGTTAGACCGTATCTTGATGAGTATCCGCTGCCGAACACCGGCGTTCTAAATGTGGTAGGCAATCTCGCGCCCTACGAATTTCTTTTCAACCAAACCATTACGCAACACTTCGCACAGGGCCGGGTCGATCACAACTGGAGTGATCGCAATCAATCGTTTGCCCGTTACACGTTTGATGAAGCGGATCAGCGTCTGCCGACGGACTACCCACAATTTCCCCGTTCATTCCAATCGCGGAATCAATTTTTTACCGGCGAGCATCGGTACATCCAGAGCCCACAAACGATTCATACGACGCGACTGAGCTTTAGTCGCACGCGTGTGGGCCAGGCTGTTGAATCACAGACCACCCAGGATCTGGCGCCGTTTATTCCCGGTCGTGAGTCGCTGGGCAATATAGATATTGGCGGCATGCCGCGCTTTGGTCCGCAAACCTCGGTAAGTGTGAAGCTGACGCAGAACGTATTCGGTCTCGAACACGGCGTGGTCCACAACCGCGGCCGTCATTTAATAAAAGTCGGTGGCCTGGTCGAACGTTACCAGGACAACATGGTCAACCCGACGTTCTCACTCGGGATCTGGGCGTTCGCGAACCTGCGCAACTTCCTGCGCGCAACTCCAACTCAGCGAAACACGCCGCAGAGTTTTATTGGTCTGACACCGAATGGCGCGCTCGATCGATACTGGCGCTTCACTCTGTTAGCAGGTTACATACAGGACACGTTCCGTATAAATCCGCGGCTGACTCTGAACGGTGG
>DATEPF010000378.1:0-13318 GCA_035273325.1 Pyrinomonadaceae bacterium | reverse complement strand
CTCGCCCCTGGAGCGTGAAGAATGAAACATGGCGACCAGATCGCCGAAATGCATATTCAACCGGCGGGAAAAAACCGGCGTCAGGGCGATTTCAGGTACCAGCATCATTGCCGAACGATCGAGAGCCAATGCCACCCGCATCGCTCTAATGTAGACCTCGGTTTTACCGCTGCCGGTCACGCCATGTAACAGGAAGGCAGAATAACGGCGATCTTTTAAAGGCTGCTCGATTTCCGCCAACACCCTGTTCTGCCCCGGCGTCAGTGTGTAGTCCTCGACCGCTGGCAGGGAGGCACCTTCCAAGGGGTCTCGGCGCAATTGTTCAGTAAAAGTTTCGACTAAACCTCGCCGCTCCAACGTTGCAATGGTTGGCCCACTAACACCCGCAGCCGTTAATAGACTGGCGAAGGAGGTAGACGGTTGCGATGCCAACGCATCGAGAACCCTGATCTGGGCCGCTGTTAATTGTCGTCCGGTTGTTTGATCTTCCTGCGTTTTTCGTGTGAGTCGCACGCGTCGTTCGAGTTTCGCCTTCACGGAATGGCCAGCGGGTCTTTGAACGATCCGGAGCAAACCGTTGGACTCGAGTTCGCGCACGATTCGCGTCGCCTGGGACTTTCCAAATGTCGTGTAAACAGCGGAGAGCTTAAGTTCGATGTCATCGGCTAATTCGCGAAGCAGTTCGTCAGCGCGCGTACCAGAATCCCGTGGTCCATTGTTGAGTTCGGATCTACCTTTTTCAGTGATCGTCAGGTAGTCATCAATCGAGGGAGTAATTCCGGGTGGTAACGCAGCCTTGATCACCTCTCCCCATGGGGACAGGTAATAGTCTGCAACCCATTTTGTTAGCTCCAGTAACTCCGGTGTCAGCAGCGGGACGAGATCGACTAACTCGTCGACGTCTTTTATTTCAGATTCGGTCAGGTTTGGGGTAGCTGCGAGGTCAGCGTGAAGTTTTACAATGAATCCTGTTACACGCTTTCTGCCGAGTGGCACGACGAGGCGTGAGCCAGCCTGTGCAAGGGCCCGCATTTCCGGAGGCAGTTTGTAGATGAAGCTGGACGCAACGTGCAGGGGCACGGCAACTTCGGCATACACGGGTGGAGTTTCGCTTTGACCCTGGCGTTCGCTTGGAAGTGATTCCGGAAGGTATTTTGAGTGCTGTTGCACGCGTCAGAACTTAACGCGAAATTGAGATTTGCAAAAGCGGCTGCGCGTTTTTAATGACGCGGTGGGGTCGATTCCAGATAATCCCTGACTTTCTTGAGGTCTTCCCATGTTTCCTTCTTCTTAGATGGGTCGCGCAAAAGGTAAGCGGGGTGAAAAGTGGGCATAACTTTTACACCCTGATAATCCTGAAACTGACCCCGCAGCCGGGATATGCCCTGTTTAACGCCTAATAGATTCTGAGTCGCAGTATTGCCCAGCACAACAATCACTTCCGGGCCCACCGCGGCGATTTCCCGCAATAAAAAGGGCTTGCACGTCGCGGCTTCGTCAGGCGTGGGTGGGCGGTTTTGCGGCGGGCGGCAACGGTTAACGTTTCCGATCAAAACCTCTTCTCGTTTAAATCCGATCGACTCAATAATTTTGGTTAAAAGTTGACCGGCTCTCCCGACAAACGGCCGGGCCTGCGCATCTTCGTCTGCGCCTGGTGCTTCGCCAATGAACATCAAGCGTGCCGACCGGTTGCCTTCGGTGTGCACGATGTGTGTTCGCCGTTCGTACAAAGGACATCGTGTGCAGTTTCCAATTTCGGCGTGAATGTCTTCGAATGTCTCGGCAGAGCGAACCAACGTTGCGGGCTGGGGTTTTATTTCGCCGAACAAGGTCACGCCCACGGGTTCGACAGCTGGCGGCAGAGCGGCAGCCGGGCTGAGACTTGATTGCTTAATGGCAACAGAAGCCGCAACCGGCTGAGAAACTTCTCTGTTGATTCCCTCGATACCCAGCTCGTGCAGATAGGTGAGGTGTTCGCGAGCATCCGCCGTCAGGGAGACGAGTTCGTTAGCAATTGATTCGGCGGACATGTAATCAGGCTTTTCCGGGCCGGCGGACATTTTGAACGGGCCTTTTTGCGCGAGCCCGCAGCCGAACAACTTCATCAAGAATAATGTTGGCGACGTTAACCTTCGACATCAGTGGAACGTAAATTGGGGCCTTCCGATCCCGGCTGATGATCGTGACCTCGTTGGCCTCCGAGTCAAACCCTGCACCTGCACGAGTGATATCGTTGGCTACGATCGCATCCAGTTGTTTCGACTGCAACTTTTCCTTCGCGTTATTCAACACGTTTTCTGATTCGGCGGCGAAACCAATCACTAGTTGCCCGTCCCGACGCGCGGCTGATACTTCACGCAGTATGTCAGGCGTCCTTTCCAACTGAAGCGTCAACGAGGACTGACTCTTCTTCATCTTCTGTTGTGAACGATTAGCCGGGCGGTAATCGGCGACCGCAGCAGAAGCGATGAATACAGAAGCTTCGGGAAGCTTCTCAAGGACGGCAAGATGCATTTCTTGGGCGCTGTTAACGCGGATTACCCTGATGTTATCCGGGGCGGGTACTGAGGTGAAGCCTGCGACCAGCGTGACTTCGGCGCCGCGGACCCTGGCCATCTCGGCAATCGCGAAACCCATTCGACCGGAAGAGTTGTTCGATAAGAACCGAACCGGATCTAACGGTTCACGAGTAGCGCCGGCTGTTATTAGCAGATGTTCTCCGGCCAGATCGTGGCCGTTTTTACCAGCACGCAGTATGTCCAGCGCTGCAGCAACGACGAATTCCGGATCACTCAGGCGGCCCGGCCCAAATGTGCCGCAGGCCATTTCGCCTTCGTCCGGATCGACGATGTGCACACCGTCAGCTTTAAGTTTTTCAAGATTGCGTCGCGTCGCTGGATGTTGCCACATCGTAGTATTCATCGCTGGTGCGATTAATACGGGGGCAGTTGACGCCAGATAAGTTGAAGAAACGAAATCGTCGGCTATTCCATTTGCAAACTTGCCAATCAGATTAGCTGTTGCGGGGGCGACCAGGAAAAGGTCAACGGTTTGTGAAAACGTAATGTGAGCAATCGGATCGGGATTGTCTGGCGCGTAGTCATCGACGACCACGTGCGCGCCTGAGAGCGCTCGAAACGTGAGAGGTTGAACGAATTCGCACGCCCGCCGGGTCATGGCGACCCTTACGGTACAACCCGCCTTTTGCAGGCCACGAAGGATTTCTGCTGCCTTATAAGCAGCGATTCCACCACTAACAGCAAGCGCAACTTTCTTGTTTAGCGGGCCGTTCGGCGTCATGTGGGCTTCTCGAAATTAAAGATCAATGTAACACTGCTGAAACAGTGGTGCAACGAAGCTGTCCCGGCATTTGATAGAATAGTAGGCACATTTCTATTTCAAACTAGCCGTCGCAGTAAAGGTCCCGAACCATGGTTAAACTCATACTCCGCTTCGGTCTCGCGCTCGTTCTGTTCAACGTCATTGCTATTACTTCTGCCCCAGCACAAAGCCTCGCCGAAGATGACGACTTTGGCCCCGTGGTACGGGCCTACCTGGGCTATCTTCGCAATGAGCAAAACGTGGTTGACGACCGGGCCAGCCGTCATGAAGTTAGCCGCGCATACTACATAAAAAATTCAAATCGGATACGTGCGCTGAGGCAGATGGCGATGAAAATCGCGAGCGACAGTCAGAATGACTATTTGCCTGAGCTGGAGGCGGTAGCGGGGGATGAGCTGGGACTGTTGTTTGATGAGCCACCCAGATCCTCTGACCTTCGTGCTGGAGAAGTCCTGCAGTCTACATTTAGATACCTCGGAAGCGTTCGAGTAGGCGACCTATTCCACGTTTTCGCCAGGCTTGACCCATACGAGCAGGCCGAAATGCGTGAAAAGTTGACCGGGCCAACCGAGATTCCAGCGAGCCCCACCTCAATTCCCGCCGGGGTCAAGGTTTCGACGCGCAGCCGCCGAGTTGCCGATCCCAGGTAGCTCGGAATCTTGCATTCGAGTGGGCCAAAAATCGAGGGTTGGTTGCTCGTTTTCGACACAAAAAAGGCACTGATTTTGCGAGAAAAAGTCTGGACTCACTTAGACCCGTGTGCTAAATTCCCGCCCAACACAAAAAAGCACAGTTTTGTGGCACATGTTGGCTAAATCGCTGTTGACAGAGCAGGTTCGTTCGTGTAATAACTTCGCGGTGTTTCAGGCGAATCCGTGGCATTTTGATCTTTAGACGCGCACTAGTTACGGGGCAGATTCTGGATAAGCCTCACTAGATACTGTCGGCGTCGCGACACGCAATCAAGAATTTGTTTCAATATACGGGAGGAAAGTTAATGACCAGCAAAAATTGGAGCCGCAAGCCTATCGCGGCCTGTGTGGCAGTTGCCATTTTGAGTGTTTACTCCATGGTCGTGTTGGCGTCGCCCGCAGCTAAAGCCCCTTCGGCTCAGTTGTCGGTGTCAGGCCAAGTTACGGTGAATGGTGAGAGCGCTTTTTCTGGTGGCACTTTGTTTTCAGAGAGCACGATCGCGACTGCCGCAAAAAGCAGCGCCACTGTGAATCTCAGCAAGTTAGGCCGCGTCGAACTCGCGCCGAGCACCGGAATGACCCTTAGCTTTACTGAGAACAGCGTTCTCGGTTCGCTGCAGAACGGTTCGGCCCACGTATCGACGTTGCCTGGCGTTGCAGTGAACTTTACAACTGCTGACGGTAACGTGGCGGTTGATGGAACCCAACAAACATCGTTCACGGTAAATGTAGTCGACGGCGTTACTTCGTTGACCACTCATGCGGGCGTCGCTCAGTTAAACGTCAACGGCACCGTCAAGAATATCGCTGCCGGCGAGACCGGTACCGGTAGCAATTCGGTTCCGCAGGATACCGACGATGACGATGGCGACACCCCGGGTGAAGATGACGATGACCTCAGTGGCGGGGAAACCCTGGCGCTGATCGCTGTCGGTGCTGGCGCAGTTGCGGCCATCATCTACGCAGTTACCCACGAGAACGACCTGAACTTCGGTGGTGCGGTAACGGTTGTCAGCCCAACGAAGTAGTTGTCGGTTGCGTCGTTTCAAAAAATACTGCGGCGCGAATTTGTAAGCGCCGTAGTCAAGCGTGCAAAAGCTTGCGGGTCACGCGACAATCATGTCGTGCTTGACCCGCAATGTTTTGCGTAAGACCTTATTCCCACCTGCGTTTCTGAAGGTTAATCTCAAATGCATATTGCGGTCATCGGCACCGGTTATGTCGGCCTGGTTACAGGTGCGTGCTTCGCCGAATTCGGCGTCGACGTGACCTGCGTCGATATCGATGAAGAGAAGATTGCGCGATTGTCAGCCGGCGAAATGCCCATCTATGAACCCGGCTTGGAACAATTAGTCACGAAGAATATGCAGTCAGGCCGGCTGCGATTTACCACTGACATCAAGCAAGCCGTGGAACAGGCGCTGGTCGTCTTTCTCGCCGTAGGAACGCCGCCGAATGAAGATGGCTCTCCCAATCTCAGTTTTGTCGAGTCAGCAGCCCGCTCCATTGCTGAGCACATGAATGGGTACAAGGTAATTGTTACGAAGTCGACAGTTCCCATCGGTACCGGCGAATACATTCGCAAACTTCTCCGCGATTTCAATCCGCGCCTGAACTTCGGGATTGTTTCAAACCCGGAATTTTTGAGAGAAGGAGCCGCGATAAACGACTTCATGCGGCCCGATCGGGTTGTGATTGGCAGCCGCGATCAGGAAGCTATCGCGATCATGCGCGACCTTTATCGACCGCTTTATTTGATAGAGGCTCCTTTTGTAATCACTTCGCTGGAAGCTGCCGAGTTGACCAAATACGCCGCCAACGCGTTTCTCGCAACTAAGATCTCTTTCATTAATGAAATAGCCAACATGTGCGACTCCATCGGTTGCGATGTTCATGACGTTGCCAAAGCGATGGGTATGGATCGGCGGATTGGTAGTAAGTTCCTGCATCCGGGGCCCGGCTTTGGTGGCTCCTGTTTCCCCAAAGACACGCAGGCCCTGGCTTCAGTCGCACAACAGTTCGGTCGCGATTCGCTGATCGTTGATGCGGTTATTGAAGTGAACCGCCGGCAGCGTGAGGCCATGGTTCCTAAAATCGAGAAACTTGTCGGCGATGTGGCCGGAAAAACTATTGCGGTATTGGGACTTGCGTTCAAGCCCGAAACTGACGACATGCGAGAAGCGCCTTCCATAGACATCATTACTGGTTTGATCAAGCGAGGCGCGAAGATCAGGGCGTACGATCCGGTGGCGATGATTGAAGCAGCGGCAGTTTTACCTGATGTCAACTACGCTGATGATGAATATTCGGCAGCCACCGGAGCGGATGCGCTGGTTTTCGTTACCGAGTGGAATCAATTCCGCGCACTCGACATGAAACGCATTCGGGATTTGATGAGATCGCCGAGGATCGCCGATTTGCGAAACATCTACGAGCCCGAAGACATGCGTGAACTGGGATTCGAATACGTCGGGATTGGTCGGTAACATACGTTTTCAAATCTATGGGTCTAACTGGGATTGCACTCATTACTGGCGGGGCCGGATTCATCGGTTCCCATATCGCGTCAGCTCTGGGCGCTTCGGGGGCTCGCGTTAGGATTATTGACGACCTCTCGACCGGCTACCGGCACAATATCGAAGAGATTCCCGGCGACATCGAATTTGTTGAGGGCAGCGTAGCTGACGAAACCACACTCAAGCGGGCGATAAAGGATGTCGAGCTGGTCTTTCACGAGGCGGCAATCCCATCCGTACCTCGCTCCGTGGAGAATCCCCGGCAAACACATATCGCGAGTGTCGATTCAACTTTCTCCCTCCTTCTCGCTGCTAAAGAAAACAAAGTCCGCCGCGTCGTTTATGCGGCCTCCAGTTCCGCTTATGGTGACCAGCCTACTTTGCCGAAGGTGGAAACCATGCTTCCCGAACCGCTCTCACCATATGCGGTTGCGAAACTGGTGGGTGAGCACTATTGCCAGGTGTTCACGCGTGTCTATGGTTTGGAAACAGTTTCGCTCAGATACTTCAATGTGTTTGGACCTCGTCAAGATCCCAGCTCTCAATACTCGGGCGTAATCTCCCGTTTCATCAGTGCACTCCTGGGTAACCAAACTCCGGTGATTTATGGTGATGGTGAACAGTCTCGCGACTTCACCTATATCGATAATGTTGTGGATGCAAATCTTAAGGCCGCTGATAGCACTAAAGCAGTTGGCCAGGTCATCAACATCGCAAACGGGGAACGGATCTCCCTGAATCAGTTGTTGAAGGAATTGCAGAACTTAACCGGGAAAACTGATGTGATAGCAGATTACCAGCCACCACGAGCCGGCGATGTGAAACATAGTCTTGCTGACATTTCGCGCGCGCGCGAGCTGCTGGGATTTGAACCAAAGGTAGACTTGCGACAAGGACTGTCTCTGACAATCGACTGGTGGAAAAACAGCAGGTTCGCCCGTAGTTAACTTCGCCGCCTTACCCTTGTGCGATTGCGCGCAGGCTATCGACGTAAGGCGGACGCGCCACTCCCTTATCCGTAATAATTGCAGTGATCAATTCGTTAGGCGTGACGTCGAAGGCGGGGTTATGGACCCCGATTCCATCGGGCGCCAACTGGGTATCGCCGATGTGGGTTACTTCCTTCTGGTCCCGTTCTTCGATCGGGATGTCCTGGCCGGTATTAATAGTTAGATCCAACGTAGAAATGGGCGCTGCGACGTAAAACGGAATGTCGTGTTTGTTCGCCAGCACGGCCACCATGTAGGTGCCGATTTTATTTGCAGCGTCTCCGTTTGCCGCGATCCGATCAGCCCCCACGACTACCACGTTCACCTTGCCGCTTTTCATAACATGCCCGGCCATGTTGTCAGTTATCACAGTTACCGGAATGTCGTCTTTTGCGAGTTCCCAGGCTGTTAGTCTCAACCCCTGAAGGAAGGGTCGAGTCTCATCAGCTATTACAGCGATGCGTTTACCGGCGTCTCGAGCACCGCGAATAACGCCGAGTGCGGTGCCATAATCACCCGCAGTTGCCAGCGCCCCGGCGTTGCAGTGGGTAAGAACTGTCGAGTTGTCCGGAATGAGCTCCGCTCCATGTCGTCCAATCGCACGGTTGGCCGCGATGTCTTCTTTGAATATGCTGAGGGCTTCGTCAACCAGCCTTGCTTTGATTTCTCCCACATCGTTCGTAGTCGCTTCTTCCCGTTTCAATCGCGCTCTCATTCGCTCAATGGCCCAGAAGAGATTGACGGCCGTCGGGCGCGTTTGCGACATCACCTGGCACATGTAATCAAAATCGTCTCTAAGATCGGAAACAGACATTCCGACTGACTGGCTCGCCCCCAAGGCAAGGCCCATCGCCGCGGAAACACCGATTGCCGGAGCACCCCGCACGACCATCTTCTTAATCGCCTCCGCGACATCTTCGTAGGACCGCAGCGTTAGATATTTTTCTTCCCTTGGTAAGAGTCGCTGGTCCAGCATACGTATACCTTCGTCTGTCCACTCGACGGTCTTGATCATTCGGTTGTTCGTTCCTTTGATTTTGAGATTGCTGCATCTTACTGGAGGAAAACTACCGAGGCAAAAGCGCTTACCCCGGTGAAGTTTGACACTCCGGGGACGACGGTGATAGTGTCCGCGTCGTTCAAAGATAGTTCTTTTCATCAGAAAGCATTCGGGTGCCCCTTTGAGATGGGGAGAATAGGGAAGTGGGTGAGAATCCCGCGCGGTCGCGCCACTGTGATGAGCTACGGCTCTAGCCAGGAGACCTGCCAGAACGCTTTGCAGCTTTTGAACGCTCGCGGAAAGGCGTTCAGGCCGCCACGGGTCTATCCCTAGTCCCGCCGATTGCCTGTTCCTTTCGCGAACCAGGATCGGCGGGACTTTGCGTTTACACTACCTAAAAAAAATTAAACTGGGAGCCTGCGCCTTAATCTGCGCATCAGCAGTAGTCGTTGGTTGCTCCGACAGAAGCGCCGCGCCGGCCTCCTCTTCAGGGCGCGTTGTGGTGGACGATTCAGGCCGCACTGTTTCAATCCCCACGAATGTGGAGCGCTTTGTTTCGTTGGCGCCCAATCTGACAGAGATCGCGTTTGCGATCGGCGCCGGCGAGCGTTTGGTAGGAAACACCACCTTTTGCAATTATCCTGAGCCGGCCAAAAACGTCACCAAAGTGGGCGATACACTACAGCCCAGCATTGAACGGGTCCTCGCGCTCAAGCCCCAGTTAGTAATTGTTTCGACTGCCTCACAACTACAGGCGTTCGCCACGCAATTGGATCAACACGGCGTCGCTATTTACATTACAGACCCACACGATCTGGATAGTATCTTTCGAACCATTACAAACCTGGGCGACGTGTTGAATGAACCGGCGGCCGCGTCCGCGCTCGTGCACCAGTTACGGACCCGCACTGAAGCCGTCGAACGTGCTGTGGCGGGCCGTCCACGCGTACGCGTTTTCTTTCAACTTTCGGGTCAGCCACTTTATACCGCCGGTAAAAGTTCCTTCGTAACCAACCTAATTGAGCGGGCGGGCGGAAAGTCAGTGACGTCGGATGTGAATGAAGCATGGCCCCGGCTGAGTGATGAGGCCGCTCTCGCCTCGCGACCAGAAGCTGTAATCATGCTTTCAGGCGAATCGATGGGAGCATCTGCCAATCTCAAGGTTGCACCTGCACTGAAAACGTCTCCGGCCGTGCGCAACGGCCGTTTGTACGTGATTGATGGCGACTTGTTAACACGTCCCGGCCCTCGTCTCGTTGATGGTTTAGAACAAATCGCCAGGGCACTGCATCCGGAAGCTTTGGGTAAATAATCGAGTGGATACGAACACTTCAACTATCAGTCGACGGACCGCATTCGGAGTGCGGCGGGTCACATTGCGGAAGACGCTGGTCGTTTGTGGCGTGCTTTCAATTGTGCTGATGGTAGTTGGACTGGTCGCATTGTCCATCGGCAGTGAACGGGTACCTTTGATTGATGCATTTCGGCCGGGTGCGCTGACACCTACGCAACGTTCGATACTGTTTGATATTCGGCTTCCTCGAATCCTGCTGGCCGCAACAGTCGGCGCCTCGTTGGCCGCGGCTGGCGCAAGTTATCAGGCGTTGCTTCGTAATGCGTTAGCCGAACCTTATCTGCTGGGTATCTCGAACGGCGCGGCGGTCGGGACGATGATCGCATTGGTCTTTATCGGAGCTAACGAATGGGGCAGGCCGTTGATGGCATTTGCAGGTGCAGTTGCAGCAAGTCTCGTCGTCTATCGTTTGGCAGGTGGACGCGCCGGCGCATCACCGGAGCGCTTAATACTCGCAGGCGTAATCGTTACTACATTTCAATCATCAGTCATCGTATTCATTACTACGTTGATGGACGCAACGCGCATCCGCTCATTTACTTTTTGGTTGTTGGGAGATCTCTCCCAGGCGTCGTCGAGCTCTATTGGAATCGCAGTGGTTGCGACGTTGACTGGCGTCATCCTGCTTACCTTTAACGCGCGGCCATTAAACCTACTGATGCTCGGCGAGCGCGACGCTTTTGATCTGGGCGTGGAAGTGGGTCGGGTGCGGTTGCAAGTCTTTATGGCTGCAAGCCTGTTAGTTGGTGTCTCGGTCGCCCTTAGTGGTTCCGTTGGATATGTCGGGCTTGTCGTTCCACATCTCGTGCGCATGGCGACGTCGGGCGACAATCGTTTGACTATTCCGGCTTCAGCGCTCGCCGGCGCATCGTTTGTAGTATTGGCCGACACTGTCGCTCGCACCATTATCGCGCCCCGAGAGCTGCCCGTTGGAGCGATCACTGCGCTCATCGGCGCACCGTTGTTTATCTATTTACTGAAGCGGCGATAGTCATGCTTGAAGCGAGAAACATATCGGTAAAGTACGGCGCCCGCGAGGCTGTGACAAACGTGTCGCTGGAAGTGGTTCCGGGAATGATGACTGCGATTGTCGGCGCTAACGGGGCGGGGAAGTCATCGCTTTTGCGCGTGCTTAATGGAACTATTGAACCGTCGACCGGTCAAATCCTTCTGGATGGCAGCCCTCTGTCGTCGTTCGCACGCCGGACTCTCGGCCGACGGATCGCAGTTGTTACGCAGGAAGCGTTGTTGGCCTTTCCCGTTTCGGTATTGGAGTACGTTCTGGGTGGGCGTTATGCGTGGTCCACGTCTGGAGGTTGGGGGTGGGAATCTGAGCGCGATCTGGAAATAGCTTTCAATGTGTTGAGACAAACCGAACTCGAGGATTTTAGTGATCGGCTGATGAACGAATTGTCAGGCGGGGAACGACAGCGCGCCGTGCTTGCGCGGGCACTGGCAACCGAAGCGCGAATCCTATTACTCGATGAACCCACGGCAAATCTGGATCTGGCCCATCAGACGTCGATGCTGCAACTGGTGCGAAAGCACTGCGACCAGAGAAAGACTGCCGCCGTGATCGTGACGCACGACATCAATCTGACGGCGGAGTTTGCCGACAACGTAATACTGTTGAAGAGCGGCCGCACGATCGCAAGTGGACCGCCGCGCGACGTATTAACTGAAGAACTTTTAAGTGAAGTTTTAGATATCAAGGTTTTAGTAGACGCGCATCCACTGTCAGGTGCGCCACGAATAACGCCGGCGTATGAACTACGCCGGCAAATCGGAGCGGATACTGCTCCATAAGCAGGTGACGGTTTCGGGAAGGCGGTCCAAGTCCGCCACTGCCCGCGCAACTGTAGGCGACGAAGAAGTTCCACCCGATCTGGCCACTGTTCTAGTGAATGGGAAGGCAAATGGAGCGGAGTCGCGAGTCAGGAGACCGGCCGTCATTCATGAAGCTCGCACTGCGACGGGCAGGAGACTCAACATGAATACCTTTAGCTCAATTAGAAAGCGAAAGTCTTTCCTAATACTGTTTTTGCTCGTACTTAACCCCGTTTTTGCTGTGTGCCAGGACAACGGAACGGAAATAACCGTCCGCGTTACCGACCCGCAAAGCGCAAATTTGCAGAATGCAGAAGTCTCGTTGTACACACGCGACGGCCGGTTGCGACTCACTTGTTTAACTGACAACAACGGGACGTGCGTTTTCAAACAACTAAACCCCGGAGAGTATTTGATCGAGGCGGAAGCCGGTGGGTTCGCGCGCTCCGCTACCCGGGCAGTAAGTGTGGATCGGGCCTCGAATCGAACGGTCGAGCTTTCGCTAGCGCTCGCCGGCGTTAACGAACAGGTTGTCGTGACGGCACAGAATACAGCGCAGCCGGTGGACGAAGTTTCGAAAGCCGTTTCAGTGGTTGATGCACGCGAAATTGAAGACCGCAACGAATCGACCCTTACAGATGCTCTGCGCACAGTTCCCGGATTACGCATTCAGCAGCTGGGTGGGCCCGGCAAACTTGTTTCGATCAAATCCCGTGGACTGCGTAACCAGGACACAGCGGTCCTGATTGACGGGCATCGTTTCCGCGACGCGACTACCGGCGAAGCGACCAGCTTCCTCAGCGACTTTCTAATTACAAACGTCGATCGGCTGGAGGTTTTGCGGGGCTCTGGGTCTTCTCTTTACGGGACTAATGCGATCGGAAGTGTAATCAACATTGTCACGGATGAAGGTGGTGGTCCAATCCGTGGAAGCCTCTTACTGGAGGGCGGGGGCCTGGGGCTGTTTCGTGGACGCGCACAGATCGCTGGAGGCTCGGGCCGTTTTGTTTACAGCGGAGGACTAACGCACTTGAACGTTACCCGGGGTATTGATGGCGATGACGCGACCCGTAACACCAGCGGCCTGGGACGGGTTCTTTTCCGTTTATCTCCCACGACAACACTGTCTGGACGGTTTCTCTCTGGAACTTCCTTCGTGCAAATTAATAATAGTCCGGAAGGAATCGGGGCGTTGCCCCCGGCCGGCATTATCGACGCGCGCCCTCTCCCAGTTTCCGAGCTCCGGCGTTATGAAGCAGGGATTCCGATCGCCCAGTTAAAACTTGACGGCGCGACCTTTATCCCTGACGCCAACGATCCGGATGCCTCAGCGGCTAGCCGGTTTTTCAACGGCGCAATAACTTTTGCCCAGCGTCCGTACGACAGATTTGGATATTCAATTTCATACCAGGGCCTTTCCACGCGCCGTCTAAATAGCAATGGGCCAGGTGGCGTGGGCTTTCAGCCCTTTGGCGGTTCCACAAATACTCGTGACGAAGGACGCATTCACACCCTGAACGGACAGACTGACTTTCGTCTGGGGGACCATAACTTCATCAATGCTGGTTACGAGTTTGAAAATGTTAGTTTCTTCAATG
>DATEPF010000377.1:0-14370 GCA_035273325.1 Pyrinomonadaceae bacterium | reverse complement strand
TGGTGTTCCGATTCAGGATCACGGCTTCGTGAATTTGCTTGTGCTCGTCTGAAAGTGTTGCCAGATAATCGAGGACCGTCGGTGAGGTGTCGTCGTTCGTTGCGGCAGCCAGCAGGTCTTCCGCGTCTTGTTCAGCGAGCGTCTCGGTGGCTGCTTCGACGATGTTCGGATCATCTTCCTGCCTCAGGTTAACCAACACCTCAAGCAGATCCGATTGTGGCAAGGGCAACATACCGCTTGCCGCAGCCATTCGCGCTTGCGGTGGCGCTGTTCCATCGAGAATGGCACGCACGGCTGGATTTTGTGACTTGCTGCTTGAGCTCATTGTCGGGAAGAAACCTGATGTTCTGACGGCCGATCAAGTGTACTCCAACTGCTAATACGAGACGGAAAAATTCAGAAAGCTGGCAGAGCAAAGGTTGGGGATAGGGAACTCAACCAATGAGAAGGACTAGAAAACGGTTCGAGGTATTGTTGGCTTCGCATCTTTTTTATTGAAATCGTAAACAAGGGTTACGAATTGCGAAACTGGACGGCCGTCCTTTACTGCGGGTTCAAATTGAATCTGCTGCGCGGCGATAACTGCGGACTCCGTCAAGGCGTGTCCTGCAGACTTGATGGGAAACATATTTCGGACCGTGCCGTCGGCCGCGAGCACTAAACGAAGCCGGACGTCGTCCTTTACCTTCGCCTGGCGAGCTTCTTGTGTATAAACCGCTACCGGCGTTTCGACCAGCTTAGCTTTTTTGTCGACTTCACTCGCACCGTAGATCATTCGCTGCCGGGGCGAACTTACCGGTTGTGCGTACAGCCGCAAAGTTTCCAGACGTTCGCGCCAGAGATCAGCGTTGGCAGGATTGAGTTTTAGGATCTCTTCGACAGTAATGGCCGCTTCTGAAAACAAGCGCGTTAACTAGTTCTGCCAATCGCGGCGAGCTGCGCGGGGGGATGCAAAATCCGATTGACGAGGAGGAACACGGAATTGTTTCTGAATGGCGCCGTACTGAAGCGAGAGTTTATTTTCCAGCGCTAGTTGCGCTTGGGAATCCCGTGCGCCTGCTACTGGCGGTAAGAATAATGCGGCCGCGAGTAATAGGACCGTCGCAAAACTGTTTCTGGTAAGCACTGCTAAGCGCCGTGACACTTTTTATACTTCTTTCCGGAGCCACACGGGCACGGTTCGTTACGGCCTGTCTTCGGTTGATCGCGAACGACCGTCTTCACTTTTCCGTCTTCCTCGCCGGCGGCGGCAGCACCCTGATTGGGACCGGTAAATGTCATTGAAGTGGACCGGCGCGTGCGACGTTGTTGCAACTGTTCGGGCGGTTGCTCCGCGACTACCTGCAGGTTGAACAATGAACGGATGGTGGTCGTGTCGATCCGGTCCAGCATCGCCTGGAACATATCAAAACTTTGCTTCTTATACTCGACCAGCGGATCCTTTTGACCATACCCAACAAGACCAATGCCCTGTTTCAGGTGGTCCAGTGAGAGCAGGTGGTCCTTCCATTGCGCGTCAATGATGTTAAGCATGATGATGCGCTCATAGGTGCGCATTGCTTCAGGGCCGATCTGCCTTTCTTTCTCTGCGTATTTAACTTTCAGTTTCTCCCAGATTGTGTCCGCCACTTCCTCCGACGAAAAGTTCTGGAAGTTAATTCCCTGAGTCTCGGGGTCGAAATCGTAGATGGTCTTTATCTGGATGTTGTAATTTTCGGTGTCCCAATCTTCGGGCGGCATTTCCGGGTTCAAATACTGCTTGGTCAAATCTGAAAGCAGATCGTACGCGACACCGGAGGACGGCGGGTCGCCCATCAAATACTCACGTTGATCCGGTTCTTCCATCAACTGCCGGCGCAAACCGTAGATGGTTTCACGCTGCTTGTTCATCACGTCGTCGTATTCGAGCAGATGTTTGCGTGATTCGAAGTTGCGGCCCTCTACCGACTTCTGCGCCGATTCGATCCTCTTCGAGACCATCTTGGATTCAATGGCAACGCCCTTTTCCATTCCCAGTCGTTGCATCAACGCCTTCACCTTATCGCCGGCAAAGATGCGCATCAGGTCATCTTCGAGCGACAGGAAAAAGCGCGATGAACCGGGATCGCCCTGGCGACCCGCACGGCCGCGCAGCTGATTGTCGATACGCCGTGACTCGTGGCGCTCGGTGCCGAGGATATGTAAACCACCCAGGCCCACTACTTCCTTGTGTTCCTCTTCAACAATCCTTTTCGCGCGCGCGAAGGCGGTGTTCCACTGCTCGTCGTTCGCTTCATCGGGATCTACTTCTTCCTTCTTCAAAAACTCCCGCGCCATGAAATCCGGGTTGCCGCCGAGCAGGATGTCCGTGCCGCGGCCGGCCATGTTGGTGGCGATCGTGACAGCCCCTTTACGCCCGGCCTGCGCCACTATCTCGGCTTCGCGTTCGTGATACTTCGCGTTCAAAACGTTGTGCGGCACCGATTCGCGCTGCAGCCTCCGGGAAATTAATTCGGAGTTTTCAACTGACACTGTGCCGACGAGCGTTGGCTGGCCCCGATCGTGACAGTCTTTGATCTCCTCGATCACTGCGTCCCACTTCTCCGGCAAAGTGCGGTAGATCATGTCGGAATGATCAGTGCGGACCATCGGCATATGCGTGGGAATTACAATCACATCGAGCTTATAAGTGGACTGAAATTCCGCGGCTTCTGTTTCCGCGGTACCGGTCATGCCCGACAGCTTTTCATAAAGTCGAAAGTAATTCTGTAGCGTGATGGTCGCGAGGGTTTGGTTCTCTTTTTCAATCTTCACACCCTCCTTCGCCTCCACGGCCTGGTGCAAACCGTCAGACCAACGACGTCCTTTCATTAAACGTCCGGTGAAGTCGTCGACAATGATTACTTCGCCTTCCTGCACCACATACTGGTGATCGAGTTTATAAAGCGTGTGAGCTTTGAGCGCCTGTTCCACGCAGTGAAGCAGTTCCATGTTGGACGGGTCGTAAAGGTTCCCGACCCCCAGAAGACGCTCCGCTTTATCGACGCCGTCCTCCGTTAGCACGGCAGTATGTTGCTTCTCGTCAACGACGTAATCGCCGGTCTTCTTGCCTTCGACTTCTTCACCCTTTTTCAACTGCGGGATGATCGCGTCGGCTTTGTAGTACTTGTCCGTCGCTTCGTCTGATGGACCTGAGATAATTAACGGCGTGCGGGCTTCATCGATCAGGATCGAGTCCACTTCGTCAACGATCGCGAAGTAATGACCACGTTGCACACAGGTGGCGAGGTCAAACTTCATGTTGTCGCGGAGGTAATCGAAACCAAACTCGTTGTTGGTGCCGTAGGTTATGTCAGCAGCGTAGGCGGTCTGACGTTCGAAGTCGTCCATGTCATTCTGGATACAACCAACTTCGAGACCCAGGAAACGATGAATCTGTCCCATCCATTCGGCATCGCGCGAGGCGAGGTAGTCGTTAACCGTAATCACATGTACGCCGCCGCGGCCAGTTAAAGCGTTGAGGTAAGACGGAAGTGTCGCGACCAGCGTTTTGCCTTCGCCGGTGCGCATCTCCGCAATCTTGCCCTGGTGTAGGACGATGCCGCCGATCAACTGAACGTCGAAGTGACGCATGCCGGTACTTCGCACGCTGGCTTCCCGTACCACCGCAAATGCTTCCGGCAAAATTTCGTCTAAGACTTCTCGCTCACGAACCTTGCGTGCTTCTTTGTCCGTAATCCCCTCGAGAGCAGTTTGTACTCTTTGTTTGAATTCCGTGCTTTTCGCCCGCAGTTGTTCGTCCGACAACTTCTTGATGGCCGGTTCAAGCTCGTTGATTTCAACAACTAATGATTGGACTGATTTGAGGAACCTCTGATTACTACTACCAAATACTTTTGTTAAGAATTTATCGACACTCATTCTGATCTGATACCTGCACTTTTAATCTGGTTTTTAAACTTGTCCGGTTGATTCTAGTTGAGCGTGAGGAACGCTAGCAAGCCAGCGGTTTTGCCGCGTTCACGACGCGTTTAGGAAGCCGCGAGTTGCTTCTTGATTAGATCCACCACCGCTTGACGCGGCATAGTGAAGTTGAATACGAGCTTTTTTCCATTGGGGGATGCGGTGGTATTTCTGAGCAGCACCTCTTCGTCTTTGCCGGCGCGCGAATCGGCGCCGATGGCCAATGCGGTGTTGAAGGCACTGGCAAGCACGCGCGCACTGCTGTCTGACGAAACTTCAGATTCTACTGACGCGAGCACGTCGCTTTCTCCCTGCTTAACAGTGAACACTACCTTGGTGCCCGGATTGTCTTTGTCTATTGGTTTCAAATAGACCAGGAAGCCACTGTCGTTCAATGCGGCTATCATGCGGCCGAACAGCTCGACAAGGTTTGGGTCGCCCTCTTTCTTAATAAACTTCGGATTCTTCAACTTACCGTTTTCGTCCAGTTCAGCTTCGATCACAATTTCAAACGGCTTGTTGAGATCAAGTTTGCCCTGGTTCTTGAGCTCATTGGCATATGCGGCAAAGTCTTTTAGTGCCTTCTTATTGATCTCACCTTCCTTAGGCAGATCAAGGTTGTTTTGTTTTGCCGTCTTCTCAAGTTCCTTTTGCGCCTCCTCAGGCGACAGTTTCGCCCCAGTGCTGGGAGACGGACTCGCGCTCGCCTGTGCCACCGGTTCAGGTGATGCACTAGTCACCGGGGATGGCGAAGGAATTACTGTCGCCGAAAGATCCGGCGTCGGAGACGGCGTTGGTTCGGGAAATGAATTTGTAAGCGGCGCGGCTTGCGCGGTGAACGGAACATCCGGCATCGGGGCGGGCATCTCCACAGGTTGTCCTTCTGCGGCCCAATAGCCGTCCGGATACCGGAATTTTTCTCCGGAGATTTCCACCATCTGAATATCTTCGCCGATCACCGTCTGCTCATAATCCTTATCCACAAAACTAGCGTCGGCGACTAGTACCGCGAGATTGAATGCATCGCGCAGTCCCGGGACATAAAGCACCGCCAGTAGCAACAACAGGTGCAGTCCAACCGAACCGCCAAGAAGCTTCATTAGCTTCGGCCACCAACTGTCCTTATTGACCTCAATGTTTTCGAAAAGTTCGGCCATTCTTTAAATAAAACGCAGCTAAACGGGCTAATGTTCCTGAACTTAGACGCGTTCCCGCGCCGATCAGTTGCGAGTTGGCATACAAGCGTAACGTTATAACTTAGCACTTTGACTCACTAGTGCTCAAAGTGTGCGATTTTCGTCGCGAACAGTCAGCAGAATCCGCACTCCGCGGCCTGTGGAGTAAAATAGAATCAAATGCGTTCAAAACATCGAGGCTCGCGCGAGAGGCGAGGCGGTGGCAACAAGAGCCGCCGTGGTGACCGTGTGTCTGAAACCAAGCGCCGGGAAGAACGTTCCGATACGGGTGGGGCGCCGGCGCTGACACGGGATGTTCGCAAGCTGCTGGAGGGGATAGGTACTCCTCGGACAGTCGCTTTCAAACCCGATCCATTCCAAACCGAAGCGCTGGCGGCGCTGGAGTTTGAAGATGTGCTGGTTACAGCGCCGACAGGAAGCGGCAAGACGTGGATTGCGCGTGAAGAAATCAGAAGATTAATTGGTGCCGGCAAACGTGCCTGGTATACGACACCGCTCAAAGCACTCACCAACTCCAAGTATCAGGAGTTCACTGATGAGTTCGGCGCCTCACAAGTCGGCATTCTCACCGGAGATCGAAAAGAAAATTCTGATGCGCCCTTAATTGTTGGTACGACTGAAATCTATCGCAATCAACTGTTCGATTCACTTCGCGGCGGAGCAGACGTGCGGACGGACCTGGTAATCCTCGACGAAGCGCACTATCTCGCTGACGAAGACCGTGGTCACGTGTGGGAAGAGGCGATCATATTGACGCCACCCCGGATTCGTCTCTTGCTGCTCTCCGCCACGATCGGCAACGCAAACCAGTTTGCTTCATGGATCGAAGAAGTACGTGGCGTTAAGTGTGGTGTGGTTACCCGCCCGGGTGCGCGGCCCGTACCTTTGCGCGCCGCGCTTCTGTTGCCGGACAAGAGACTATTACCCCTGCTTGATGACCACGGCCGGCTGAATGCGGAAGTACGTGTTTTGGTCGAGAGGGCTCATCAGGATCGCAGCGAGAGATCCGAGCGGTTTGGAAGAAGATCACGCCGGAGATTCTACGAATGAAGCTCAGCATGCCGGAAATGCCGCCCGCGACCTTGTTGACGGCACTGGAAAACTACAATCTCCTTCCGGCCATTGTGTTCTTGCCGACGCGACGGCGTTGTGATCAGGCGGCGTCCGAAGCGGCCACCATGCGCCGTGATCCGAACGATCAGAGACGCGACCAGCGGCGTCATTTTCTGAGGAGCTTTGTAGAGCAAAACCCAGAGGTCCGCGGACATCGTCATTGGGACACGATCATCAGGGGAGGAGTGGCTTCGCATCATGCCGGACACATTCCGGCCTGGAAACTGTTAATTGAAAGACTGATGAGCGCGGGCTTGCTCGACGCGATCTTCGCCACTGCGACAGTTGCCGCCGGCGTTGATTTCCCTGCCCGAACAGTAGTGCTGACCGTAGCCGATGCTCGAAGTAACCAGGGCTGGCGTCCGCTGACGGCTTCGGAGTTACAACAGATGACTGGCCGCGCCGGCCGTCGCGGGCGGGACAATGTGGGATTCGTGGTGGTCGCGCCCGGCATCCACCAGGATCCGGAGAGAATTGCAGAGTTACTTAAATCATCTCCTGATCCGTTGGTATCGCAGTTTCGCGCAACGTACACGACGCTATTGAATTTGCTGGACGCGTTTGGAAATTTCGGACAGGTCCGTCAGATCGCGGAAAGAAGTTTTGCGCACCGCAACGCGGCCACAGATATCGTGCGGCTGGAACGATTAAAAAGCGAAATCGAGCAGAGAATTGTTGAGAAGTTAAACATATCGGAGTGCGGTTTGAGTTTGGCGTCGGTGACCGGGTTTGAACGTCTGGTGAGTGCCCGTTCTCAACTTCAAGACGCAAAGCCGCATACGCGCGCGGAAGTTTTCTACCGCTGGCTGGACGAAGTAGTGCAGCCTGGACGTGTGGTGGGGATTGGGCGGACGGGCCGGCGACTTGTGTTGGTGACGGAAAAGCGCGATGGGAACGTACGCGGCATTCGTGAGGATGGTCGCAGCGCCAGCTTCGGTGTCGAAAGAATCGGCCGCGTTTACTCTCCCACGTATCGGGTCAAAGAAGAGTTTATTGACGAGGCATTCGAAGAGGTGAGAACCCGTGGCAGGGAGTTAGTGTTACATGAACCGCGTTTAAAAGACGCTCATGCACAGGACAGCGAAGCTTTGAAAGTGTTCGACGACACCCTGGACAGCATTCTCCCCAAAACCCTTAGTGCCGAAGAGAAGCTGCGATGTATGGAGACACTTTGGAGCGCACTTGCGGAAGCGGATGAATTACACAAGACTACACGGCGGATCGAGAGTTTGCGTGACGAGGTCTGGGAACCTTTCGAACAACGAGCGCGCGTGCTTTCGGTGTTTGGCTACCTGGATTTTGTCACTGAGAAAACTACCGAACGCGGCCGGTGGTTGGCAGACCTGCACGTCGATCGTCCTTTGTTGATCGGCCAGGCGCTGGAGCATGGTCTATTTAACAATCTGAGTTTTTCCCGGATCGCGGCAGTTGTTGCTGCACTAACAGCGGATGAAGATCGCGACTACGGTGAACTGGAGCTGGAAGACCCGCTCGTGAAAGCACTTGCCGAGATCGAGGAAATTGCCTTTACAGTTTCCAACGAAGAATGGAAACAAGGAATTGAGCCGGCGCCCGAATTAAATTTTTCCGCTGCCGCGGCTACGGCGCATTGGACCAGTGGGATGGAATGGTCCGATCTGGTGGGTGAAACGCGCGCTGAAGAAGGCGATCTATTTCGCATGTTGTCACGCACTGGTGAAGCGTTGCTGCAAATCGCAGGATTGCGAAAAGCGCACCCACGCGCGGCGCAAGTCGCATCCATAGCGGCTGATGCGGTGCTGCGTGAGCCGGTTCGGTAGTTGGTTGTCAGTCAAGATCGGATCACGAATAACACGAAAGGTGTTCTTCGACTCTTGAGCACGCCCCAGTCGTCGCAACAAATGCAACATACCCTCGCGCAACGTCTGCATCGCACTGATGTGAAATCGTTCGAAAAGAGACCGTGGATGTTCTGAAAAAACCCATCAGATTCGCGTCATTTCTGCGCGATCCCTTCATCCTGAACGATAACCTTTAGAACATTACAATTCAGTGCTAAGTGCATGATTTGGTACGGTTTGCGCGTCACACTGAACGGTGATAATCGTAACCAAATAGCAACCTTCGACACCCGTTCTCCATCTGAGATACGGTTTCGATTTCAAGTGCAATACGTTCTTTGAAAATCGGTTCCACCATGCGCAGCTAGTTAGTTTTTACCCTTTATAACTTTGGCCACGAGCATCCCTCGTGGGCTCACATGGAGAATCAAAGATATGATGTTTCCCCGTAAGTTTCGTCGTTTGCACGCAGCCAAGTTTGGCCCATTCGCCATCATTTCCCTCTTCTTCCTGACGAATTTCACAGGGTTGTTTTTCAGTCCGGTGCTTGCACCTGCTGCCACACCTACAGCGAGTTTCGTTGAAACGATTCCTTCTGATATTCCGGTGTCCGGCGATTGCGATCTCGATTGGACCATCTATCGCGCCGGCGTCAAGGCTGGTGTGGATCCGCGGTTCATTCACGCGGTGATCAAGCAGGAGAGCAGATACAAGAACAAAGCGGTGTCACATGTGGGGGCCCAGGGCCTGATGCAGTTGATGCCGGCCACTGCCAAGCGCTTCGGCAACAAAGATCCATATGATTCGGCATCGAATATCGAAGCGGGCACGAAGTATTTGAAATGGTTGTTGAAGAGATTCAACGGTGATGTGAAGCTCGCGCTTGCCGGATATAACGCAGGTGAAGGAGCAGTCGACAAATACGACGGCATACCGCCTTACAACGAAACGCAAAATTACGTTAAGAAGATCGTTGCAAACTATGGCAAGACCTATCACCCGGTTGTTACACCGGCTGAAGCCCGGCAGATTTTCAATCTGACGACTCAGGTTGCCAGTTCTAACTAATAGTTCCTTACATCAAAAAGCCGCCAGTGATTAAGCATCATTGGCGGCTTTTGTGTGTGCGATATGCTTTCAAGGTTCTCGCGGCCTCACGAAAACCAAAAAGTTTATTGCACATACGACAAGCTGAAGCTTGTCGCACATTACATCACTTGATCTCGTCTAAACGCGCTTTGGCTTCAACAATGTGCGCGCGCAATAATTCCAGCTCATCCAACGTCAGTAAGCCGGTCACGCGATCACATATGCCGGTAGAAACCGACGCGGCGGTGCCACTTGCGCGACCTTGCCTGAAGACCACAAGTTCAAAATCGCCGCGGGTTCGATACCGGGCTTCAAAGCCCGCGAGCTTGGTTACTGTTTCATTAACTTTCGCCGAGAAATCCATCGCTCTAAGAAAAGAGTCGATTTCTTCGTAGTCAAGAAATGATCGATTCTCGCTGGGACGTTCTCCTGACGTTTCCCGCATCGCTATGACAAGGCCAGTTGCGCGCACCGCAGTGCCACTGTCTTTCAGTTCAACAGCATCTATGCGGACATCGGTGCCACGGAGCCTCATTGTGGCGACTTGAGTAAAACCCTTGATCAGAACTCGTTCGTAATCCCCTTCGAGTGTCTCGAGCTTAGTCCGGGGTTCCAGTGGTTCACATCGCAAAGGACGGCGGAATTCCGGCCCCGGCCGCTGAGCGAGAACCGCCCCCGATGACATTAGGGCCACGAAGCACACCGTTGCGAGTCGCATTGAGAACATATGATTCACCTCTTTGACGTTTGGGCACTCAGTGTGTGGTTATATAAACTCACGAGCGCAATCTGAGTTTCATAAATTCGAGAAGTTTGAGCCGGGCCGGCGAATGCGTCAGCGTTTGCCGGCACTGAGCGGCTCGGGGTTTGTACAATGATGAGGTCCCAACGTGCAATTAATTTGGTCGCGCCGGCAGCCACAGTTTTTCTGATCGGGCTGGCGGCCTGCACCGGAAGTAAGTTGGGAGACGTGGTTCCGCAGGGACCACCTGCAGCGAAAGCATCACCGGTTATGCCGACATCAACAATCACGGGAACGATACGTTACGTTGCCTTGGGAGATTCAACCGGCGTGGGCGTGGGAGCACGCAACGGCGGTTATGTGGCTCGCCTATTCAAACGAATCGAGCCGGCGCGGCGTGGTTCAACAATTACGAATCTCTGCATTAGCGGTGCAACTACGCGCGATGTTTTGAGTCGCCAGCTGGAACGGGGCATCGCGGCCGATCCGAACCTGGTAACACTGGGCATCGGTATCAACGACATCGGCCACGGTTTAGCGCTCGAAGAGTTTGCCGAAAACTACGACGCCATTCTTACCAGACTAAAACAGGGGACCAAAGCTACGATCGTGGTTTCAAACCTGCCTGACATTTCGAGTGCGCCCCGAATACCGGCAACAATGCGAAGTGAATATCAACAGCGCATTATCCTGTTCAATCAAAAGCTGGAAGAAATTGCCGGCCGTCATGGCGTGATCGTGTTTGATGTCTTCAGCATCACGCACGAGCAACTGGCACAGCACCCTGAATATTTTTCTGCTGATGGCTTTCATCCTTCGGATCCGGGATACGAACTTTGGGCGGAACACATGTGGCCCACCATTGCCCGCGTCATCGGCATCGAGGCCGGTAGCGCGCAGGCTAACCAATAGAACAAATGCTGAAAGACACTTTTGCTACTGCCATAACCTGTATCGACGGCCGCGTACAGCGTCCGGTAACTGATTGGGTAAAACTTCACGTCAACGTGGACCACGTGGATTTGATTACTGAGCCGGGCCCAGACAAGGTTTTCAGCAGCGGGCCGCGGCCAGTGATTGAAGACATGATGCGCAAGGTTGCATTCTCAGTGCAGCATCATTTTTCCAAGGTGGTGATAGTTTCCGGACACGATACTTGTGCCGCAAATCCGGCCACCAGGGAGGAACATGTCGAGCAGATCAAAGACTCGGTCGAAAAAATTCTCGAATACCGTTTAAACGTGCGGGTGCTCGGCCTTTGGGTGAGCGAATGGGGATCGGTGGAACTTCTATACGACTCCCAACCAACAGAACGTACGCACAGTTTTCTGTGATTGTGGCGATTGCCTGCGGCGCAGAATCAATACTTTGCGGGCGAGCGTTTTTTCAGTAACTCCCGCTCTATTACGAGACTCATTCGCTCAGACCGTTCGTGCCAACCATTTAACTCTGCCACAGTTCGTCGATGAGCTGCGTTGGCCTTTTCTGCAAACGGGTCAAGTGCTTTTTCGATGGCTGCGACGAACTCCACTGAGCGGTTTGGGCAGGTGATGATGACCCCGTGTTTCCCATTGAAGTTGTTCACTTCCGGAAGATTCGTCGAAACCACGGGCTTACCCATGGCGAGGTATTCGTTAATCTTGGTAGGTACTACAGTCGCCGTGTAGTGGTTCGACAAATAAGGCACGATGCCGACATCGAAGAGTCGGATATAATCGGGCAACTTCTCGTGCGCCTGTGGACCAATCAGGTGAACATTGGGTAATCCCTTCAACTCACGGGGCGACGTCTGAAGCGGTCCGACGAGAACCCACGACCAGTCCTGTCGCGCGCGCGCCATTGCCGCCATCGTCTTTGCATCGAAAAACCTGTGGATGCCTCCCACGTAACCGATGATGGGCCGAGGGAGTTTCGACATGAAGTCGAAAGCCGAGTCGTTCGAAGCGGAGATCGAATCGTGCTCCGGTGAATTGTTCGGTTGACCGTTCCCCTTGGCAAAGAGATCAAGGTTAACGCCGAATGGGAAAATCTCTATCGTCTTACCATTCTGCGAGCAGTGCTTGGCGAGTTGTGGAGACTGCGCGAACAAGACGTCGCTCATCTCGATGATCGACCGCTCACTCTTGAGTATGTCCTCGGGCCGCGGCGCCAACTCTGCAAAATCCGCGATGCAATAGTAGATTACGATTCCCTCGGGCTTTCGCAACATTCGCACAAGTGAAGCGACTGTGTCGGTTGGGAGGAACGTTAAGATGATGTCAGGATCGAAGCCTAAATTCCTGACTATGCGCCGGATCATTGGCAGCAGCGCGCGCTGGTTCAGTCGATGTCGAAGCTTCGACCCGAATGGCGGCAGGATGAGAGGTGAACAGACGTAGAGGTTCTTTGAGACTTCGCGTACTCCGCCGCGCGGCAGTGACTTCAGCCAGTGGGAAAATCTTGATGCGACGCGCCTGGCATCATGTAAGCCGGGCGCACGCACACCCATGTTCTCGATAAAGAGAACCCGGTTTCCGGCCTCAGCTAATCTCCGCGCGATTTCCTGGTGCCCCTGCCAGTTGAAATCCCACTCGATGCTGGAGATCAGAATGATGTCTCGTCCGCTTAGCATAAAGTCACAACAAGACCATCAGGCCCGGGGGAGGGGACAGAAGTCTACGCATTAAAAAAGCGCGCTGCCGTTGCTATTTGTTCTGGGCAATCTGCGCCGATCCGTTTCCCGCTATTAACGGGCCGGCCTACTAAGGCTGCGGAGTTGGGCGACGAGCGCTGGTATTTTAGCGCGGGTCGCGAGATTACTATCGATCCATTCATGTAAGCGAAGACGAAGGCGATATTTCGTCTCGCGCTCCAGGAGAATCAATTTCTCTCGCCGCGTCAGCCGCGAGCTAAAATCCGACCTGAAAAAGTGATAGTCGTGCAAATAAAGTTCTCTAACGCTCTCGACGATGGGCTGTCCGTCGTAAACGTTCCTCCCATCCGTTCGCTTTTTCCAACGTGGTGTCATGCTGAAGGCAGCCCGGCAACGGCGATGCAGGGCCATCTCCAGTATCAGATACCAATCGTCAGCGATTCGCATATGCTCCCCCCAGCCCGACACGATTGAGTCGCGACGGATGAGAAGAGAAGACGAGGGAGCTGGGCATATTTCGAGAAACATCTTCCTCACTTGTGTGGCATCGAGGAGTGACCATTCCCCATGAAGGCGCGTGCGATACGGCTTCCACTTCCCCCTCTGTTGCCATTCGCTCGAATATGATTTTCCGTCCTTCCATTTCACCCAGTTAGTGAAGACGAAATCAAGCCCCAAGGCGTCGAGGCATTCGACGCTGCGGCTTAAAAAATCCGCATTCCAGAGATCGTCCGAATCGAGCGATGCGATGTACTCGCCCTCCGCGTGGCGGAGGCCGTGGTTGCGCGCGGCGCCCTGCCCGCGATTTTCCTGATAGATGTAATGAACTCCCTCGACCTGCGCCACGCGCTGCGCCGTCTCGTCAGAAGAGCCGTCGTCAACGACGATGATCTGTTTCAGCGGGTAGGTCTGGGCTTTCGCGCTACGAATAGCCTCGACGACAAACTCGGCGCGGTTGTATGTGGGAATGATGATTGAGACTAATTCTTTAATCATGCATTCGAAGTCTCCGCTTATCCGGATGCCGGAGAACCGTTAAACTCCACCTGGTTAACAGTCGAGCCTCCTATGTGAACGGCGTCTGTTCGGTGATTGGCCCCTCGTCACTTATTTGCCGGGTAGTACCCCGGCTGGATTTCGAATCTGCCAGCGTGCCAGCGATCTCCCGCAGCCTCTCTGCGAAGAGTTCCGCCGGGTTGGGCGGAACCAGTTCGCGTATTCGGCGCGCCGCCAGTAGCCCCATATCTCGCAGCTCGTCCCTCCTCTTCCACGCTTCCTCTAACGCCTCGTCGATGGGGTCTTCAGCTGGGGCGGCCAGAAAACCCGTTACACCGTCCTCGACTACTTCCGCGTTGCCTCCCACTTTCGTGACTATTCCGGGACGCCCCGCCATCATTGCTTCGACCAGCGATAATGGCAGCCCCTCGGTTCGCGACGGCAGGATCAACGCGTGGTGGTTTCTCCAAATGCCAACCACGTCGGTGGTTTGTCCTTCGAACGACACGTTCGTTAGCCCCAAGTTCGCGGCGAAATCTGACAAGCCTTCGCGGTTGATACCGCGGCCAAAGAACGACACGTGTAAATTACGGTTTTTCCACTTCTCCTTTGCCAGCACTCGTAACAGAATGTCCTGACCTTTGTCCAACAGATACAACCGCGCAACGCAGGCCAGGCGCAAACAGTCACCCTCACCGCCGGGCCACTCGAGGGGTCCGTCCGGCGGCACCAGGTACGGATTTCTAACGACCGACGCGTGGGGGAATCTTTCTCCGTTCTGATTTTCGGTTAGCCTCAGGTTATGTTCCGAGACGAAAAAGCAGCCGACTGCTCCGCGAA
>DATEPF010000376.1:0-17836 GCA_035273325.1 Pyrinomonadaceae bacterium | reverse complement strand
TGCGCCGCGTCTCACCATATACGCTTCTGAACAGGTTCACTTTTCAGTCGAACGTAGCCTGGACATCCTCGGTTTGGGTCGCGATAGTTTGCGCAAGGTTGAAACAGACGAGACGTTCCACTTAAGTACCACTGCGTTGCGCGAGCGCATTGCCTCTGATCGAGAGCAGGATTTTACGCCGTGCTGCGTGATCGGGATCGCCGGTACTACGTCAACGGGCGTAATCGATCCACTTGAGGAAGTGGGTCAGATTGCTCAGCAGCAGAATTGTTGGTTTCACGTTGACGCCGCGTACGGCGGCACGCTGCGATTTTCCGTGCAGCATAAAGACAAATTGAAGGGGATCGCTTTAGCCGATTCGATTACCTTCGATCCGCACAAATGGATGTTTGTGCCGTTCGCTTGCGGCGCCGTGCTGGTGCGCGATGGCGGTCACGTGCTGCGAGATGCTTTTGATATTACGCCGGAATATTTAAACGAAGATCGAGGAGGCGCCGACGTCGAGTTTGATTTCTTCCGGTATGGGCAGATGGGCACGCGCCGCTTTAATTCGTTGAAGCTGTGGATGGCTTTGAAGTTTATGGGACGCCGCGGTTATGCCGCGATCATAGAACGCCAGATCGACCTGACTAAGTACCTGGCCTCGCGGCTTGATCAGATGACAGATTTCCAACGCGTGGGCGAGGTAGAGACTGCGGTCTGTTGTTTCAAGTTCTTGCCGGAAACGTTCAAAGACGCCGACGGAGTTGGACAGGATAGTTTGCAACAGCAGCTCCAGCAGGTGATTGAACGCAGTGGAGAAGCCTGGATCACGACGACAGTTCTGAACGGGCGTCGTGTGTTACGTATCAACATCAACAGCTTTTTGACAGAGCAACGGCATATCGATGATTTGATAGAATTACTCGAAAGAAAGAGCGCAGATGTCACCGCCGCGTGGAACAGCCCGGCTGGATGAGAGAAAACACGTTTAGTGTATTTCGTGGATCGCTTTTGAACGTTCGCTGAAACACGAATCACGAAACGATTCGAACACATTATGTACGCACGAAGTGCAATCTTAGCCATCTTCGCCACGCTATTTGTAAGCTGCGAGGTGATCGTCAGCGCGCAGGACAATACGCTCCGATCGCTGCCCGCCGTCCGGTCGCAAGCGGAATTTGACACGCTCGCAGTCACTTACGATCCCGACACTCCCTACGCTTTGCCGCACGTGCTCTTCGTCATTGATCGGAAAGAACGCAATCGCATTTATTACGTAAATACCAGGCGTTATAAGTTTCATAAAGACTTCGTAAACGGCACCTATTTGTCACTCGAGCGCGGCAATGAATTTTTTCAAAACAACTACCTGAATCCCAATCGCAGGTTCATCCTGGGCACCATTGCTTATCAGACACCCGTGAAACGTTGGACGTTTGAGTCGTGGGAAGGTGATCTGATTACGACTGACCAGATCAAACTTGCGTCGGATGTCATCAATAAGAGTTTCTTTGCGCCGGTCGCCTACAAGCCCAATTCACTTCGCCAGGATCAACAGTCGCGCAGCATTCCCGGTCTGCAGCGGATCATGCAGAGTGACATCGCGAAAGAACAGGAATATCAGGCGCTAAACGTAGCGAAGGGAATTGGCCGCGTCCACGTGATTCCGAAACTGGATGAACACGTCGAGATTGGATTCAACGAAATACTCGTGCTGGACGAAGTGCCGGTCCATCTGCCGCCCGTCGCCGGCGTGATCACGTCGCGGCCGTCCACGCCCTTGTCGCACATTAACCTGCTGGCAAAAGGATGGGGAATTCCCAACGCTTACATCAAGAACGCACACGCGTTGTTGAAGCAGTACGACGGTTGGTGGGTAACGTTTGAAGCGAAGCGTGATGGTTACGAGATCAAGCGGGCTGAGGTGAACCAGCTACGCGAGTATCAGCAACGTCTGGCGCAGCGTCAGGATGTAATGCGTCCGCGTTCCGATCTCACCGAGACAAGACTGCTTAGTCTGACACAACAACGCGCGCGATCCTCGATCGCATTTGGTAGTAAGTCTGCAAATTTGGGTGAAGTGCTAAATGCGCGGTTGCCCGGAATTATTGTTCCCCACGGTTTTACGGTCCCGTTTTACTATTACAACCAGTTCATCACTGCTAACAAACTTGATGACCTCATCTATTCAATGATGAACGATCAGAAGTTCGTCCACGATCCGGTTTACCGTAAACAACAGCTCGTCACGCTTCGTGATCGTATTCAGAAGGGGAGATTTGATGAAAAGCTGGCCCGGGAGATTGCGCAGCGGGTACGCCGTGAGTATTCCGGCAAAGGGTTGTTTGTCCGCAGTTCCTCGAATACAGAAGACTTGCCAAACTTCAGCGGTGCCGGACTATACACAACGGTTCCCAATGTGAAGGACGAGCGACTGTTACTCGAGGCAATCAAGACCGTGTGGGCATCGCTATGGAATTTTGAAGCTTACGAGGCGCGTGAGCGGGCCGTGATTGATCACTCGAAGGTTTATATGGCTGTGTTGCTTCAGGAGGGTATCAATTCTGAAAGTTCTGGTGTAATGATTACCGCCGATCCATTCGACAAAGATAACCGTGGTGCTATCTACATCAGCGCCAAGCGCGGCTTGGGAATAAAGGTGGTCGAAGGAAAACGGGTAGCGGAACAGATTATCTTTCGGCAACGCGCCAACGCGGTTCAGGTCCTAACACGCTCGGAGGAAGACAGTCTGCTGACGTTTGATGACCAGGGTGGAGTGAAAGAAGTTGCCATCACCGGCGAACGGGTGGTGTTAACTGACGATGTGATCCGCAGATTGGTTCGAGCCGCCGGATCTATCAAGCGGGTTTTTGGCAGCCGCGACCAGGACATTGAATGGGCTTACATGAACGGTCAGATTTATATTGTGCAGTCGCGACCATTCATCGCCGGTTGATTTGTTCCGTGTTATTTCGTGTGATTCGTGGATCGGTTTTTGGTCGCACGGGATACGATCCACGAAATACACGAATCGCACGAAATAACACGAAGGCCACCCCACTAACAAATGACAAACCAAATCTTCAATGATGGAATTCTGAAAGGCCGTGTGGCGTTCGTCACCGGGGGCGGCACCGGCATCACTGGAGGCGTCGCGCGTGCGTTAGCCGAAGCCGGCGCGAATGTAGCGCTGGTCAGCCGGAAGGTTGAGAACCTGGAACCTGCCGCGGCTGCTATCAACAACGCGCGTGCCGGTAATCAAAATATGGGCGAGGCTTTTGCCGTGGCCGCGGACGTTCGCGATTATGAAAAGGTCGAGCAAGCGTTGGTGGCAACGTCGGAAAAATTTGGCAAAGTCGATATTGTTGTAAATGGCGCGGCGGGAAATTTTCTTTGTAAGGCTGAAGAGCTTTCGCCAAATGGATTCGGAACTGTCGTTGATATCGATCTTAAAGGCACGTTTAACGTGTGCCGCGCCGCGTTTGCTCAGCTAAAAGAGAACCGCGGCCAAATACTAAACATCAGTGCAACGCTTCATTACCTCGGCACCCCGATGCAACTGCACGTTTCTGCAGCCAAAGCCGGGGTGGATGCGCTAACCCGCAACCTGGCGGTTGAGTGGGGACGATACGGAATCCGCGTGAATGGAATTGCGCCAGGACCTATCGAAGATACTGAAGGCATGAAACGCCTCGTGCCGGAGCCAATAAAGGAAAAACTAAAAAAGAATATTCCAATTGGACGCTTTGGTCGCATCCGCGACATCGAAACTGCTGCAGTGTTTCTTTGTTCAGACGCGGCCAGTTTTATTAATGGTGAAACTCTTGTGGTTGACGGTGGGCAGTGGTTGTCGGGCCGGATGTGGTAACAATCGGGTTGGTATGTTTCGTGTAATTCGTGGATCGCTTTTTAAACCGGCCCAGGATAAGGCGATCCACGAATTACGAACAACACGAAATGAAGTATCAACGTTTATTGTTATCCGCGGTCGTGATGCTTACATCGTTCTTGTCGGTGAGCGGGCAGGAGACGACACAGTCCGATCCAACTAAGAAAGCGAACAGCCGTCCGGCCGAAGTTGTGGCCAACACTCCCGAGCCATTCGACGGTGTTCCGGTGGAAAAGATGCGTGATCAGTGTGTCTCGCTGGAAACTGAAGCTGGCCTCATCGAAATGGAGATGATTCCTGAAGTCGCTCCCGAAAGCGTCCGTAATTTTCTGAACCTGGCCGCGACTGGCGCACTCGACACCACGACGTTTGCGCGCGTGGTAAAAGGATTTGTTATTCAGGGCGGGAATCTCGCCACGAGCGAAAAGTGGGGACATGCTTTGTCGAAGAGAATGTCTCGCAAGCTCCCTGACGAACCTGGACTCGTAAAACACGTGCGCGGCATCGTTTCGATGGCGCGTCCGGAAGAAGCAAACAGTGCGACTACAAACTTCTTTATTCTGGTCGGCGCCGCTCAACACCTGGATGGTAAATTCTCCGCGTTCGGTCGAGTAACCAAAGGAATGGAAGTTGTCGACACGATCAACCAGGCGCCGAGTGAAGGCGAAAAACCAAACAAGCCGGTACGCATCAATCGCGCGGTAGTTGCTCCGTGTAAACCATGATTCATTCAACAAACTTCCGCCGGCAGTTCCTGTTGATCGTCTCCGCGGTCACGCTATTTCAGTTCGCAAGTTGCACAGCAAGGGATGAAAAGCCGACGCCCGACCAGTCGAAGGGTGTGTTAAAGCTGCGCGGGTACGACTACGACGAAAAATCATTCCTCAGAGCGGCCAGCACAAGCGATGAAGTCGCCGTTCGCACGTTCATCGCAGCGGGGATGAACCCGAATGTACAAGAACCATCTACCGGCGGCTCCGCACTGATTTCCGCAGCCACTCGCGGCGATCTGGAAATGGTGAACACTCTTTTGCAAGGGGGCGCCGACGTAAATCAGAAAGATGAGAAGGGATTCACGGCGCTACTTCGAGCCTTGCAAAATGAACGTGAAGAGATTGCCAACATCCTGGTCGCGCGCCCCGAGTTAGATGTGAACGCACAAGGCGAGGGGGGCGCGAGCGCGCTGATTAGTTTCGTTGCGCGGCAGCGTCAACCAGCCGTCGAAGATCTTCTCAAACGAGGCGCCAATGTGAATCAGCAGGACTCAGAAGGTGATACGGCCCTTAACATCGCCGTGCAGCGCGGAAATGTAGACATTGTTAATTTGCTGTTGAGTAAAGGCGGCGATCCCAACATCAAAAACAAACTCGGCGGCACTCCTTTGATGTGGGCCGGCGTGTTTGGACGCAAGGAGATCGCGCAGATCCTGCTCGACAAAGGAGCTGACCCGCGAGCGACTGACGTCGACGGAATGACGGCCGCCGCCTGGGCTGCTAAAAACAATCGTCAGGAAATGGTGGAGTTTCTTCGAGAAGCTGAAAAGAAACGTTAGACTAAGTCAATCGGTCGGCCGACCTACTTTAAACAGGAGATCAGTTCAATGTTACCTAGCCCCCTGGCCCAAAGAATGTGCGCCTTTCTCGTTCTGTTGTTCTCATGTTTCGCGGCGAGTCATGCGCAATCAGCGTGGACGCCTGAATTAGAATTGAAGGTGAAGGCTGTCGGCGCAGTGCGCGTTTCTCCCGACGGAAAAAAAGTTGTGTACACAGTGAATAGTCCCGTCATGGCTCCCGACAAAAGCGAGTTTATTACTCAAATCTGGCTGGCCAACAGCGATGGCGGCGATCCGGTGCAACTGACATATGCGGAAAAGTCTTCCGACAACCCGCGCTGGTCGCCGGATGGCAGGATGTTCGCGTTCACCTCTGGCCGCAGCGGCAAAACTAACTTGTACGTATTGCGTCTTGCCGGCGGTGAGTCGGAGCAACTTACCGATGTGAAGAGCGGGGTAGGTAACTTTGCCTGGTCGCCGGACGGGAGTCGCATCGCGTTCGTCATGCGCGATGTGCCCACTGACGACGAAGAGAAAAGTAACAAGGGCAAGGACGATTGGAAGTGGATTGATGAAAACGTAAAGCTGAATCGTCTGAACCTCGTGAATCTTCAAAAGGACGCGAACGGTAAACGCGAGGTGCGGGTTTTGAGTAAGGAAGGAAATATTGAAGGAGATTTTGACTGGTCACCTGACGGCAAAACCATCGCCTTTACCCGGACAAAGACGCCGAAAGTCGATTATTGGCCTAGTGCAGACTTGTTTGCAGTCGACATAGCTTCAGGAACGGTTAGGTCCCTTGCTACTACCAATGCTGCGGAATCCGATCCCACGTTCTCGCCCGACGGCAAGTCGATTTCGTTTCTCGTGTCAGACGATCCTCCCCGATGGGCAGGCTATCGACGAATCGCGGTGATCCCGTCAGAGGGCGGTTCACCGCGCTTGTTGTCAGAGACTCTGGATGCGCAACCTTCGGTGATCGATTGGTCAGCCGACAGCAAACGAATTTATTTTACCGAGACTCGCGGAACCGTCAGCCGGCTGGCGATGATAGATGTCGTGTCCGGCTCCATCACCGATATCAACAAAGGGAATGAAGTGCTCGGTGGCGTCTCTTTTAACAACAGCCGAAACATGATCGGCTTCACCATGCAGTCGTCCGAAAAACCAGCGGAAGCTTACGTTACCAGCATTCAAAATTTTGCGCCGGTACAGGTCAGTCGCGCGAATGCCGATCTGCCGCTGCCACCGCTCGGTAAAACCGAAGTCGTCAAGTGGAAGAGTAAGGACGGTCAGGAAGTGGAAGGACTGCTGACCTACCCGGTTGGTTACAAGGCGGGAACGCGCGTTCCGTTGTTACTGGTAATTCATGGTGGTCCTGCCGGAGTCTTCACACAGTCGTTCATCGCCGGTCGCGGCCCTTATCCGATTGCTACGTTTGCGTCCAATGGTTACGCCTCTTTGCGACCCAACCCGCGCGGCTCTTCCGGTTACGGTCAAAAGTTTCGGTTCGCAAATATCAAAGACTGGGGCGGCGGCGATTATCAGGATTTGATGACCGGAGTGGACCATGTCATCGCGATGGGCGTGGCAGATCCCGAGCGTCTTGGGGTGATGGGCTGGAGCTACGGCGGATTCATGACGTCGTGGGTTATTACGCAGACGAAACGCTTTAAGGCCGCTTCGGTGGGTGCTGCCGTTACCAACCTGATGAGTTTCATAGGCACCGCCGATATTCCTAGTTTCATCCCGGACTACTTCGGGAGCCAGCCCTGGGAGAACCTGGAAATTTATCGAACTCACTCCGCGATGTTTAATGCAAAAGGAGTAACCACGCCGTCCTTAATTCAACATGGCGAAGCTGATGAGCGCGTGCCTATCTCGCAGGGTTATGAGTTTTATAATGCGTTGAAAGTTCAGAATGTACCGGTGCGCATGATTACTTTTCCGCGCATGCCGCATGGGTTGAATGAACCTAAGATGATTCTGAAGAGTAAACAAACCAACATCGAGTGGTTTGATAAATACTTGCGAGCAGGAACTGCCGCCACCGCCGGTAAGTGAAGCTGTGAAGCTAGCTAAAAGCTTTGCATAAACAGGAATTGGTAGTTATCCGGCGCGGTATTGTTGAATAGCAGCAACTGCACTAGTCTCTGCCGAGACTCTGGAAAGGTATTACCTGGTTGGGACTTCGGCACGAGACCTACGCCATGGTCCATCAGGCATGATTAAACCAGGAACTGCAGTACTCATAGTGCTTCACACCCCACGCGAGAAATGCTGGGGAATTGTTTCCGACATCAACAGCGCCGGGGTGTTCCTGCGCGGACTTGATTTGAATTCCTTCGACGATTGGCTGCGTGCAACTGCTCACGGAGAAGAGTTTGTCGGCTTGGGCGATCTGTTCTTTCCAATGTGGCGAGTTGAACGAATGTCCACAGATGAATCGTCGGGTGGTATTCCATCTTTACGAGAACAAGTGGAGACGCGGACGGGTCAGAAACTAGAAGATCTATTTG
Source organism: Pyrinomonadaceae bacterium (assembly GCA_035273325.1). Lineage (GTDB taxonomy): Bacteria > Acidobacteriota > Blastocatellia > Pyrinomonadales > Pyrinomonadaceae > PSRF01. The sequence continues at coordinate 9,894 of DATEPF010000376.1, read as the reverse complement.
CCTAAATTAAGGCGAACAATTTCTTTGTTGCAACCATGAAACAGTGTTCCATTCTCGCGTTCGTTGTGCTATGCTCCCCGCACACTGGGAGCAGGCAAAGTAATTCTTGCCTCGAACTGCGAAAAAAGGAGCGGAAAGACAGAGATGCAATCTATGGCTGAAGAACGAAGCACAGAACGCGGCAGAGCGGTCGAGGCAGCACTGTCGAACATAGAAAAGAAGTTTGGCAAAGGCTCGATCATGCGGCTGGGTGAACGCGAAGTGTCCGACATCCCGGCGATATCGACGACGTCCATCAGTTTGGATGTGGCGCTTGGGATTGGCGGTGTTCCACGTGGGCGCATCATCGAAATCTACGGCCCGGAGAGCTCGGGAAAAACAACTCTGGCTCTTCATATCGTTGCTGAAGCGCAAAAGGCTGGAGGCGTTGCTGCTTATATTGACGCTGAACACGCGATGGATGCCGACTATGCCGGCAAACTGGGCGTGGACATCGACCAGCTGCTTATTTCCCAACCAGACTCCGGCGAACAGGCACTTGAAATTGCTGAGGCGCTCGTACGTTCGAATGGCGTTGACGTGATTGTAGTCGACTCTGTCGCTGCACTTGTTCCGCGAGCGGAGTTGGACGGTGAAATGGGTGACTCTTTGCCAGGCTTGCAGGCGCGTCTCATGTCGCAGGCATTGCGGAAACTGACGGCCATCGTGGCGCAGTCAAATACCTGTTTCATCTTTATCAACCAGATTCGCGAAAAAATCGGCGTCATGTTTGGTAGTCCGGAAACGACGACCGGCGGCAGGGCCCTCAAGTTTTATAGTTCAATGCGACTCGATATCAGGCGTATCGGGGCGTTGAAGGACGCGGAACGCATGGTAGGAAACCGCACCAGGGTAAAAGTTGCGAAGAACAAAGTGGCGCCACCGTTCCGCGAGTGCGAGTTTGACATCATGTACGGTGAAGGAATTTCGCGCGAAGGCGACGTGTTGGATCTGGCAGTTGCTCACCGTGTGATCGACAAGAGCGGTGCGTGGTTCTCGTATAAAGGCGATCGACTCGGTCAGGGTCGTGAAAACTCAAAACAGTCTCTGAAAGACAACCCTGATTTGCTAAAGAAGATCGAGCGCGAAGTGAAAGTTAAGCTGGGGATGAAGGTGCGCGAAGAACAGCCGGCGCCGGCGGCGAATGCGAAGGCTGCTGCCGCCGACAAGAAGTAGTTTTTGTCGGATTTCCAGAAAGTATGGTTTAGCAAGGGCTGGGCCATTCGAAGGTACTGGGTCGAAAAATGCAGAACCGCGCGCGGTAGCGAGCGGATGTTAGTTCTCAACTTAGCCAAAAGTCTCAAGGAAAGGCGGAGTTGAGTGCAGCATCCACTTGCTACCGCGCGCGGTTCTGCATTTCTCGACCCACAGAGATTCATAGTGCACTTCTTTGTATAGAGGCTTTACACACCCTTAACTCTAAACTGATAATCCTTCGCTTTACGCTTTTGAACTCACGATGAAATCTATTCTCATCAGAGGTGGCACCGTCATCACTCTCGACGCGCGCAATACGATCCTGCGTGGCGACGTTTTGATCCATGACGGCAGAATCGCGGCCGTGGGAGACGTGGGCGACAGTGCTGACGAGATTATTGAGGCCTCTGGTTGCGCGGTGCTGCCAGGCTTTGTCCAAACGCACGTACATCTTTGCCAGACACTCTTTCGCGGGGCCGCAGACGATCTTTCATTGCTTGATTGGTTGAAAAAACGCGTGTGGCCAATGGAGGCTGCGCACAACGCGCAGTCGATCGCAGCTTCCGCTCGTCTCGGAATCGCAGAGCTCATCAAAGGTGGCACTACTTCGGCGTTAACCATGGAGACGGTGAATCATACCGAACAGGTTTTCAAGGCCGTCGACGCCTCGGGGTTCCGGGCCACGGTCGGCAAGTGCATGATGGACCACGGCGATGAAGTGCCGGCAGGTTTGCGTGAAGATACAGACGCATCAATCAACGAATCGCTGCGTTTGCTGAAGGAATGGCACGGCCGGGCTGACGATCGTATTCGCTACTGTTTCGCGCCGCGATTCGCTCTAAGCTGTACGAATGAGTTGCTGAAAAGAGTAGCCGCCCTCGCAAAAACGCACGGCGTTATGATTCACACTCACGCGTCGGAAAACAAAAATGAATGCGAGATTGTGCAAGCTTCGACGGGCTTAAGTAATGTTCGGTATCTCGATTCGGTTGGATTGACGGGACCTCACGCCGTTTTCGCCCATTGCGTACATCTGGATGATCAAGAGTTCGAAATCCTGGCGCAAACGAAGACGCACGTTTCACACTGCCCGTCGTCAAATCTCAAGCTTGGATCGGGCATTGCGCCGGTGAAATCGATGGTTGATCGGGGCGTTTCAGTTTCGCTCGGGGCCGACGGAGCAGCCTGCAACAATCGCCTCGACATGTTCACCGAAATGCGCACCATGTCCCTGTTACAAAAAGTTTTGCACGGGCCAGAAGCTCTCGATGCTAATCAAGCTCTCCGGATGGCGACAATCGATGGCGCCGCGGCTTTGGGGCAAGGGGATGAACTTGGAAGTCTGGAAGCGGGAAAGAGGGCCGACCTCATGGTAGTGAACCTCGACACGCTCCACGCGGTCCCCAGTGCAAGAAATCTGGTATCAGCTGTGGTTTATTCTGCTGAAGCGGCTGACGTCCGCACCGTCCTGATCGATGGGTTCGTGGTGATGCGTGAACGGAAGCTGATGACGCTAGATGAGGGCCAAGTGCTGTCGGACGCAGAGCGCGAACGCGGGGAATTGATTAAGAGAGCGGGAATTAGTGGGTAGATGATGAGAAAAACAGGAGCCTGAAAAAGGCTGTGCCAGCTCGAAGGTAGCGACTGCGGGGGGCGCGATCGGCGGCCGAGCTGGCACTGGCGGGCACTATCAATTTTGAATCGGATGTCGTTTTGCAACTTGGACTGACGTTTGGGCGTCAACCCCATCCTCAACGGGACGGATTATACACCGCGTTCTTTACGAGTCAACGAATTTTTGTGACTAATTAGACAAAGTCTACCGCTCACAAACCAAACGCGTTTTTTGGGGCTCGTTTGACAGATCTTTTTAACTCTCCCTATACTACGCGCTCTTTCCTACCCAATTGGCCAGGTAGCTCAGTTGGTAGAGCGCGGCCCTGAAAAGGCCGGCGTCGGCGGTTCGATTCCGTCCCTGGCCACCATCATTTCCCCCAAATACACGCTGAAAACGGCGGTTTATCGGGCCCAATAGTTTTTGATTCTTTCCGAAAGGTAAGGGAACGGAACGTAGTCGGCGGATCGGCCTGATTTCCGCAGCTCCTCGACCATACGAATGGCCCCATCGGCATTTCTGGTGTGCACGAAGATCGTGGAAGCACGTTGTAATTCAGGATGCGCGGCCAGCCAGGAGGCGATTGCGTACCCGGTTCGTTCATCATCATGACTATCGGCGTGATAATGCTCCGGGTGAAGGTCATGGTCCAGGAATATGGCGTCGTAAGAATTCGCGCTCAGGTATTCAAGGGCCGCTGCAACGTCGTCAGCGATATCAACGTGATCGCCCTTAAACCGTTTCGAAAACCATTCATGTCTGCGGGTGTCGTCGTCCAGCAAGAAAACCCGGATAGGATGGCGGTCAACTCGGACCTTGCGCAGGCCTAGTTTGGTCAGTAATGAACTGAAGAAATCCATCTCGTCGTAAGCAAACCCCTTTTGCATAACAATAATCCACTCCGTGCTGGATTGAAAACAGCATTAGATTGCACAAAAAGCCTCTGCGGTTGTTTATGAAATCCAACATTGCAGATAAGACTCGGTTGTTGTTCGAAATAACACGGTTATCTTCCAGATTCGTTGCAGCGTATTCCCCCGGTGATATAATCCGCGCGAAAGTTTATAGATTTGCACTTCATTCCCGAATGACATCAGCCTTGCCTCAAAAGTTGAATTCAGTATTCCGGTGGCCTTTCGTGTAATTCGTGGATCGCTTTTTTGTTGGCAAAAAAAAAGATTCCACGAAATACGAACCACACGAAATAAGACGAAGGGGCTGGAGTTAAAATCCTGAGGCAAATCGATGTCGTCGGACAAATCAGATCCAAAAGTTATTCGAATGAATAAACGCTCGTCAGCCGCGGAGGAAGTGTGCCCAATCTGTTTTGGCACCGGCACTCGTATCGAGCCAACCAAGGGCGCAATCATTTGTGATTGCCGGCGCACTAACCGTGGCGCACGTTCATTGGATGCTGCGCGAATTCCACCACGGTTTCGTGATTGCTCTTTTCACACGTATTACCCCAAGAACGATTCGCAGTACTTCGCACACAGTTTTGCCAGCCGTCTGGTTGACGAGTATCCCGCCGTCGACACTGGATTGTTGTTCATGGGTGCGGTGGGTGTCGGGAAAACGCACCTTGCAATAGCTATTCTGCGCGAGTTGATAGAACGGAAAGGCGCGGCTTGCTTGTTTTATGAATCGGGTTCGCTCTTAAAAGCGATCCAGGATTCCTACAACCCGGTGTCGCAAAGTTCGGAGATGCGAGTGCTGGCCCCGGTGTATCAAGCTGATGTCCTGGTGCTTGATGAGTTGGGTGCAACGGTTCCCACGAATTGGGTGCGCGACACGCTGTATCAGATCATTAACACGCGTTACAACCAAAAGAAGCTGACCATCTTTACCACCAATTATTTCGACGAAGCTCGCGTCACCACCGGTGAGTCGGAAACGGGTGAACCAAAACGCCGCACGTTTGCCACGCCTCGTGTCGAAGCCCTGACCACGCTGGAAGAACGAATCGGTGCTCCACTGCGCAGCCGTTTATACGAGATGTGCAAGAAGGTTGTAATTGAAGGCGACGATTATCGTAAGCGAATTGAACAAAGAGCTGATAACAGGAGTTGAATCCAGTCCGTTCGTGTTATTCGGGGTTCGTTTTTTAGGTTGCGTAACACGATCCACGAAACACACGAAATAACACGAAGTCGAATCAGGTTTTAATGCCCAAGCGCACTGACATCCACAAAATCCTAATCATCGGTTCAGGTCCCATCGTTATCGGTCAGGCTTGCGAGTTTGATTACTCAGGCACTCAGGCCTGCAAGGCGTTGCGCCAGGAAGGTTATGAAGTTGTACTGGTTAACTCGAATCCAGCGACAATCATGACTGACCCTGAAACAGCTAACGTAACCTACATCGAGCCCCTCACGGTCGAAGCAGTCAGCGCCATCATTCGCAAAGAGCGTCCGGACGCTATCCTTCCCACTGTTGGAGGACAGACGGCCCTCAACCTGGCAATTGCCCTCGATGATTCCGGCGTCCTTGCTGAGTGCGCTGTGGAAATGATTGGCGCCAAGCGGGAGGCAATCCGCGTCGCTGAAGATCGGATGCTGTTCAAACAGGCGATGGACGAAGCTGGTTTACCAATGCCGCAGGGAGGTTTTGCGAAGACGCACGCTGAAGCTGAAGAGATCGTCGCGACCACTGGTTACCCGGCCATCATCCGTCCGTCGTTCACTCTGGGAGGATCCGGTGGTGGCACCGCTTACAACCCGGAAGAGTTTGAAGAGATTGTTGCAGCCGGACTCGCAGCCTCTCCGGTGCAGGAAGTGCTGATTGAGGAATCGATTCTGGGGTGGAAGGAATTTGAGCTGGAGGTGATGCGCGACATCGCCGACAACGTGGTGATTATTTGTTCGATTGAAAACTTCGATCCGATGGGTGTCCACACGGGCGATTCGATCACCGTCGCTCCAGCTCAGACCTTGACTGACTGGGAATACCAACGGCTTCGCGACATGTCGATTACGGTAATTCGTAAGGTGGGCGTGGAGACCGGTGGTTCAAATATTCAGTTTGCCGTCAATCCCGAGAACGGCGACGTACGCGTCATTGAAATGAACCCGCGCGTTTCTCGTTCCTCAGCGCTGGCGTCGAAAGCCACCGGGTTTCCGATTGCGAAGATCGCTGCGAAGCTGGCGGTTGGATACACGCTCGACGAAATACCCAACGACATTACACAGAAGACGCCTGCTTCGTTTGAACCGACCATCGATTATGTGGTTGCCAAAATTCCAAAGTGGGACTTCGAAAAGTTTCGGGAGGCCGAAGACGTCCTCGGGACGCAGATGAAATCCGTCGGCGAAGTCATGGCCATTGGACGCACGTTCAAGGAAGCGTTGTTCAAAGGTCTGCGTTCACTCGAAGCTGTTAAGCCATTGCGCCTTGAGGACGTGTCTGACGACGAGCTGCAGCGGAAGCTTGCCCGCCCTAATTCACAGCGTTTTTCATACATTACGTATGCGCTCCAACATGGATGGCCCATCGCGGAGATCTATCGCTTATCGCGGGTCGATCCATGGTTCTTGTCGCAGCTTAACGAGGTGATGGAGATTCAAAAGGGAATCGAAGGTCGCAAGCTCAGCGAGATTTCTGAAGACATGCTGCGTGAGTTTAAAGAGGTCGCTTTATCCGATCGCCGGCTTGCGTATTTGACGGAAACAAACGAGGACGAGGTGCGTGAGTATCGGAAACAACTTGGTGTCATTCCGGTTTACAAACGCGTCGATACCTGCGGCGCAGAGTTTGAATCGTTCACGCCTTATCTTTATTCGACTTACGAGACTGAGAGTGAAGCGGAACCGACCAATAATCGCAAGATCATGATCCTGGGTTCCGGACCGAACCGGATCGGGCAGGGAATAGAGTTTGATTACTGTTGTTGTCACGCATCATTTGCCCTCCGTGATGCCGGATTCGAAACGATTATGGTCAACTGCAATCCGGAAACTGTTTCCACTGACTATGACACTTCTGATCGTCTGTACTTTGAACCACTAACGTTCGAAGACGTGATGAACATCGTCGACGTCGAGAAGCCGGAGGGGGTGATCGTTCAGTTTGGCGGGCAAACTCCGCTTAACCTCGCGATGCGACTTCATAACGCTGGCGTCCCGATTATTGGTACGGCAGCCGATTCAATTGACCTGGCTGAAGATCGGAAGCGTTTCGGTGCCTTACTCAACGAACTGGGTATACCTCAACCCGAAAACGGAATGGCGTCGAGTGTCGAAGAAGCCCTCGCGGTTGCCGAGCAGATTGGTTATCCGGTGCTGGTGCGGCCCAGTTACGTTCTGGGCGGCAGGGCAATGGCGATTGTTTACGATGGCGAGTCGCTCGAGAAGTACGTGCGGAACGCGGTCGGCTTCACACCCGATCGCCCGGTGTTGATCGATAAATTTCTCGAACGTGCCGCAGAGTTTGACGTCGACGCACTTGCTGATGAAAAGACCTGCGTGATCGCAGCTATTCAGGAGCACATCGAAGAGGCAGGGATACACTCCGGCGATTCATCGTGTGTACTGCCGCCAATCAAGATTGACCCCGAGCACATTGAAACGATGCGCCACTACACGCGGCTGCTGGCCACCGCGCTTGGCGTACGCGGACTGATGAACATTCAGTTTGCGATCAAAGAACATCGCGTCTATGTGCTGGAAGTTAATCCGCGTGCCTCGCGCACCGTTCCTTTTGTTTCCAAGGCTACGGGAGTGCCAATCGCCCGCATTGCCGCTTTGGTCATGGCGGGTCAACCTCTTGCTGAGTTTGATTTACCTTCTAACCTTTCGGTGAACCGTTTCTTTATCAAGTCACCCGTATTTCCGTTTGTGAAATTTCCCGGAGTGGACCCAATCCTTAGTCCGGAGATGCACTCGACCGGAGAAGTGATGGGGGTCGGCGATACGTTTGGCGAAGCGTACGGCAAGGCGATGGAGGGCGCTGGACTGCGTTTGCCTAAAACGGGCCGGGCCTTCATCAGCGTTAATGATTCTGACAAGGGACAGGCCGTTGTATTGGCGCGCAAGCTATCGCGGCTTGGGTTTCAACTCGTGGCTACGCTCGGAACGGCGTCGCGTCTGCGCGAGGTGGGGCTGGAAGTGGAGACAGTTTTCAAGGTCAATGAAGGACGCCCGAACATTGTGGACGGCATTAAAACCGGCGAGATTGCGCTCGTTATCAACACTCCTTTGGGGCGTGCATCTCACTTCGATGAACAGGCGATTCGACGGGCTGCGTTGCAGTACAGCGTGCCGTGCGTAACTACCATGACTGGCGCGCAGGCGATAGTTGAGGCGATCACCTCCGGCGACACAGGTAAAACGGTTGTTCGATCTCTACAGGAAATGCACGCGGCGGCCGCGACCGGAGGTTAGATGACAACTCCGATTCGCGCTTTTGTGATTACTGTTAGCGACACATGCTCGCGCGGCGAGCGGGAGGATTCATCCGGGGAGGTGTTAGTAGACTTATTAAAGAGCGTTGGCGCTGAGATCGCGGAAAAGAAAATCGTATCAGATGATCTTGAGCCGTTAACTGACTTACTTCGAACAGCCGCCGATCGTGATGACGTCAACCTGGTGATAACCACCGGTGGGACCGGTTTTGCGCCGAGAGATAACACTCCTGAAGCCACTTTGGCAGCGATTGAACGCCAGGCGCCGGGCATTGCAGAAGCGATGCGCATGCAGACGCTAAGTAAAACTCCGATGGCGATGATTTCTCGTGGCGTTTGTGGCATTCGTAGCGGGGCTTTGATTATCAACTTGCCTGGTTCACCGAAAGGCGTTCGAGAAAGCTTTGCGGTAGTTGCGCCGGTGCTGAATCACGCAATCGCGCTACTGACTGGCGAGGCCGGTGGCAAACTGCATTAGCATTTCTTATTTTCGTGCATGTCGTGTAATTCGTGGACCGTCTTTTTTCGCCATGCAAACGATCCACGAATGACACGAAACGCACGAAAGCAATACGTTGACATAACATTGGAGCGCGCATAAGATTTTCGCGCTCTTGTTCCGCAAATCACTAATCAAGAAACCGCAAACTAACAGTTGCGTCACATGATGTTCCTTCAGGCGTCTTCGACCGCAAACATCGGTTCACCCATTACGGCTTATTGGCCGGTAATGATCTTTTTCATGGTGGCCATCATCTTTCCCGTGCTGCCGATCGTCCTCGGCACATTTCTCCGGCCGGCTAAATATGGAAAGGGCAAGATGCGGCCCTATGAATGCGGCATCGATCCCACGACAGATGCGCACTCGCGTTTTACGGTGCGCTATTACATCGTGGCGATGCTATTTCTGATCTTCGACGTCGAAACAATATTCCTGTTGCCCTGGGCCATCATCTTTATGGGAGACGACTTCTCGTTTACTAAGTTTGCCCTGATCGAGATGTTTGTCTTCATCGGCATTTTGGTGGTCGGTTACTATTACGCCTGGCGAAAGCGTGCATTAGAATGGGCATGACGGAGGGATGAGGGCGGAGGGATGAGGGATGAAAGCGCGGGCCGACAGGATTTGCGGAAGCGCACAGGTGAGTTCGCTTGCGAATCGTCAAGTTGTATGCGGCACTACCCAAAACAACTGAAGCTCAGGTAATCGGTAAACAGATTCTGAGGTCAGGCACTTCCGTCGGAGCCCATTATCGCGAGGCATGCCGCGCAAAATCCGATGCTGATTTCATAAGCAAAATTGAAGGCGCTCTCCAGGAGCTTGACGAAACGCTTTACTGGGTGGAGTTACTGTCACAGGCGGAGATTATTTCTTCCTCACGGCTAGAGCCTCTCGAAACGGAAATTAATGAGTTAATTGCAATGTTTGTAAGCATGGTAAAAACTATTAAGCATAAGAAGGCGGTTAGCAGGGAGAGAACAGTCATCCCTCATCCCTCCGCCCTCATCCCTTAACACGATGGCTGAACACGATCAGGGATTTGTCTTAACCAGATTCGACACGCTGATGAACTCGGTGCGACGCACTGTGGGTGCGAAGGCGCTCGACATCGGCGCGCCGGTAGTTAACTGGGCCCGCAAGTCT
>DATEPF010000375.1:0-3682 GCA_035273325.1 Pyrinomonadaceae bacterium | reverse complement strand
CGTATTTCCGGATGCCTTCCGTCACATTATTCGTGTGGGCACTACCAAAGGCGATCCCTCCGATATGCTCTCAAAGTATGGCGAACGTCAGTTACTCACGGCTGAGAACATGGCAAAAGTCAAAGGTGCTCTCATCTACCCGTCAGTCGTTCTATCCCTCGCAACTGCCTTAACAATATTACTCTGTTTTTTTGTTATTCCATCGATGGCCCAGATGTATGACGCGCTTCTGGACCCTACATCCGGCGCCTCACTTCCGTGGCTCACACGAGCCTTACTGGGATTCAGCAACTTCCTTGTGAGCCTATATGGCGTCATGACGGTGGCTCTTCTCATCGCAGGAATTGTCCTGCTCATCCGTTGGTTGCGCACTGACAATGGCAAGGACTGGTTTCAACGAAAGAGCCTCAATTGGCCACTAATCGGAAAGCTCATACGCGAATTCAACGCAGCTCACGTAATCGACCTGATGTCCATTCTCGCGCCTGTGCTCACGCCCACAGAGTTTCTTCGCGAGGCGTCCGCCGCCGCACTCAATGTTGTCTATCGCGAATCACTTGATGCTATCCGCGAATCATTTCGAAGCGGCGCACTCGATCTAACGACGGCTATGACTCCTTATGCTCGACTCTTTGGCGATGAATTTGCGGCAGCAGTCTCCACAGGCGAACGAACAGGCCGCCTTGCCGCACAACTTGGCAATTACGCACGTCTCGTAGATCGCCGGGTCCAGGAATCAACCGCCCGATTATCCAAAACTGTAGAACCTCTGACTTTGATCATAGCTGGAGTTGTGATCGGGTTGATTGTTGTCGCCGCCTATTGGCCGCTCTTTTCCCTCGTCGGGGATCTTGCCAATAAGAAATAGGAAGAACGCCATGAAAAGCAACGCGAAACAAACTCTAATTTCTGCTGTCACCTCATACGTCGGACACTTCGACCAACTGTGGCAGACGCTTCAAAGCCGCGTCGAATCATGTAAGCAACTTGCGTTGGTCCATAACCCTTGGATTGCGGGTATTCACGTCAATACCGAAATCCCTCACCCGCATTTAGCTGAGAGCCAACGCGGAGTCGGTCTGATCGAAGCAATTATCGGCTTATTCGTTCTTACCATCATCCTTCTGTCCGGCGCTCAACTCTTTCGCGTGCATGTCGAACATCTTGCTCTCGTTGAGCGCGCCAGGCGAGCCGACGAACAAGCTCATATCGCCATGAATGCATTAGCAGCATCCGGCTCTTCCTTTCTACCAGACGGAAATCCATTCCAGGGAAAGGCGAGCCAAGACAACTTTGCAGAAGGTGAAGCAGTACAACTTGACCGCAACCTCTGCATCGCGCAAGCGAATTGCGATCGCATCGTGCGAGTCCCTCACGCCTCCGATACGGGCTCCGATTTCCTAACCATCGGCTTGAATCAAACCCCACCCACTAACGCATCTGTCGTTTATTACCGTGCCTGGAGAGTTACAACCTTAGACCCGCTTAAGAGGCTGCGCCGAATAACGCTCGCAATTCTCCCCGTCGAGCCTAATCAGGACGTCAACAGCCCGATCGAACCACTCGCGTTACGGCAAACCGACGTGGTTCAGCGTCAGTAACTCTGCACAGCTAATCGCCACAGTTCAAATCACTAATAAAGGTAAAAAAGCAATGAGCAGCACAACCGCAACCTCCCGACAACTGACTATTGATGTCTCTTTTATTCCCGGTGCGGCAGCAGAAAAACAACACGTAGTGCTCGTCGTTGATGACGAGCCTTCCGTGCTTAATACCCTAACTGACGCCCTAAATGCTGCCGGCTTCCAGTGCCTCACTGCACGTTCTGCAAGTCAGGCGCTTATCACTCTCAACAACCCCAACTACATCTTCGATCTAATGATTAGTGATGTCCTCATGAGCGGCATGAATGGGATTGACCTGATGAAACATGCCTTCAAGATTCATCCCAATTTGCCAGTCATTTTTATGACCGCGAGCTGCGAAATACAAATCGCGGTCGAAGCCCACCGCGCCGGCGCCGCTGATTACCTTATCAAACCCTTCAATCACAAAGATCTCATTAATGCCGTTTCACGGACCATCACACGACAAGCCATGGCAGCCGTTCAAACGCACACCAATGCGAACGACTGGAATACAGCCGCTCGAGCGTTCGCGCTCGCGCTGGATGCGAGGGACAAGGAGACTGAAGGTCACGCCGAACGCGTCGTCGCTTTCAGCGTCCACCTCGGACAGGAGCTTGGTATGTCCGGGTGTGATCTGATTTCTCTCGAACTTGGCGCCCGCCTCCACGACATCGGCAAGATAGCAGTACCCGATCATGTCTTGAAAAAACCCGCGCCATTGACTGACGACGAGTGGGCCATCATGCGTATTCATCCAGTCAAAGGACAAGAAATGGTGCGCGCCATGAAAGACCGGTTGCCCGAAGCCGCCGCACTCATTGTCGGACAGCACCATGAACAATGGAATGGTGAAGGCTACCCACTTGGTCTGAAGGGTGAACAGATCTGCCTCGGCGCACGCATCTTCGCTGTTGCCGACACCTTCGACGCCATTACCTCCGATCGCGTTTATCGACGTGGCCGACAGTATCAGGACGCCCTCGAGGAAATACTTAAATTCAGTGGCATTCAATTCGATCCCGCCGTCGTCGACGCCTTCGCCAAGATAGAACCAACCGACTGGGAACGGCTGCGCAGCCAGTATCTGGTCCAACCATGAATCGCTCAGTCTCTATTCACACCATGCAAACAAACGACTTTCGTGAACCCACTCCCAAACTTACTGAGCTACTACAGTTGTTAATCAACCTTAACGGCTCAGACTTACATATAACTACTAACTCACCGCCTCGCGTCCGAGTTAACGGCGATCTGTGCGAACTCTCCGACTACCCGAGTCTCACGGCCGAAGACACAAAGACCTACGCCTACAGTTTCATGAGTCACACGCAGAAAGCCGACTTCGAAGATCGTCACCAAATAGATCTCTCTTTCGGCGTCCAGGGGCTTTCCCGCTTTCGCGTGAATGTATTTGATCAACGTAACGGCATCGCCATTGTCTTTCGAGCGATACCCTTCGATGTCGTTCTCGCCGATAAACTCAACCTGCCCAGCTCACTCATTGAACTTTGCGATAGACCACACGGCCTGGTCCTCATTACCGGCCCGACCGGCTCTGGCAAATCCACTACACTCGCCGCCCTGCTGGACAAGATTAACCGTGAGCGTCCAGCACACATCCTCACGATTGAGGACCCAATCGAATTCATTCACGGTCATAAGAGGTGTTTGGTAAATCAGCGTGAGGTAGGACCTAACACCGCAAGCTTTCCCGATGCGCTTCACGCCGGATTACGACAAGATCCGAACATAGTGCTGATCGGCGAACTGCGGGATCTTGAAACGATAGAATCGGCCCTGCGCATCGCAGAAACCGGACATTTAACTTTCGCCACTCTTCACACCAATACGGCAGCCTCCACTATCACCAGAATTATCGACGTCTTCCCGGCTAATCAACAGGCTCAAATTCGTACTCAACTGAGCAACATTTTACTCGGTGTCTGCTGCCAGCAGCTCTTACCAAAAGCTGACGGATCTGGCCGCGTCATGGCTATCGAACTCATGCTTCCCAACTCGGCGATCAGAAACAACATCCGGGAAGACAAGATCCA
>DATEPF010000374.1:0-14776 GCA_035273325.1 Pyrinomonadaceae bacterium | reverse complement strand
CGTTGCTCACAGTCAAACGCGCCAACACCATTGCGAACCGGTTACTCGCCGCGTTTGTAATCGTTATAGCTATCGGCGTCGGCGGTTCAACCATGGCGTCGGACCGGTTTATTGTGCAGTATCCGCATTTCCTGAAAATTCAGGACCCATTCACCCTCGCGGGAGCTCCCTTGCTCTTTCTTTATATAAGGACGCTTATCAAGGGGCGCAGCGGTCTGAGCAAGAAACATCTTTTGCATTTCATTCCCTTCGCGTTGTGTCTCGTTTTACTGCTGCCTTTTTATTTCCAGGGCGCCGAAGCCAAACTCATTTCGGTCGGGTCAAATTTTGATTATTGGAAGCGATGGAGCCAGATTAGATCTACGACGTTAATCGTTCAGTTTATCGTCTACCTTTCGCTGATCGCTTCGACGCTCGTTACCTACACGAAAAACCTGAAACGCGAAACGTCGCCAGCTCAACAATCGGTCCTTTTTCAAATTCGATTCATGTTGATAACCCTTACTGCGGTTTGGGTCATCGGCTCCCTTAAATTCGCAATCACAACAATCTACCCTGCCTTCAACACCGAGACTGTAGACTTAACCATTCCGGCCAGTTTGTCGCTGTTTGTTTATGCGATGGCTTATCTTGGATTAAGAAGACCGGAAATACTGACGGGCCCGAATGCCTCGCCGTCGCCGCGATATCAAGGGTCAACGCTGACAATTGAACGCGCGAGCGCTTATCGTCAAAGGGTCCTCGATCTTATGAATACCGAGAAACCCTACCTCGACAGCGACTTGACACTCCAGAAACTAGCCAAGGCTGTATCCATTTCACCTCATCACCTTTCGCAAACAATCAACGAACAACTCAACCAAAGCTTTATCGACTTCATAAACGCCTACCGGATCGAAGAAGCCAAAAAGATGCTGGTCGACACGGCGAAGAAGCACTATTCAATTCTGGCTGTGTCTGAAGAGGTTGGCTTCAATTCGAAATCCGCCTTCAATACTGCGTTCAAAAAACACGCCAGGACGACTCCCTCAGAGTTCCGCAGCTCCAACAACGGTGGATCCTGAGATCTCTGCCTCTCGGCTTTGCCCCAAAAAGTCGAATTCAACACGTTTCGTGTAATTCGTGTTTTTCGTGGATCCGTTTTTAGGCTGCAACTAGTACGATCCACGAAATGCACGAAACACACGAAATAACACGAACTTCCTCTTGTTCGACTTTTGAGGCAAAGCCCCGCCTCTCCGTGTCTCACATTCCTCTTTAACGGTTCTGATCTATAACTCCGCACGCCTTCTATATAAGTCAGGGCGACGTCGAGGCCGTAATGCGGCGTAATCAGCGGGCACCACTTTGGTCATGCAGACCAGCCGACATCTCCCCAGGTTTTTCCTTTCAAGCTGGCTCAATCCGGACCCGACGTGGGACTCATGTGAGAAGTTGCCGACTGGCGCCTTCTTCAACTGTCCGGGAAACCTTAAGAGGAGAAAAACGATGTCGAGAAAAGTCCTTTATTCGATCTGTTTGGTTTGTCTGACCTTCGTGTCGGCTATGGCGCAGGATGCTCCAAAAGTGGAAGTGTTCGGCGGGTACTCATGGTCTGGCGGGAACTTTCATGGCTGGAATGCTTCTGTTACTGGAAATGTTACAAAGGGATTTGGCATAACGTCCGACTTTAGTGGTCATTACGGAAGCGAGGTTGCCGGGCCCATTCGCATCGACCAGGATGCACACTCATTTCTCTTTGGCCCTCGTTACGCGTTTCGCGGCAAGAGATTCACTCCTTTTATATATGGACTGTTGGGTGCGACACGCTTTCACCAAACCGCAATCATCGCAGGCCAACGGTTACACGAGTCTGACACCGGCTTCAGCTCTGCGGTGGGTGGTGGCTTGGATATAAAGGTGAATGAGCGCGTTGCGGTTCGTGCCATCCAGATTGACTACTTCCGTCCAACCTTTTTTGGTGAATCGCACCACCGCGGCCGCCTCGCCTTCGGGGTCGTACTAACCTTCGGGAAGAAGTAGTTCCTCTGCAGCTTCGCCTCAAGAGTTGAGTTCAACAGGTTTCGTGATATTTCGTGTGTTTCGTGGAATTCGTGGATAGGTGTGTTTCGTGGAATTCGTGGATAGGTTTTGTTCTGGGATTTTTGTTCCCTCCCTTTGGGATTTTTGTTCCCTCCCTCTGGGAGGTTAGGGAGGGCCTGAGCCTACAAAAAGAAAGAATTCTGGAAGGATCCACTCAATCTTGAGTGGATCCTCCAAGTCATTAGTAAAAACTGTTCGCGCCAAGCCCTCTTCCCCAACCCTTCTCCCAAGCGGAGAAGGGAGCAAACCTTTCAGTGCTAGTTCGTGTAATTCGTGAATTTCGTGGGTTGCTTTGGAGCAATTCTAAAGATGATCCACGAAATAACACGAATTATTCTCCCACAAGCGCTTCGCAACCTATCAACAAGCACTTCACAATGTAGCCTCCCACTCCAACTCAAGAATTCCTCAACCCCAATCCATATCCTGAACCTGTTCTTATTTAAAAGGAGAAGGAGCGGGGAGAGATGTCAAAGTTAAACAGTAAGAGGTTCCTGTTTGCCGTTGTGCTCATGATTGCGTCGGTGATGAGTATTTCGGCGCTATTCGCGCCTTTGGGACAAGCCGCGAGCGCGCCCGTCCAGGACGTGGAAGGCACAATCGTCATCCCTTTACGCTTCGCAACCGACGCGACTTATAGCTCGTGGCCAGGCGGGCAACGCCAGGTTTGGGCCGCCGCCGGATCGAATGGGCACGTTGGCTACACGTTCGAGCTAGCAGAGGGCACAGACGGCGGCAGCTTCACGCTCGATAGGGTGTCGGGCACGACAGGGCTTGAGGATTTTGACATCGCGTTCTACGCCAGCTTCAATCCGGTAGTCTCGTCGGCGACCATAGCCACACGAAAGATCGGCGGTGAAGCGGGAACGATTCCCGACGGTGCCCGATTTGCCATCGTCACGCTTTTCAATGGCGCGAACGGAACGTTTAACTTCCGCGCGTATCCGCCGTCCGTTTCTCGCGAGCACCCGGGTGGACTTAAGCCTGCGGCGCTCCCGGCCGCACCGGGCATCTACCCGAACTTCGGCTTCGAAGAGGATCGCGTGAAGCAGTGGGCCAAACGACTCGCGTCGAAGTCGCATGTGGTCATCGCGGTTGTTGACACCGGCATCAACCCGTACCACGTCGCTTACCGGCGGCCGGAGTACACAATTCACCCCAGCAACTACGTTGAAGGCTTCCCGAAGGACGCACCTGCTTTGGGCTTGAGCTTCAACGCGGCCGATTACGTGACTGCCCGCACCAACGATGATGGCCCAGTATGGGGCCAGGTCGCCGAGCGCAAGCTCTACTGGATCCCCGGAACCAACGTCATTGGCGCTTACTCAGTCGCCGACTATGCGGGAACGCCGCCGAATGGACTCCCGAGCCGTCCAATCATCGATGACGACGGTCACGGCACTGGTACGACATCAGTCTCCGGCGGTGGAGCTCTCTCGACCAAGGGCGCGCCCTACGGTTCGAATCCGGATGCACTGATCGTGATCGTCGAAGGGCTCGGCGACGCGGGCGTGAAGTGGGCCTCTGAGCAGCCGTGGATTGACTTCATCTCCGGCTCTTATGGAGACGCGGCCTCGGTGCCGTGCACCGACTCTGGAGACGAAACGGTTGACAGCGTGGGCGACGTCTGGTGCGGTCGTGAGTATCGCTACACCGCGCCGTTTGTTTTGCGCGACGGTCGCACCGCTCTCTTCTCCGCAGGCAACGGACTATCTCGTACGGGCGTTGCCGCCGATCGATATTCAAGTCTCCGTCCTACGTCTGGCCCATCGTGGGTCGTCACCGTCGGCGCCGTGAGTGCTCGGAATGAACAGGACTATGGCTGGCACTCCGTGCCGGCGGACATCTCGTCGTATGGGCTTCACTGGCCCGCTGCCGATCCATTCAGCTTCTCGGGTGAAGTGGAATTCGGCGGCACGAGCAACGCCACACCTGTGACCGCAGGGGTTTTCTCCCGCGTGTTACTTGCCGCACGACGCAGCCTGGGCGACGCGGTTGAGGGCATTCATACGACAGCCGACGGCAAGCTTGTGCCGGCGTATGGTCCATCTGGAATCGCAAAAGGTTTAATTGCAGACGGTGTGCTCGCACGAACTGAGTTACAGGACGCGGTCTACAAGACGTCACACCCTGAGGAGTTCAACCCTGATACCTGGCTCTACGATCCGGTAGTCATTCCAAACACGCCGCTCTACTACACGCAGCAGGGTTACGGAAACGCAAACGTGGCGGCGGCTTTGCGGGCCATTGAAGTCATCATGGGCCGTGCTCCGATGCCAAACCGCAGCGAAGTAGACGCCTGGATCGCCAGCGTTGACGCCGTCCGCAACACCCTCTACCCGCCGCCGACTTACCCGTAAGACGGAAGGTCCAATGTCCAATGTCCAATGTCTGTTTAGCCTGAAAAGCTCTTGATATTGGACCTTGGACTTTGGGCCTTGGGGACTGCTTCCGCTCTGTCAAATGACAAATGAAAAATTTGAAATGATATATGGTAAATCTTGGTTTTTAGATCATGAAAAAGCCCGGTTGTCTTCCAACCGGGCTCAAACCTTTTGTACTCACATTCGAACTTTCACGGGCACTTACAATCAGCGCCTTTACCACCGTGTGATTCGGCGTGTTTCTCGGCATCGGAAAGATAATCAAATTCACCCAACATACAGACGTTGGAACCACGCGCATTCTTTTGTTGCTCCACCGTGCGCTGTTCAATCTCAATCTTGTTGTTGGCACAAAACACTCTATATTTCGAGTCGAGCGTTGCACTGCTTGACGCCATCGTTGGCATACCAAAGAGCGTCACTAAAACCAGAACCAGGGTCACGGCCGACAACGACAACACGCTAATGGCTTTCTTCATTGAACTCTCCTTTTTACCTCGAAACTTTGAACGGGCCAGTCAGGGCGGCACTTTCTAACCTTCCAACCCACATGCTGTCAATAATTTTTCGTCCGGAACGTCGTTTCGTTTCGTGTAATTCGTGGATCGCTCTTCGTAATAACCTCCAAAATGAACCAGGAGTCACCCCGCTCCTCGTCCAAAGTTGACGTGATAGTGTCGTTGCGATACGAGTAAAGCAAGATTTGCCACAAATCAGGCCTCGCCGGTGTTCCCAACTTGGAATTATGCGCCTCGGAGTCCAAACCGCCATCGATTCAGTCTCAGCCCAAGCTGAACCGCATGACACCGCGTTAAGTTTTGATGAAGCGTTCACGCTTCATCACCGCGCAGTCTTTTCGACCGCGCGGGCGGTAGTGCGTGATTCAGCCCTGGCCGAAGAGGTTACCCAGGAGGTTTTTCTCAAGCTCTTTCGCCATCTGGATTCAGCGCCTCGCGACGAGTTACTTCGACCGTGGTTATTAAGGGTCACGCTGAACGAAGCGCGCAACACAATTCGCGGCCGTAATCGCGCCTTGGCACGCGACGCGAATTATCAAAGAAGCACTAGTAAACACTTCGCCGCAACTGACTGCGGACCGGAGCTCGAAGCGGCGAGGCGAGCACTGGATAAAATCAAAGAGCCGATGAGAAGTTGCTTGCTGCTGCGACACCAGGGGCTTTCATATCGCGAGATCGCCCAAACACTTTCACTGAAAGAGAATTACGTGGGTAGCCTAATTGCACGTGCGCGTAAACAGTTCGCCCTAAACAGTTCAGTCGCACTGCGATCGGAGTAAACGGATGAGAACTTGCATTCCCGAAGAAACCCTCCAGGCATGGTTTGATGGCGAGTTGGCTGACAATGAGGCTGCCACTTTAACCGCGCACTTAACCGAATGTGTTAATTGTGCGGATAGCGCGCGCACCCTCGAAGCCGAAAATCTGATCGTATCAAAAGCATTGGCGGTTGAGTTTGACCAAACGATCCCCACTGAACGATTGCGCGAACGAGTCGCGACGGCCGTTGCAGGATTTCAGCACGCCAGTGTGTCGCCGGCGCGACCAACAGTCTCGCAACGAGCGCGTGAATTGTTTTCCTCATTTCGACCGCTTGCGTATGCGTCGATTGTGACAGCGGTTTTACTTGGCGGCTTGCTCGTTTTTCTGTCGTTGAAAAACGAACGAACCCTGACTACACCAGTCGTTCGAAATGATTCTCGGAACACGCCTTTAGCAATTGGCACGCCTGTCGAAAACCCGCCAAAGCCCGATGTATCTGTTTCCCCGGCAAAACGGCAGGCCCGCAGATCAATGCCTATCAAGCGAACCCGAAGGTATGAACCGGACGCGTTCTCGTTAACGTGGCAACAGCGACAGTATGACTACGCTATTGCCAGGCTGAACGACGCAATCAAAGTTCAACCCACGATGCGCCCGTCGGTCCAGGTTGAATACGCCTACAACATGGCGGTCATCGACAATGCGATCGCGACCGGCCGCGACGTCGCGCGCCGCAACCCCAGAGATCCGCAGGCGACACAGTTTTTGCTGGATGCTTACCAAAGCAAAGTCGATCTCATGAACCAGGTCGCAAATGCGCGCTTTCGCGACGAATAAGATCTAACTCAAACAAATGCAGAACCGCGAGCGGTAGCGACCGGATGCTACATTCAACTTTCTAATTTATTTAGTGTGGCTTTGCACAAGAGAGTCGAAATTCAACACGTTTCGCGCAATTCGTGGATCGTTCTCTTGCCACAAAACAATCTGCGCCGGTGTTATAGAGGTTGAAATCAACAAAAGGAAAGGAACACCAATGAAAAGACTTACCTTATTTATCACCATTCTGACGCTGGCATCAGTTTCTTTAATAACGAATCAAACCAACGCAGGCTCGACGACTTCCCCCGCTGCTCATACCGTTCAAAAACCGAAGGGTGACGAGCTGACGGAAATGTTTAATCAGACGTATCCGTTGTCGCCAAACGGCCGGGTGCACATTTCGAACATCAACGGCGACGTGCATATCAATGTCTGGGACCAGAATTCTGTGAAGGTCGATGCCGTGAAACGTGCTTACAGTCAGCAGCGTCTCAGTGAAGTGACCATAGACGTAACGAATACTGAGGACAGCGTAAAAATCAAAACCAATTATCCTCGCAACCAGAATTTCGAGGGCAACCGCGAAGATAGCGCTGCCAGCGTTGAATACACGTTGACTGTCCCGCGCGGTGCGCGTTTGCAAGGCGCTGAATTGGTTAACGGCTCATTGGATCTGGAAGGACTTCAGGGTGACGTGAATGCATCGCTGGTTAACGGTGCAGTGAACGCCTCACGATTGGGAGGCGCAGTAAAACTCTCAACAGTCAACGGGCGCATCGCAGTCAGTGCCGCCGGTTTGGAAAACGCGAAGGGCGTCAACCTAAACTCAGTTAATGGAGCAATCGAGTTGGTAGTGCCGTCGGGCGCCGGCGCGGACGTCCAAGCGAGCACGATACACGGGCCGATAACCAACGATTTCGGATTGACCGAGGAAAAGGGACAGTATGTGGGTCGTAACCTGCGTGGTCAAATCGGCGCTGGTGGTCCAAGCGTTAAACTGAACAACGTCAACGGCTCGATCAATATCAAACGCGGCGGCGGCATGGAGATGTGAACTTTGATCTTATGATTTGTTCCCTCCCCTTGGGAGGGCTAGGGAGGGCCTACGGGGACAAAAAGAAAGAACTCTCCTACGCTCTTGTTCCCTCCCCCTGGGAGGGTTAGGGAGGGCCTAGGGAAATAAACAGAAAGAATAATTGGAGGGTCCACTCAATTTTGCGTGGACCCTATTTCGTGTTGCTTCGTGTGTTTCGTGCAATTCGTGGATCGCTCTTATTCCCTCCCTTGGGAGGGCTAGGGAGGGCCTACGCGAACAAAACAGAAAGAACTCTCCTACGCTCTTATTCCCTCCCGTTGGGAGGGCTAGGGAGGGCCTACGGGGACAAAAAGAAAGAACACTCGGAGGGTCGACCTCAATCTTGAGTGGCCCCTCCAATTCATTTTATTAAAAACTTTTCGCGCCAAGCCCTCATCCCCACCCCTTCTCCCAACGGGGAGAAGGGGGCAAAACATTGCAGAGTCAATTCGTGTCGTTTCGTGGATCGGTTTTTGGTTTTTGGATTTGTGTTCCCCTCCCTTTGGGAGGGGTTAGGGGAGGGCCTACGCGGACAAAAAGAAAGAACTCTCGGAGGGTCCATTCAACCTTGAGTGGACCCTCCAATTCATTATTAACAAAAACTCTTCGCGCCAAGCCCTCATCCCCAACCCTTCTCCCAATGCGGAGAAGGGAGCAAAACATTTGCAAGCACGATTCACGAAACAACACGAAATCTGCAGCTAACAGTCTTCCCGCCTAGCGCGTCTATATTAAGAGCGTCTAACCGATGACCTTTAGCCCCATCACTCTTGGTGCACGACTTAGGACCGCCGAACTGGCTGGGTTTGTCCTCACCGAGACCACACATCAACCGAACCATCGCCTGCCTCGCCACAATCACGAACTACCCAACATCGCATTCGTTCTTCAGGGCTCCTTCGACGAGATCCTTGATCGACGATCCTTTGACTGTCAGCCACAGAGTTTGTTGATAAAGCCTGCCGGCGAAGCTCACGCGAACCGCTACGGGACAGCCGGTATGCGTTGCCTGGTGATTGAATTTCAACAGCGCCAGTTGGAATCGCTTCGCTGCTGGTCGCAAGCTTTCAACCAGGTAAGTCATTTTCGCGGCAGCAATCTGTCGCTGCTGGGAACGCGAATCTACAAAGAGTTTCGTCTGATGGACGCTGCGACGCCACTCGCAATTGAAGGCTTAATGCTCGAGCTGGTGGCCGGGCTATCGCGTCGACGAAGTCCGGCAGAGAGACAACGGCCCCGTTGGTTAGACCGCGCGAGAGAAATTCTGGAAGCCGACTTTCAGGAAAACATCAGCCTCACACGTGTGGCTGAGGCTGTTGACGTTCATCCGGTCCACCTGGCGCGCGTGTTTCGCAAACAGTTCACATGCACGCCCGGCGAGTTCGTTCGTCAACTGAGAATCAACTTCGCTTGTCGTCAACTCTCCCAGTCTGACACGCCGTTGGTGGAAATTGCCCTGGCATCAGGTTTCGCGCACCAGGCCCACTTCAACAGAGTCTTCAAAGCGCAAACCGGCATGACCCCTTCTGAGTTCCGCACAACTTTCCGCCTGCGCTAAACGCAATCAAACACGCTTCAATCAGGCAATACCCTCACACGCTGATCTGGTAATAAATGGTCCGCGTGAAATCCAATGCGCCAACCTGGTTCACGGCTTCGCCGCCTGATGTGCGGCGGTGGCTTTGCCCCGCCGGACAAGTTCTCATTATTCATTGGGGCTTCGCCCCAGAGGGCATAGCCCCTTAATTTTGGCCAGGCTTACGGCGGGGCTAAGCCACCGCCGCACATCGGACGGCTAAGCCGTGAATCGCGCTGGCGCACTACAGAAAGGGTTAATGGGAATGGGGAAATCTTTTGCGTCGGCGCTACCTATTACCCATTACCCATTACCCTTTCCCCATCCCTTTATGCGAATTGTCTTGGCGCTTCTGTTCCTGATTTTGACTGGCGCGCCTTGTCATGCCCAATCGACACCGGTTCGATACGACCTCAACGTCAACGTCATCCCGGACGCGCATCTACTCCAGGTTAGCGGAACGATGACGCTTCCCTCCTCGGCCGCGTCACGTACCTTCATTCAATTATCTTTGAGTGAGTTGATGAACGACTTCAAAGTGGAAGTCGTGCAGCCGAATACAAGTGCAGGCCCCGCACGACTAGAGAAGTCTAAAGTAGCAACCTGGGAGGTCTATCCACGGAACCCGTTTCCATCCGGTGAAGAGATTGAACTGCGTTTCAGTCATTCCGGCGGCAAAAAATTAACAGTCCTCTTTTACATCGGCCCCGAAGTTTCCTTTGCTTCCGCTTTCGGCACGAATTGGTATCCAATCCTCGTCGATGGTTTCGATAAGGGAGTTGGTTCTCTAAAGATTACCGTGCCACTCGGCGAGACAGCCGTCGCCGCCGGCGATAGACGCAGCTCCTCAGAGCAAGAAGCGCAAGGCACATTCCTTTTCCACATCAATCGCGCCACTTACTTCTCGTTTGCCTCAGGCAAGTTTACGACGGTGCGACGTCCCGGCAGGATTCCTGTTTCTGTCCACTTGTTACGCGAACGTCCGAACATGCAGCAGTACCTGGAACGCGTCGCGCAGTTACTTCACGTTCTCGAGCGAGAGTTTGGTCCATATCGCTTCAAGGATTTCGCACTCGTTGAGATACCGCGCGACCTGGCGAAAAAGGCCGGGATGAACGCAGCCACCCTACAAGGTTTCGCGTACGTGAACAGCAATGCGTTCAATGTGCCGCCCTCCAGGTTCGATGCGCTGGTGGGATGGTACGGCCACGAGTTTAGTCACAGTTGGTGGCCTCACACGGTTTCGATTTCCAGGGAAGGAACGGGCGGTTGGGCCACCGAGGAAGCGCTGGCAGAGTATGGCGGACTGCGTGCTGTGGAAACAATTGTGGGCGCTGAGATCGCCGAAGTGTACCGGCGCAAAGGATACCCGCCGGACCCAATCTACAGCGCTCTTGAATATTTCAAACTAGTGGGCGCGGGTGTCGATTATGAACTCGGACATTTGCCCAGGAGTGTTGAAGGCCACAACATCGGATACAACAAAGGCTTTCTCGTATGGAACATGCTCTCACTGGAAATCGGCAGGGAGAAGTTTCAACGAATTTTGCATGAACTTACTCGCCGGTACGCATTTCAACACGTGACGCTCAAAGATTTCTGGGCCGCGATTGAAAAACGCGCCGGCCGCAACCTCGGTTGGTTCTACAAACAATGGTTTGAGCGGCTAGGTGCTCCGGAGTTTCAGTTGGAGTGGAAACAAAGTGGCGGCAAAGTCATGGGCGCAATCACTCAAGTGGCGCCTTACTATCGCGCCACGATGGAGGTTGAGGTCGTAGGGACTGAGGCGGTAGGGGCTGAGAAGCAGCGTGTAGTTTTTAAACTCAGAGTCAACGGCGCACGAACTCCTTTTACCTTCCCCGTAAAGTTTCGGGTCCAATCAGTAACGCTGGATCCTCATTACCAGGTATTGCGCTGGACACCGGGGTATCACGCTGCCGCTGAAGCAGCACGCAAGGCAATGAGCAAGTGATGAGCCGGGCATTTTTCGGCCCGGTCA
Organism: Pyrinomonadaceae bacterium; assembly: GCA_035273325.1. Taxonomy (GTDB): domain Bacteria; phylum Acidobacteriota; class Blastocatellia; order Pyrinomonadales; family Pyrinomonadaceae; genus PSRF01. The sequence continues at coordinate 3,558 of DATEPF010000374.1, read as the reverse complement.
TCACTCATCACTCATCACTCATCACTTTTCACTCTCTTCACTCTTCAATTTTCACTGTAGTTCCGGATTTAGGTTGAGGCTTGATGACTGAGATCACTTTGCCCAGCGGCCGCTTGTTCCGCGTGTATCCCTCTGCCGAGCCTGACCCGCCACGGCTGATTAACTCGACCGACTTCGTAATAGTCTTGAGCCAGGTCGGGTGCGCAGTGCCAGCCCTCCGTCAACCCGAGTGGTCAACGATTCTCGGGCAATTCCCCGCTATCACAAAAGACTTGTAAAATGTTCAACACTCGAATTAAACTGCGCCCGTTCTAATCACCAAGAGTTTCGCTCTGGTCCTCATGTCGCAGCAATCACCACACAGTTGCGGCACAGTTCCTATCTTTTAACGGCATATTTTTTACAAGGAGATCTTCATAGGTTGGTCATAACCGGCGTCCGGCTTACCGTGAAGCTCGAGATCAGGTATTGACGAGCCACGCTCATATACGCCTTCGTTCCCGCGATGATTACCCGGTCCTGTTAAGGCAAGAAAGCTTGATCGCTGCCTTGGAGAATGTGATGTGCTATGGATCTAATACCTTAAGGAATCTTTGAAAAATCTATAAATTTCCGATCGGACGGCGGTATGAAATCACCTTACCAATTCTATCCAAGTGAGCCCGCGATTTTTATGGAAATATATCTTCCTAAGAAAGCTAATTTCCAAGGAACATTGTATGAAACATTGACACAAGGGTTCGATTTAGAAGTGGTAAAGGCGCATTTCAATAACCCCTTGAAAGAACCAAGAATCAAAGACCTGCTAAATCGGTATCACACTATTTCACAATATGACGCGCGAATGATAGACGACTTCCAGCGAGTGTTCTTTGGGTACTCATTGTATGAAGTAGATGGGGTTTTTACCGGAAGCAGAGGCATCATCGAAGAACGAGTGCAGGCCATCAGGATTATTTTTAAACCGGATTACGATTACCTGTTTGATAATTTCAGACTGTCTAAGATCGAAAAGGAGAACAACAGCCAAATTAGAGTCATAGTAAGACGGTTTCTTCGATTTTCTTCGCCAGATGTTAGCGCTTTCATTGAAGGTCTGGACAAAGACGAAAACTTTGAAGTAAAGAGAGAATTGCTTCAGTTCGTTGATAAATGGATTGAGTACACATGCCTTTTTGTGTTCGGCTATTTGGTCTATGAGATATGCGCAAAAATCACGCTTCTATATCATGAGGACAATATAGATTTGGATAAGATTGAAGAAGAAGTTTGGGTTACATCCTTTTGGAATCTCGGGGTAAATCGAATCTGTTTCAAGGCAGAATGCGATTAATCTTGTTGACTGAATGAGATATGATAAATGACGACGTTTGAAATTATTCAGAGTGCGACTTCAATCCTTACGACGCTAGGAGTAGGGATTGCCGCATACCAACTCTTCTTAACAAAACGCGGTGCCCAGTCAGACTTTGAAGACTCTTTTTCTGAGCAGTACCGGTCGATCGTTGCTGACTTACCGTTGAAAGCACTTCTTGGTCAATCGCTGACTGACCAGGAGATCGAGGCGAGCCTTCGCACCTTTTACAACTATTTCGATCTCTGTAATGAACAAGCATTTCTCGCAGCACGTGGCCGTTTGGATTCCAAAACATGGGCGAACTGGCGCGAAGGCATAGAGCAACAAATGAGGCGCCCTGCTTTTGTTGAAGCGTGGAGACGACTGCGGCCCCAATTGGATGGAAGTTTCGATGACTTTCGGGCGCTACTTCCGATATCCGAGAGATCGTTCAAGAATTAGTTCTGATAGAGAAGTTTGGTTTTCAACGAAGTTATTGCTGGATCAGCGGTTCTGGTGGTATAACCCGCTTCGTTTTCTCACGTTCTATCCGGAGGCACACTCACATGCTCGGAATGATGCAAATCATGATCTGGCTGCTCTGTATATACCTAGTCTTCAAGGGAGTCGATATATTTCAAATCGCTTGGATGAGTTCGCGCGACGCACGATCGGGAGGTATCGCTCTAAGAGGATCGATGATTGTTATAGCAGTTATCGAGGGCCAAAGAGATCTTCCGAACTTCGACTTCAATCGTTGAGTGGTTGATCCGCGAATCTACTGCTAGTCAAGGTCCTATAGCCGACCGGCAGAGCGAAGGGTCTGCTAACTGCGTGCCACATGATTTGCGCCACGAAGAAGCAATCCATGAAACCAAAACTTGGTGTGATGTTGGTGACTGCGTTGCTAATCTGCGCCTGCATTGGCAGCGCAATGGCCCAAGCAGGCGGAACCGGGAGTGGAAAGCCTATAACTACCGGAACCCCCGCGCGACCAAGCCCAACCCCGCGAAGAACCAAGCCGAAGGTGACATCAATCACCAGTCCGCCCAGAATGAATTCATGCCCGACGACGGTCGGAGGTATAACGAATAAGTTAGGAATGCAACTGGAGTATATCGTCGGAGATACCTTCACAATGGGTTCGACGAGAGGCGATCCAAATGAGAGGCCGGTTCATAAAGTAACCCTGCGGAACTTCTACATCGGTAAATGTGAGGTGACACAGAAAGAGTGGAAGCAACTCATGCCCCCCAAGGACTTTGGTCACAAAGACTGCGACGACTGTCCTGTCGAGAATGTGTCATGGCAGGAGGTTCAAAAATTCATCACCCAGCTTAACCATGTCCTAAACGATAATCTTACATATCGATTGCCGACTGAAGCGGAGTGGGAGTATGCCTGTCGGGCTGGAAACCTGGATGACTTCCCTGCAGGCGCGAACAAGATTGCTTGGCATTCTGGAAAACAAACTCAGCGTGTGGCAATGAAGGATCCGAATGCGTGGGGTTTACATGACATGTACGGCAACGTCTGGGAGTGGTGCGAGGATTGGTACCATGACTCCTATGATGGAGCACCTGCGGATGGTTCTGCATGGCAAACTGGAAGTAGCGAGTTTCGGGTGGTACGCGGGAGCGCGTACAATTTCGATTCATCATGGTTGCGCCCGTCATTCCGGCTCAAAAGTGTAACTCCAAAGACTCAACTCAAAACGATCGGATTCCGCCTCGCTGCGAGTCCTTAACAGCCACTTGGTTTTGTACGCCAACGAAGGAATGCTTATCCATTGACAAGCGGTTTAGATTGGCGACTTAAGTAGACTACGAGTGAGATCGGAACATTTAGTAGACCTTCTTATCGTCTGGAACCGGTCCGATGAAGTTAATAAATACCATACGCCAATGGATGTTCGAAGGTCGCGATCAATCGCGATTTGAGATACTGCGGGACAGTCTTAGAACCATAGTCGAAGTAGTTGCGCTCATTGTCGCCGGATGGTGGGCTTGGGAGCATTTTCTTAGGACCGAAGCACCCGGTCTGAGAAATAATCTCAAGATTGAATCTTCTCTAAAATGGTTTGACTCGAAAAGCGCTGGGTACTGTTGGGGTCAAGTTACGTTAGGGATTGAGAACGCCAGCAAAAGCTCAGTTGAGATAGGTACAGTCACTCGCGAAGCTTGGTACTTTAGCTTGCCAGTAGGCCAGGAAAAAGATATTGA
>DATEPF010000373.1:0-6000 GCA_035273325.1 Pyrinomonadaceae bacterium | reverse complement strand
TTGAACTTGAAGTCCCTCACAATTTTGCGCGCATCGTATCTGTTCGCGCTGAGAGCGATATGAGAGGAGTGCGAGCGGCCTCTGAACACAAGCGGGCTTTTTATTACGTGGCACTGTTGGGGCTCTCAGCTTTTGCCTTATTGGGTGTCACGGCGAGCCAGGCTTTGTTCGTGAGCCTCGAATTAGGGGCAGTTAAGGTAATCAGTATTGGCGAGCTGTTGTTGGGGGCGGCCTATGATGCTGCACTCAGTTTCACGGTTCTCGCGCGAGTCCTCAGTGGCGGACTGCTATCAGATACCCGCGTCTTCAAAATGAGCGCGCTCGTTCTCGTCGTGTTCGCTATCGGTTTGCTCTCCTTCCTGATTTCACGTTATCACCGCGCGCGTCTGGCCGGATAAATCGCGTGGTGGTATGCACTCAGCTAACGTCAATGAATGAAGCGGTTCTACAGCGTGACTTTGATCTGTCCTGGACAACTGTTTTGTCGCGGGCGTCGCTGCTGTTGCTCTCGATCGTTTTTATGCTCGGCGCCATTCAGGCGCAGAACGTTGCTTCACCTCACCCTGTCGAATCTCCTTATATTGTTGATGGGACCACCGATACGATGGCCTACGCGGTAGGTCACAATATAAAGATCACGGGCACGGTTCGAAATGGAGCGATCGCTCTTGGCGGGGACGTTATTGTTCAGGGCACGGTCGAAGGTGATGTCGCGGCGATTGGCGGCTCCGTGATCCAACTCGAAGGGTCCCGGATAGGCGGCGACGTGATGGTATTGGGTGGGGCCTATCGCCATGCAGATGCAGTCCCGAATCGTAATCCAAATGCGACAACCGTGATGTACGCCGGGTATGAAGAGCAACTGCGAAACATCATGCGAAACCCGCAGGACTTGTTGGCCCCACACTGGTCTGCCGCCTACATCGGGTTGCGACTGCTGGCCATTCTTTTCTGGTTTGTGGTGTCGCTGGCGATTACGGCTGCTATGCCCGGGGCAATTAGCCGCGGCATTGAGCGTTTGCAGTTAAGCAGTCTGCGCGTGGCCATAATCGGGTTTGTAGGCGCGCTGGTGATCGGAGTGGGCGTGCCCTTCGCGCTGCATTACCTACCGACGCCGATTAGTGTCCTGGTAGGGATGATGGCTTTGCTGCTGATCCTGATCGCGGGCTTGTTCGGACGCGTCATCATCTATGCGGCTACCGGTCGCTGGCTGCAACGCAGGCTGTTTCGAGTTGGCAAAAATTCCGAAGCGATGGCTTTGTTACTCGGTACTACATTCTGGATGACCCTTTCTTCACTCCCATATATCTGGCCATTTGTGGTGGCGTTAGTTCTGGTCACCAGTCTCGGTCTGGCCCTGACTGCCCGCTATCGTGTCGGTTGGTCCACACCCGAAGAAGCCCCGGCAGCGCTTCAAAAATAGGCAAAAAAATTAAGACGAAACAGCGCGGTCGCGCATCTTAAGCTATCGACGTTTTGCACACTCTTTTGTGCAACTTTTTCGGACACGGAGCGTGGCTAAGTTAATGTGCTTGGGTTCAACTGGCAGTTTTCAAACTTTACAACTTAAGCCGAACATCCACCGCGTTTAATGCGTAACAACGATTAGCACGGTAAGGCCGCAGCAAGTAGTCATCTGACCCGCCCGAATCGGGGTTTTTGTTAATAATCAGGAGGAGTATGAAAGCGCTTTTTTCCACGATTGCGCCGGCGTTTATTCTGTTTTTCGCCGCCTTGGGCATTTGCGCCCAACCTGCATCCCCAAACTCACCGGCCCAGGCCGAAGATAAGTCAATCACACCCAATCGCGCTCTCGGCGAAGTCAAAGTCATTGATGTGGCCGGGAAGCAACTAATACTGAAAACTGACGCAGGTTCGATGGTCACAGTGGCATTGCCCGATAACGCCTCTTACATGCGCGTTGCCCCTAACGCCACCACGCTCGACGGCGCCACCAGGATAGCTCTCGCCGACGTCGCGGAAGGCGACCGGGTGATGGCGATGGGTCGCGTCTCAGACGACCGCAAGACTGCGACGGCTCGGGTCGTAGTTGTGATGAGCAAGGCCGACATCGCACAGAAACAGGAAGCTGAACGGGCGGACTGGAAGAAGCGTGGAATTCTCGGAGTCATCACTGCGATTAAGCCCGAGACCAAAGAGATCACTATTACGACCCGCACAGTGGCCGGCCAGCAGCCGCTTACCATTCCTGTATCTGAAAAGGTTGAGATGCGGCGTTACGCGCCAGACTCCATTAAGTTTGCTGATGCCATGCCTGCGCAGCTTGGCGAGTTGAAGGTCGGCGATCAGGTACGCGCGCTGGGCCAACGCAATCCCGATGGAGCGACGTTCGCGGCTGAGAAAGTTGTGACGGGTGCGTTCAAGAGCGTTGCCGGTGTGGTGACTGCGATCGACCCGGCGACCGGTGAAGTAAAAATCAACGATATGCAGACCAAGCAACCGTTGACTGTTGTAGTCAAGCAGGATTCGGTGTTGCGCAAATTTCCGGCTATGGGCGAGGGCGGCTCGATGATGATGGTCCGGCCGGGGGGCGCACCCGGAGCCGGCCCCGGTGGTACAGGTCCACGCCCGGCGGGCGGCATTGGTGCCGGAGCCGGTGGCGGCGTGAACATTCAGGACATGCTGGAACGTCTCCCGACGATTGCCATCGCCGACGTGAAGGTCGGTGACACAGTCATTGTTTCCAGCACCAAAGGCGCTGACCCTACGCGCGTGACCGCAATCAGTCTCATATCAGGTGCGGATACTCTGCTGAATATGCTGGCTGCGCGGCAGCCTCCGGCCGCCTCCGGTGGTGCTCCGAATCCGGCGGGTGGGCTGGGTGGAATTCAATTTGGCATAGGCTTGCCGTAACCAACTGTAAACAAATTAAGGTTCCTAATCATGAACGTCTTCAAAACTCTCTTACGGCAAGTCACAGCTACTGCCTTCATCCTCCTTTTATCCGTGATCGTTAGCTTTGCGCAGCAATCGCGCGGAACATTGCGCGGCGTAATCAGTGACGAACTAGGCGCGACTATTGTTGGCGCCACAGTTACGCTGACGGGTCCGGACGGTGTGGAAAAGACCGCGGTCACGAATAACGATGGCGCTTACTCTTTTACCGCGCTTGTGCCTGGCAAGTATCTGTTGCGCGCGGAAGCCATTGGCTTTGCATCTTCTGAAGTCTCTGAAGTGGATGTGACTGCCGGTCAGCGCGCGACGTTTGACGTCACCTTGAAAGTAACTATTGAAGAGCAGAAGGTAACCATCGACGCAGAGACACCGATCAGTACGGACGCCACTGCGAACGCCAACCAGACTTTGATCAGCGGAAAAGATCTGGACGCACTCCCGGACGATCCTGATGAACTGGCAGCGGCGCTACAGGCCTTAGCGGGTCCATCGGCCGGGCCCAATGGTGGCCAGATCTTTGTTGACGGTTTCACGGGCGGACGTTTACCACCGAAAGAATCGATTCGCGAAATACGTATCAATCAAAACCCGTTTGCGGCAGAGAACGATCAACCATCAGGGCGTATCGACATTCTGACCCGCCCCGGCACCGACAAACTTCGCGGCAGCACCTTCTTCAACTTTCAGGACGAAAGTTTTAACTCCCGCAACCCGTTCGCAACCAGTTCCTCTAAACGTTCGCCTTTTCAGGTCCGGCAGTATGGCGGGAACCTGGGCGGGCCGATCGTCGCGAAGCGTGCCTCGTTCTTCGTCGACTTTGAACGTCGTGAAATTGATGACAGCGAATTGGTAAGAGCTACAGTGCTGGACGACTTTTTGAATCCGCTTGACGTGGGTTTTGGTGTGGTGGTCCCTCGCCGTACGCTGACATTCAGTCCGCGATTTGATGTTCAACTAAACTCGAGCAACACGTTGATTGCCCGTTACAGTTTTAACCGTTCCAGTACTGACAACAACGGTGTCGGCGGCTTCTCGCTACCCGAAAGGGCCTATGTTTCCAACTTTACGCAACAGGAAGTTCAGTTTACGGAAACGGCAATCCTCACTCCGACGATGATCAACGAGACGCGATTTCAGTTTTCCCACAACCGCTCTGAAAGCCTTGGAAACATCCTGGAGCCGACTCTTAATGTTTCCAGCGCATTCATCTCGGGTGGTTCACAAGTCGGTAAAGTGGAGAACACCAACAAGCGAATGGATCTCCAGAATTTCACGTCGTGGCAAAAGGGAACGCATGCTTTGAAGTTTGGTGGTCGCCTTCGTCATGTGAGCATTAGCGACTTTAACCCGAACAACTTCGGCGGTTCATTCACGTTTACTGGCGGACAAGTACCGGGGCTGGACGCGAACAATAATCCAATTTTCAACGAGCCAGTGTTTGCGGACAGTCTTGAGCGATATCGCAGAACCTTGTTGTTCGCCAACCTGTCACCGGTTGAGATTCGACGACGAGGGGGCGGCGCATCACAGTTCAATATTTCGTCAGGCGAACCGCTGGCTGAAGTTTCCCAGACTGACTATGGTTTCTACGCCCAGGATGATTGGCGGATTAAACCAAATCTGACTTTGAGCTTTGGTCTGCGATATGAAGGCCAAACCAACATCGGAAGCATTTACAACTTTGCGCCTCGACTGGCGGTGGCCTGGTCTCCCGGAGCAGCCAACAGTACGAAGCCTCCGGCGATGGTAATTCGCGCCGGTGGTGGCGTTTTCTACAACAGATTTAACGAATTCAGTACCTTGCAGGCGAATCGATACAACGGCATAAACCAGCGGCAGTTTTTCGTCAGTGATGTTCCGCTATACGATGCGAACGGAAACTTCGTTGAACCTAATCCAGCGGGGTCACCGCTTGATGCATTTCCCAACCGTCCGGACGTCAGCTCGCTGGTCAGTCTTAATCAATTAATCAGATGGCAGGTGGCTGACGATTTACAGGTGCCCGTCGTTTACATGGGAGGTACACAGGTAGAGCGCCAACTTCCATATAAGTTCACCATGTTTGCCGGCTTGTTCATGATGCGCATTCAGCATGTCATCCGCGCCCGCGACATCAACGCACCAATACCAGGGACCAATGGTTTAAGACCGTTTGGGAACGTCGGCGAGATTTATCAGTACGAATCGAGTGGGCGCTTCAACATGAATCAGTTGTTTATCGGATTCAACAACCGGTTTAGTCGCACTATTACATTCTTCTCAAGTTACGTTTTGAGCAAGACCACCAACGATACTGATGGTCAGGGGGGCGGAATGTTCCCTGCAAATTCGTACGATCTGTCGGGGGAGTTTGGACGCGCGGCCTTTGACGTGCGGCACCGGTTTACCTTTGCCGGCACGATTAATTTGCCGTGGCAGGTAAGTCTTAACCCGTTCATCATGGCGACTACCGGCCGGCCCTTCAACATCCTCACGGGTCAGGACACTAACGGAGACCGGCTTTTTACCGAGCGTCCCGCATTTGCTCCGGACGGTACCGACTGTAGCAATCCGGGACCCAACATAGTCTGCACAGCCTTTGGTAATTTCAACGTGCGGCCGGGTGTCGGCGAAGCTTTGATACCCCGCAACTTCGGCGAAGGCCCAGGTTTCTTCTCGCTCAACATGAGGATTACCAAGACCTGGAGCTTCGGTACGATACGCTCTTCATCTGACAATAACGCACAACCGGGACAGGGAACCGGCGGTGGACCAGGCCGCGGGCCGGGTGGCGGAGGGCGAGTTCCTGCAGGTGGCGGCGGTCAGCCAGGCGGCGGCGGTCAGCGGGGCGGCGGCGGACTCGCGTCGATCGGCGGGCCGCTTGGCGGCGGTGGCAGCGAAGCTAAGCGCTACACCATGCAGTTCTCGGTGAATTTCCAGAACCTGCTCAACAACGTGAATCTTGGAACGCCCCAAGGCAATTTGTCGTCGACGTTCTTTGGTGAAAGCACCGGCCTGTCGCCGTTCTTCGGTGGCTTCGGTGGAGGAGGCGGCGGCGGCTTCGGTGGCTCGGGAGTCGGTAACCGCAGGGTTACTGCGCAGGTT
>DATEPF010000372.1:0-4327 GCA_035273325.1 Pyrinomonadaceae bacterium | reverse complement strand
GCCTTTCCTGCGCCGCGCGGCGCTCACCTTGCAGTTCCGCCTGAAGCCGGGTGTTCTCCCCACGCATCAGCTCCAATTCGGACCTATCTTTTGCGATTGCAGCTTCCAGCCTCTGAACGTCCTGCTCTCTTCCTGCCAGACGCTCCTGCAGGGTAGCCAGCTTGGCGGCGCCGTCAGTAGTAAGTCGCGCCCGCAGCCACAGCCAGCAGAATAAAGCGCCGGCGACAGCCCCGACCCCCAGCGCCACCAGTAAAAGAATTGGACTGTCCATAAATTGTGATTCTATCAGAGCTTGTTTCGAAAATGAAACATTGGCCCGTTAGCGGGCCAAGAGCGAGTCGTCAGAGGTCAGATGTCAGAAACCAGAAATAGCCGTCTCCCCATCTGACCTCTGACCTCTGACCTCTGATCAGTCATCTACCAAAGCAACCGACCATGCGTTCGTACACTTTGCGGGTCACGCGCACGTCGTTGAGGTTGTATTCGCGGATTTCAGACAACCGTCCTGCCTGGTAAAGGTCAAAAACTTTGCTGCCCTCGACCGCTTCAGTTTTGCTGGATTCAATTCCTAACGACCACGCGATATCATCGAGACTGACAAAACGTTTGGCTCCCAGCCACCAGTGATGCATTGTGTCGAACACACCGCGCACATTGAACTCGCGCAAGTCCACGAGTGGCTTCGCCGAAATACAGTTCACCAGACAGCGCTGAAAGATAAACGGCAGATCGAAGCCGATGATGTTGTGCCCCACCAGTTCGTCACTTTCGATGTCGAAACCCTTCATGTACTGAATAAATCGCAGCAGCGCTTTCTTCTCATCCTCTTCGTTGCCGTCTTCATCGATGCCAAACACACTTTCGCGTTGCGGCTGCGCGACTTCGCCAAAATCAAACCCCGCCAACGGGCCTTCATGTACCGCGATCGAAAGAATTCGGCCGGAAGCAGCGCTCAACGAACCAAGTTGATAACAACGTTCCTCTTCGGCCGCGATGTCCTCGAGGTATCGTTGCTGTTGCTCAAAACGCATGTTGCCGAGTTTCAACAAGCGCTCGAGCTGCGGCCCGACGCGCTCGCGAAAATCCGGCAGCGAAAGCGTCTCGATGTCCATCGTGTACGCACGCGGAAACACAGGATCGACGCCCTGATGTTCCCGATATTGTTCAAGCGTGATTCTTCGATACTCAGCTACGACAAACTGCGAGCGGTCCTGGTAGGTTTCGAGTTTGCCGGTGATACCCCAGAGTCCGGCAGACAGTTCTTTCCATTGTTCAATTGTTTCGCCCCAAATTTTTAGCGGGAGTGAGCCGGTGGCATTGCGGGCGTTGGCATCGACATAGCGGCGGCCTTGTTGGGTGCGACGCTCGCGCACCGACGTCACGGCCACCATCAGCCAAACTTCTTCGCCGTGAGGGATCTCAGGAATCGGGATGTTGCCGCGCATTTACACAGGTAACCGGACGAACGATGTGTGAACGGCTATTCTATACTGCGCGACCGATTTCGTGTTGCTTCGTGTAATTTGTGGATCGTTTTTTATTTCTTCAAGGAGTTAGCCCGCTCAACTTCGCCACCTATCTTTCCCGTCAACATCATCCAGATCATTTTGTAGTCGCCCATGAACGACCAGAGTGGATGCTGAAAAGTGGCGGGCTTGTTCTTTTCCACGAAGAAGTGGCCGATCCACGCGGCGCCGTATCCCGGAATCAATGCCAGCGGAAACAACCACCACTTACCGATAGCGATGAAGTAAACGATGGTCGCGATGGCGATAGTTGTGCCAATTAGATGGAGCAGTCGCGTAACCGGACGACTATGTTCCGAAACATAATGAGGCCAAAATTCAGCGAATGAGTTGTAGTCCTGTGGTGACATTCGCGTCCAGACCTGGACAGACAGGAATGTCTGTCCTACTCCTACTCAGAAAACAATTGCATGAAATGTTCGATGGGTGCCGGCTCGATCTCGACCAAAGCGAGGTTTTCTGTAACATGCGACGATTGGCTCATACCAACGAGCGCGGTGGTTATTCCTGGCGCGGAACGTACAAACTGAATCGCGGTTTGCGCGTCTGTCGCCAACTGTCCCATCGGCTGGCGAACAGTTTCAGGTAGTCCATGTGCCACGCGTCCCTGGAAAATTGACGCACTAGACACCACAGTTATTTCAAGACGCTCCGCGGCTTCGAGAAACGAAACACGCTCCCCGTCCATCTCCTGATTGTCAAACGTTAATGCTTCCGGCATAGCGAGGTTGAAAGGCAATTGAACAAACCTAAAACCGTGCCGGTCGCCGGCTACTTCCCGCGCAGTTTTCACCATGTCCGACAAGGCATGCGATTCCTGTTGGTCGGCAGACACTCGAAACCCGTTCCACGTCGCGACTCCGTAAAACTGTATCTTGCCGGCACTGCGGTTCTCTTCAAGTAGCTTGAAGGCGGCTTCTAATCGTGCGGCAAATTCGGTTCGGGAAACCTGGCCCAGTTGCGACTCCGGATTGTGAATGTAGTAGACGTCTAAGTAGTCGATTCCCATATTCCGCAGCGACTGGTCCAGTTGATTTTGCAGATAGGCCGGGGTCATGCAATGGCTGCCGCCTACGATATCTTCAAACTTCGCAATGCCCGGTGTAACAAAAGTTTCCTGCACATACGCGCGAACATCTCGCGGCGGCGCTCCGTCAAACGGCAGATAGCCGCCCTTGGTGCAGATAACGATCTCGTCGCGCGCTATACCATGCTTCCCGGTCAACTCGGCCAGCGCGATTCCGATCGCGCGTTCGCTTCTTTGAAAACGGTAGTTGGCTGCCGTGTCGATAACGTTCGCGCCGTTTCGCACTGCGGTAATTATTGAGTCGACGTAACGTTCGTCGGTGGCGTCATCGGGATTACCCAGGTATGTGCCAATACCGATAGACGACAGGGTCAGTCCCTGCGCCTCTCTAAAATGATGAGCCGCGGCTTTGTCTTTGAAGCGATCGCGGTAACGTGCAGTGCCTTCCGCGGTGGCTGAACCAATTAGAGTCATGACGTTGATACTAAAATGTGCGAAATGAACGGCCAAGAATATACGCGCGTTCGGGCAGGCAGCAAGCACTTCAGCGTTCGCGAACGCATGTGTTAGTTTTGCAGCAACCGGCAAACAGGAAAACTCAATGACTACTTTTTTGGACTGGCGAGAACACGCAAGCTCTCAGCCGGAAAAATTCTTTAAGACCACTCTATGGCAAAGCGAACATTTAACGCTGGGTCTCAACTGCCTTGATCCGGGACAAATACAAAAGGTGCATGCGCACGACGGCGCCGACAAGACTTATTACGTGCTCGAGGGTGAAGGACACTTTACCATCGGCGATGAACAAAGAATTGCCGGGATGGGAATGCTGATAGTCGCGCCGGCAGGGGTCCCTCACGGTGTAACTAACAACAGCGGCCAGCGACTCTCGCTCCTCGTCACCATCTCGCCGCCAATCAAATGAAACGCTCGGACGACATTCGCAGCTCCTCACTCGACATTTCTGATGCGGAAATGCTGCAACTAGCCACGAGCGTAAGTGAGCTGGTCAGCGAATACTTCGCCACGGTTTCCACGCTTCCTGTGTTTCCCGAAACGTCAGGCGGAGATGCGTCACGCGAGCTCGGCACTGATCTTCCGGTCGAGCCACAGTCAATAGAACAGCTGTTGCAGGACTGTCGCACAATTCTTAAACACAGCCGTCACAACGGTCATCCGCGGTTCTTCGGTTATGTAGCGTCGCCGGCTACAGCGCCCGGGGCTTTCGCGGATCTCATTGCGTCAGCCGTAAACGTCAATGTCACTTCGTGGCGATCCGGCCCGGCCGCTACTGAAGTGGAGCGTGCTGTCATTCGCTGGTTGGGATCGTTAATTGGTTACGCAGATAACTCGCACGGACTGCTGACCAGTGGCGGGTCGATGGCGAACCTAACTGCACTGCTGATCGCCCACCGAGCAAAGTCCGAAACAGACGTGGCCGGCAAAGGCGTGACGAGCGCGCAAGCACTGATGACCATCTACGCTTCCGACCAGATTCACATGTCGATCCCAAAGGCGGCAGACATTTTGGGTCTGGGACGCGAGCAGGTGCGCATCGTCGACTCAGATAAAAACTATCGGTTGGATCCGAGACGATTGCGTGAGCGGATAGAAGCTGATCGCCAGCATGGATTGCGCCCGTTCTGCGTGATCGCCAGTTCCGGCACGGTCAATACCGGCGCGATTGATCCCTTGAACGAAGTCGCTGACATCGCCAAAGAATTTGATCTTTGGTTTCACGTCGACGGAGCCTACGGAGCTTTGGGCGCGCTGG
>DATEPF010000371.1:0-10784 GCA_035273325.1 Pyrinomonadaceae bacterium | reverse complement strand
TTGAATCGCCGGCACCTTAGTTCTCTCGTTTGTGCTTGAATAATAAAAGCCACGGTCCATGAGGCCGTGGCTTTTGTTTGTGAAACGAGAAGTTTTCGTGTATTTCGTGGATCGTTTTTTTGGTGCAGTATTAGAACGATCCACGAAATACACGAAATACACGAAAGCAACATTTGGATAATGAAGATCTCTGCCACCATGATCACGCTTAACGAAGCGGAAAACATTCGCGAGGCACTGGCTTCGGTGGCGTGGGCCAATGAAGTGATCGTGGTTGACTCAGGTTCTACCGATAAGACACTTGAGATTGCGGAAGCACTTGGTGCCCGGGTGATTAAGAACAAGTGGCCAGGGTTCGCGCGACAGAAACAATTTGCTGCCGAACAAGCCCAACACGATTGGATTTTCAGTCTCGACGCGGATGAACGTGTCTCGCCGGCGCTCAGCGAATCAATAGCACGACTACGAAACTTAACCGACAGCGGCCGGGCGGACGGATATCGTATTGCGCGACGATCGTTTTATCAGGGCCGTTGGATCAAGGGCGGAGGTTGGTATCCGGACCGCCAACTGCGGCTTTACAGGAAATCGCGCGGGCGATGGGCCGAGCGGCACATACATGAATCAGTACGCATGGATGCAGATGCACGTGTGGAAATTCTGGATGGCGATATTCTTCACTACAGCGTTCGAGATTCCGCGCAACATCATCGAATGATTGGTGAACGATACGCACCCTTGGCCGCGCTACAGATGTTTGAGGAAGGACGCCGCACGTCGCGTTTGAGAATTGCTACCGCCGCGCCGCTCGGATTCATTCGCAGCTTTGTGCTAAAGGGCGGCTTTCGCGACGGACTGGCGGGACTCACGATCGCGCGCTTCGCCGGGCATCACGACTTCCTGAAGCACCTTCTGCTGTGGGAGAAACAACGCTATAAGCAGTAAGAGATTTGTCATTGGTCATTTCACATTTGTCATTTGTCATTACTCCCGTCGCATATTGGCCTTGGCTTTGGCTCTCACAATGACAAATGACAAATGTGAAATGACCAATGACAAATCTCTTTCGCCGGTCGACATGGCGATCACTTTCAACGCCTTTAGCTGGTACAATCCCCTCCGATGCATCTCTCTCCGATCTTCTTTCAATCCGATCTCAACCTAATTCCATTACCTTTCTTTTACCTCGCACTCGGGATCATCGGCGCCGTCATCGGCAGCTTTCTTAACGTCGTTATTCATCGACTGCCGCGCGAAGAATCGATCGTTTTTCCCAACTCACGTTGCCCTTCGTGCGGCGCTGCAATCGCTTTTTACGACAACATACCAGTGCTAAGTTACGCAGCACTCCGTGGACGCTGCCGTTCATGTAAGACGCGTATCTCCGCACGTTACCCCGCAGTTGAACTGCTAACAGGCTTGCTCTGGGCAGCGGTGGCAATGCACGACGGGCTGTCATGGGCCTTGCCGTTTGATCTGATATTTGTAACTGCCATTCTCGCTTTGATCTTTATTGATGCCGAACACATGATCCTGCCCAACGCGATCACGTATCCGGGCATTGTCTTCGCTCTGATAGCGCGTATCGCGCTTCCCTTAATACTGGACCAACCTCATTTCGACGACGTTCCGATGTTGCTTGATGGTCCATTCAGCGGCTGGCCGTGGTGGGCGGCGTCGCTGGGCGGTGCGGTGATCGGCGGGCTCGCCGGCGGGGGCTCGTTATGGTTGATGGGTTGGCTCTGGGAGAAACTGCGTGGCGTGGAAGCCATGGGCCTGGGCGACGTGAAGATGATGTTTATGGTAGGCGGATACCTTGGTTGGCGACTCACCATTCTAAATATTTTTGTGGGAGTGCTATCAGGCTCGCTAATCGGCATCATCCTGATGGCAGGCAAAGGTGATCGAAACATGCAAATGCTCTTGCCGTTTGGGGTCTTCCTCGGCATCGGCGCGATCGCTTCACTGCTATTCGGTTCGCATATCGTTGAGTGGTACGCAGGTCAATTTAGGTAACTTTTCGTGTGTTTTGTGTGGTTCGTGGATCGCTTTTTAGGCACACAAAGAAACGATCCCCGAATTACACGAAATAACACGAAGTCTCAAACTCCAATGGCGCGCTACGGTAACCGCTACCAGCTCGGACTCACGTTGCTGACCGCATTTTTCATGGTGGCGACGGTCTTTGCCATTCTCCTTTACGCGTTCACCCCGGAGACGCCGGTAACGCGTGGTCCATTACTTCTCGCCGCTTTCATCGCCATCCTGCTGGGCAGTCTCGTCTGCATACTCCTATTCTTGCGTTGGATGCTGCGTCCTTACCGTGAGCTGGTTGACGAAGCGGAGAAAGCATCGGCGACAAAGTCATCACATAAAGACGAAGGCGAGTTTGTGCTGGAGACATTTCAATCGGTTCTGGCACAACTTCAGGAGCAACGAAAAGCGCTTGAAGAGTTAAGTGCGCAGGCAGCCCAACGGGCCGACTCGGCCGAGAAGTTTAGCGAGCGTATCGTCGCCAGCGTCCCGTCCGGTCTGATTGCGTTTGACGGTGCGGGACGGTCGATGGTGATCAATGCGCCCGGCCGGGCACTGCTTGATGTTGACGGGGCCGAGGTGGGCCAGAAAGCCCAGGACGTTCTGCGAAACATTCCTCCGCTCGCACACATGGTTGCAGGCTGCCTTGAGACCGGACGCATTTATCGTCGCGAAGAGATTGAAATGCACATCGCGGGTCAACAACCGCGGCGGCTGGGCGTCACCGTAGCCCCCATCGATCTTCCGCCGGATGAAGCGGGGCGCGGGGTACTTTGTTTGTTAACCGACATCACTGAAGTCACCAACTTGCGCGAGCAGGTAGCCTTGAAGAATAACCTCGAGAGCCTTGGGGAAATGTCTGCCGGACTAGCGCACGAGTTCAAAAACGCCATCGCGACCCTCCACGGTTATGTGCAACTCCTGCAGAGCGCGCCACTGGACGACGGCGCGCGCAATACCACGTCGTCGCTTCTGAACGAGGTGCGCAATTTATCTGACATGGTTACCTCGTTCCTCAACTTCGCGCGACCGCAACCGCTGGAATTTGAAGAGGTCAATCTGGCGCAGTTGATCGAAGACTGTGCGCGCGAGTTGGCGCCGCTCTCTGCCGGAGGGCACGTTGAGTTGGCTATCAATCACCAGGACGAAACTAAAACTTCGATTCGTGCAGACGAACGAATGCTAAGGCAAGCGTTACTTAACCTGATTCGTAACGCTGTTGAGGCGATACCTGGCCCGGCTGCAGCCAGACGAGTCGACATTTCGACTCGTTGGGAGACTGAACCCGGAAAGTCGTGGGCCATAGTTCAGGTTAAAGACACTGGTGCCGGTGTGCCTGAGTCTGACTTAACACGAATTTTCATTCCCTTCTTCACAACGAAAGCTGAAGGTCACGGCGTCGGGCTGGCGCTCGCGTATCGGGTAATCACTCAGCACAGCGGCTCGTTGACGGCGGCGAACTCAGAAACCGGCGGCGCGCTTTTTACTGTTCGTCTACCTGCATAACCGAGCTGGAGGTCCCCTCAATGTTTCAAATCGCCATACCTGTACTTCACGTGACGAGTTCGCAAGCCGCCGAGGCTTTCTATTGCCGGCTGCTCGGGTTTCAAAAAGAGTTTGCTTACCTGCTTGATGAAAGTAAGTCCGACCCATGCTATATGGGCCTCAGGAGAGAAAAAGCTTGGATTCATCTTTCATCATTTTCAGGTGACGGCGTTGCCGGCGGCGTTGTTTTTTTACTGGTAGACGATGTCGACGCGCTGTACCGTGAGTTTATAAACAAAGGTGTTGCTATCGACCTGCGTCCCACAGATCAGACGTGGGGCAACCGTGAGATGTACATAAGAGATCCGGACGGCAATAGTATTCGATTCGTTGTAGATCCCACTGCTTAACGTCAGCACATTTCTTTTACCGCCCTTAAAGACGATCCACGAAACACGTGAAACAACACGACAAGTGTCAGGTAAACGTGTCGCTGGTTTGTAGGCCAGATAAGAATTCACCGGAAAATCAGGCTTTGGCCCAAATTGTGAATCCCACCGACGGCAGTCGGTGGATGGTTCAAATCCGACCCACACACCGATGCTCGCCGCCAGATCAAAATCCCACCAACGGCAGTTGGTGGTTCGTTCAGATCCCGCCTATTTATACGACATAAGGCTGGATCTGAAATATCCGACTGACTTCCGTCAGCGGGATTAAGTTAAGAGTTAGAACCGTGGCTTTAGTAGGCTGGACCTGAATCCATCCACCAACTTCCGTTGGTGGGATTTAGTTCTTAGGGCAAAGCCAGAAAATCAGGCTTAATTCTTGCAAAGAAGTCTTGCATGACGTTAAGAACTGTTTTTTCCATAATCCTGGTCTTTGCTCTCACGGTTCACATAACGGCCCAGCAAGCACCTCGAAATCACGACTCGAACCATGCGCGCGCGGTTGCGCTTTGGGAAGAAGTCATACAAGCGAAGGGTGGACGCGAGCGTTTGCACGCTGTTGAAAATGTGTTGATCGTTTCTAAAGTCAATCTAAGCACGCTGCCTCAATTCAATCCGCGGGAAGCTCGGAGGTTGTTTGTGCTGCCCGATCGCGCGTGGTTGAAAGGTTCGCTACATGGATCCACCGCCGACATGGAAATAGTCGTGCAAAGTATTAAACAGGGTCGCTGCACGACGAAGATGTCACCTACGGGAGCTCCTTTACCGGGACCACTCCCATGCACATTCCCGGGGGCGAGCTCGTATCTGATGAGGGATCCCATCACTTACTTGCTGGAAACCAAATGGATCAAACCCCAGATCATGACCGCGAGGGTCGAGGGAAGAGGCAGCAAGCGCGTGGATATCGTCGAAGTTGAATTGATGCGACTGCGCATGGAGTTCTATCTTGATAACAAGACGCGGCTACCATTCAAAGTCGTAATAAAAAAGTCGGCAGCGAATGCCAGGTTTGACGCTCATCCGGAAACAACGATCCAGTTCAGCGATTACGCCGTGTTCGATGGGATTCAGATGCCGCGGTCGATCAAACGCGAAACTCAGCTCGATCGGTGGGCACTACCGGATCGTGAAACTGAGACAGCGCAGTACAGTTTCAATATCGTGTATGACAAGTCCCTCTTTGATGAGCAAACTCCCTAAGTGGTGATAAAATTCCTGCTTCTTGGTGTTTCGTGTGATTCGTGGATTGTTTTGAGGGAACCTCAACGATCCACGAATTACACCAAACTCACGGACCCTACTTCGTAATGTCATGAAGCGTTCAGGCACTGCTGATCTTCCGCTCCATGGCGGCCGTGTGCCGCCGTGGCTGGCCGAACGCATGACCAAACTCGGCACAGCAATCACCGAAAACATCATCCACGATTACGGCGTTTCCGCATTTCTCTCCCGGCTCAGTGATCCATTCTGGTTCCAGGCATTCGGGTCAGTTATGGGAATGGACTGGCATTCGTCGGGCATCACCACCTCAGTGATGGGAGCGCTGAAACGCGGATTGGCGCGACAGGCTGATGAGTTCGGCCTCTACGTATGCGGTGGTCGCGGACGCTTTGCGCGGCGCACGCCCTTCGAATTGCGCGAAGTTGCCGGTCGTCATGGATTCGATGGCGATGCCCTGGTCCGCACCAGCCGGCTGGCTGCGCGGGTCGATAACAACGCGATCGCCGACGGCTTCCAGATCTATCTGCATAGTTTCGTAGTGACGTCGAGTGGCGAGTGGGTGGTGGTCCAACAAGGGTTGAATGATCAAACGGGGATGGCGCGGAGATATCACTGGCACTCGGCTTCGGTACGCGATTTTGTAGTTGAACCTCACACCGGAATCGTTGGCGAAAATCAGGGTGCAATTATGAACCTGGTCGACGTGGACGCACGCCCGGCGCAAAACGCCATGATCGAACTCGCCCAGCAATGTCCCGACAAAACGCTGGCAGCCGCGCGACACCTCGCCATGCCGTCGCATCATGAAGTGCGCTCGCATAATATCGATCTGAAACGACTGGGCGCAGTACTGGCGGTCGCCTACGAACGGGATCTACATAACTTCGCCGAGTTGTTGTTGTTGGAGAAGCTCGGCCCGCGAACGCTGCAGTCGTTGGCACTGGTCGCGGAAGTCGTTCACGGAGCGCCTACGCGGTTCAACGACCCTGCCCGCTTCTCGTTTGCACATGGCGGCAAGGATCGGCACCCATTTCCGGTACCACTAAAAACGTACGATGAGTCTCTGAATTTTTTGCGCACTTCGCTCGACGCGGCGAAGGTCGGTGACAAAGAAAAGATCGACGGCTTTCGCCGGCTCGAGAAGTTTGCGCGCAATGTTGAGCAGCGGGTGTCGCCAATGGCGAACTTCGACAGACTCATTGCGCATGAAAATAAGATTTCAAAATCCCTGGGCGGGCGTTCAGTATTCGACGACCCATCCGCGCGCGTTTATGGCAAACGGCAGTTATCTTTGTTTTAACATCAGCCCAAACAGCTTCAAATTGTCAGGAGGGATCAGATGAACCAGGGTGGAGATCGTGGGAAGTCACCAAACGAAACCGGCACGCAACCAAAGCCGAAGCTTGCGAAATCGCCAAACCAGAAAGGCGAGCGAGCGCGGAAACGGGGTGCTCGTCAGGGCACGGGCAAAGTAGCGCAGGCTGGTCCAAAGAAGAAAGCCGCCCGAACAACATCAAAATCGCGCGACAAATCGTAGCGATACTTCGAGTAGTTCGTGGATCGTTTTCAGCCAGGTCAAAAGCGAGCCACGAAACTCACGAAATCAATTTGGAGTGGTAGGCACGTCTTCTGACGTCGATTTCGGGATCGAGTTCACCAGGTCGCAAAACTCTTTATCCTGCGGCAGTGGATGAATCAGCGCGTCCTGAAGCTCGATTTGACGAATGAGTTCGCCTCCCATTTCAATCGCTTTCCCCAACAATTCACGCGCTTTTTCTTTGTCTCCCTGCAAGTAAGCCACGTAGCCCTGGTTGCCGATAATGATCGGCTCGTCCGGACTGTATTCGAGGGCCCTGGTAAAGAGTTCCTGCGATTCAGTTAAACGTTTGGATCCGTCCGCCTGTTCATTTTTCGTAAGCGCTAACTTCGCGGCTTTGAGTTGCATAAACCCGAGCCCATTCAAAGCCTGACTCACGCCGCGCCTTACCGCTGGTTCGGGACTGGCGCCGAAGTTCTCAACCACATAATTGAACGCGGCGATCGCTTCTTCTTCTCTTCCCAGTGATCCCAAAGCCATGGCCTTCAAAGACATTCCTGTTGCCAGGGGATCCTGCACCCATGGCTCAGGCTCCCCAGCACAACGTTTGATCGCGTCCTCGAACACTTCCAGGGCCCGGGCGTGCTCATTTTGTTTGCGCAGGTAAAAGCCTTTTGCAAGCATGCCCTGCACTACATTCTCTCGCAGGATCGGCTCGCTGGCCTGTCCAAACTTCTCGACGAGTTCATCCGCAGCCGCTAACGCTGCGTCAGTTTTACCGGTTTTCGCCAACGCGTGAATCTTATTAAACAAAGCCTTCGCGGCTTGTTCGCGTTGCGTGACTTCACTAGCCTGCCAGAACCGGCTTACTACCTCGTCATAGGCTAGTATTTCGTCGTCGTGACGCTTTGCCTTGCCAAGGTAAATCGCTTTGTTGAGCGAGGCCTGCGCCGCTGCTTCACGAAGACTCAATTCGTCGCTTTCGCTAAATCGTTTGATTAAGTCCTCGGAAAGACGAATCGCCTCCTCGAAGTCTCCTCTCGTTCCCAGCACAATGGACTTATTAAACAAAGCCTTCATCACGTGGTCCTGGGAGACCGTATCGTCTTGATCGGAATACAGCTTTACAACTTCGTCGTAAGCCGCCACTTCATCCTGATCCCTGTCCAGCTCGCCAAACGCGAGACCCTTATTAATCAATCCGTCTGCGACCACCGACCGTATTTGCGAATCGTCGGATTGTCCAAACATCTCGATCAGCTTCTCGTATACGGCAACCTCCTCATCATGCTTTTTCATGACACCGAGTGTGATGCCGCGGTTAAGTAACGCGCGTGCAGCCCGGTTGATTTGGTTCGCATCCGGACCCTCGCCGGGTAGTGCTGGATCAAGCAATCTTTCATAAATGTCATAGGCCAACTCGTAGCCACGAAGTTCATCTTCAGAATTATCGGTGAGCAGAGTTGCAGCCGACCAAATCGCCTCCATCAACTGCGTCAGTTGAGGCCGGGTCATGTCGTCCAAATCTAACTGCACTGCCAGATTAATAGCTTCGCGGTATTGTGAGCGCCTGAGTGAATCCCGGATGCCCTCCATCTTGGATTCAATCTGGCGGAGGGTGCGTCGATCAGCTTCCTCTCTCTCCCTGGCCCTTTCAATTCGTTCAACTACGCTCTTAATAAAATAAAGATCCTTTGCGGGGTGCGCCGGATCATCCTGAGGCAACGACGCTCGCAGATAGGTGGCAAAGTATCCGAGAGGATCGGCAGTCAGTGGAGGGGCGTCCAGCTCAAAGGTTTGGATCAGTTTATCCAAAACATCCTGCGCCGAAAGCACGGCTTCATCGCCACCTTTTTTTGCTTTGCTCTTAATATCGGGAGCGGGCGGCGCTGTGAGAATCGGCGAATTCAGTTCGGCTGGTTCAGCGGCGGGTTCCGACGTCTTCTGCGGCACCACGAAGAAA
Organism: Pyrinomonadaceae bacterium; assembly: GCA_035273325.1. Taxonomy (GTDB): domain Bacteria; phylum Acidobacteriota; class Blastocatellia; order Pyrinomonadales; family Pyrinomonadaceae; genus PSRF01. Next base: position 2,092 of record DATEPF010000371.1, on the reverse strand, counting down.
ACGTTCTCGTGGGTTTTTAACCACTGCGGAAGAGAGTCTATCGAGTCTTGACGGTAACAAAACCAATACAACCGATTGGGAAGTGTATTTCGCAGCCGGCGCTCGAGTGCGGTCATTACTACATCACCCTCCCAGCCACTATAACCAAGCACCAAAGGCATCCGCCGCCACAGCACGCTTTCCAACAAAGCTGCCATCCCCTGATTAGATCTCATGTCTGAACGGGCACGATTCTTAACCTCGGAACTTAAATTACAGCAGTCGTAAAACCAGTAGCTTCCGTGTACATGGATGATCTGAATGTCTTCCCGTTCTTCGGGGTCAATCCGGTTGACGGTATCCGGGTGGTCGCAGACTATCGGTTGCTTACCAAACAACGTGAGCGCTCGCGATAGGAAGTCGTCAAAATTAGTCGTGATTACCAGGTTGGCAATCCGCGCTTCGAGCAACAAATGGGCCAGGCGGAAGTTGGCCTGCGAGATAGGTTGGCCGCCGATCAAAGTCCGCAGATACTTCTGGCGCTGGCTGGGTTGTGGGTAAGCTTTATCAAACCAGTAAGAGTACGAGTCGAGTGCACTCGCTGTGGCGGGCGAGCCGGTCCTCTTATACTTGAGCGCTACGGTCTTACAGTCGTCCTGTATTTCCGACGCTAATTTGATCGGTGGACTGGACACTCCGGCGCCGATCAGGAAGAAGTAAGGCAGGCGGCCACCACCATGTGCGCCTTCGCATGCCTGTTGAATTTCGTTGCTTGCAGTTTCAAGATCGATGGTATTCATAAGATCACCGTAAGGATGAGGTTTACCAGATGAGGTGTCGAACGGTTACACGCTAAAAGGCCTTATATCGTCGCCTCGTGCGCACACCGTCGAGGTGCGACACACGGAGGGCTATTTCGGTAAAAAGGTGCACGGCAGCGGCTTGAAGCCGCTCCACTGGAAGTCAGATCCAACCGTTATAGGTTGATCCGAAACTACACGCACCGTCGCTGAAACATTCGGCCCACCTGGAGGACTATCTACCGGCGTCTGCCAGGTAACGATCCTGGTGTTCGACGCGGGCAACGCTTCGGTCGCGCTACCTGTTTGGCCCGGATAAGGCGCTGCTGGATTCGTTCCCGGAATGTTCACACCTGCCAGGTTATTCCCGTTTTTGTCCAGGATGTGAACAGCGATGTTGGCCGTGGTCGCACTTCCATTAAAGATATAGAGGTCCGCCCTGGTATTACTTCCCGACATCGGATACATGGCGGGTGTGCACGTCCAAACGTAAGGTGGTCCTCCGCCCGGGCCCGCTGGTCCAGCCGGACCCTGTGGTCCCGGTGGTCCCTGACAGCCGATTTGCACGGTCAACAGGAGGAGGCCCAACAGTGAGTAGCGAACACGGCGTGCAAAAGAGAAGTTCATCAAAAACTCCTGAAGGCGTGAAGCACCGCACGACGGATGTGAAAGCGGGTGAAATCTATCGGCGCCGCCGTGAGGTGTCAAGGATTTCTATCGAGTTTAAGTGTCAGCGCTGGATAACTGCTCGCATTCACTTAACCGGCGCGCCACGTAGTTTCGTTCAACCTGATTTTCCGTCAAGTCAAGAGCGCGCTGGTAGGACGACCGGGCTTCGTTAAAACGTTTTAGCCGTCTCAATAAATCGGCGCGGGCCGAGTGAAACAAGTAATACTTATCCAAATTACCTGGAGTGCCCGCAGCTTCGATTAACTTCAAACCTTGCTCTATGCCATCGGACATGGCTACCGCCACCGCATGGTTGAGGGCCATTACCGGCGAAGGACTAAGCTTCATGAGCTCCACATAAAGGGCCGCAATTTGCGACCAGTCAGTGGCGCTCGCAGTTGTCGCTTCTGCATGAAGAGCGGCGATCGCAGCCTGCACTTGATAGACGCCCACCTGATTCTTCCGAAGCGCCGCCTCCAGCAAGCGCAGTCCTTCTTCGATCATGCTCGCATGCCAACGCGAGCGATCCTGTTCTTCAAGCGTAACCAGCTGTCCATTGCCATCAATACGCGCATCGCTCCTTGAATGCTGCAGCAGCATTAGCGCCTGCAATCCGTCGTTCTCCGGCTCGCCCGGCGAAAGGT
>DATEPF010000370.1:0-19316 GCA_035273325.1 Pyrinomonadaceae bacterium | reverse complement strand
ACAACTCGGCACGGTCGCCGATCGAACTCGATTTCGCCCAATGCAGAACTTCATCGAAGTAATCAACTTCATCGAGTCCGTCCAGCACCGGTGAATCTTCGGAGCGCCCAAGCCGATGCAGACAGACGTAGTTGTTACGTCCCTTCATATAGGACGCTTTGAAACTCTTCGGCAGCACCCGTTGAAGAAAAGGGATGTCCTTTTCCATCAACTGCTCTTGCAGGTTTTTTGTACCGGTCGAAACGACAACACGGCCGCGCCCGCCTAAGGCCGCCGCGACCGCCGGGACGAGATACGCCAGCGTCTTTCCGGTGCCAGTCCCGGCTTCAACGATCAAGTGGCGTCGTTCTTCAAACGCGCGCATCACCGCCCGCGCCATATCCACCTGACCCGGCCGGTACTCGTATTCTGGATGTGCCTGGGAAATTAAACCCTGGGGACCAAAAACTTCGTCCATAACTTACGACTACTTCTTTACAGCGGCGAGATCGGATAGCGCTTTCTGCGTGGCAGCAAGCAACGACGTTGCGCCGACGGGCGCGCCGGTCGCTTTCTGCATCCACAAATCCGGCGTCACGCTCCCAACCACAGCCATTCGTTCAAACTCTCTACCGATGTTGCCTGCCTTCTCCATTTGATCTTCGATCTGAAAAGCAATCAAGTGGCCGATCGGATAATCCGGCAGGTAAAGGAATGAATCGATCATGTGTGAATAGATACCGAGCAAAACCACGTCCTGTTTGCCGAAGACAGGCGCGTAGTACTTATTCCACACGTCCTGCGAAATCTTCACCGTCGCGTCTTTCAATTCAGCAGGTGTTGCATTCGGATGGTCATACATCCAATGCCAGACCGCCATATCAACCAGGGCGACGCCGGCAATCTCATACGTCCCCCAGAAGTCGTTCAACGTTTTCAATGCATGGGTCTGCGCATCCGGTTTGTCGAGCCCGAGCAACTCCAGATCGCGGTTCTGGAAAACAAAGGCAAGCGCTTCCGTGAAGGCGGTATTCGGAACACCCTCCAGGAGTGTGTAGTCAATGTCGTTAAGCGATAAGGTTTGTTCAACGTTATGGCCCATCTCGTGGACGGCGATATTGAATCCTTTGTAGTTCATCCCGCTCTTTTCGACGCGGGTGCGGAGATGAGTTTTGGCTGAGCGCATAGAGGCGCCTAAGGCGTGACCTGAACCACGCGCGGGATCGACGACGATGTTGTCTGCCAAATACTGGGCGCGCTCTTTCGAGAAACCAAGCTTGACCAGCAGGTTCGGCATGTCGTTTTTGTATGCTTCTGCTGTCGGATATTTTTTCGCGACTATTTCATCGAGTTGCGCTTCCGTGTAAGCACCCCGCGGCCGGAAACCGTTGTACCAGATATCAAACGGTTCAATCCGCCGGCCCAAACGCGCTTCGATCAACTTCGCAACCTGAGGAACAAGCGGTGACGAAAGCACCTGTTCGAGAATGGCCTTGATTCGGGCTTCGGGGATTTCACGACCTTCATTAAAACTACGATCGATGTGGGTCGGGGCAGTGGGCGAGTAAGGATCAACCTTCCGGGCCGCACGATACGAGGTCAATAGCTTTGCGTATCGCGTGTTCGGCTCGGGTGCGTTGGATGCCGTGGCTACCGAAGCGACAGCTGTTTCGTCAAAATCTTTGACAGTGGTTCGTTTGACCTCATTTGTATAGGGATTCCAGTCATAATTTGGATTGTTGACGACGACGGCAGGAATTGTCTGGGTGACAATTCTTTCCATTACCTGTTGAATCATTCGCTGCTTTGCCAGCCCTTGTTTCGCGTCGCTGTAGTCAGCCTTGATTTCGTCACGCAGGTTCCAATGAGACAACAACCTCAGCTTCGCAGGAAATAACCGGTTCCCTTTTTCGTCGATGAGGTGATGCATCCAAATGTTGTATTCAGCAATGTACTTAGATGTCTCCGCATATGCCCGGCTTAACTCGAGATTGACCTCTGCCGGGACCCGTTTCGAGAACCGTTGCGCCAGGCGTGTTTCAGCCCATTGGCGGCGCGACCACTTGTCGCCCTCCTTCAGTTTTTCTTCCAGAGTTGTGATCGGGAAATTTAACAGAACCACAAACGCCAGTTTGTTTTTAAAGAAGTCATCGTTCACGTGCGCCCCGGGATCGTAAGCAGCGAACAAGTCATCGAAGCCCAAAATTGGACCGAGATCGAGATCAGCCTGTTGCCGAAACTCGCGACTAATTTCGCCCATGTGTCCATCCAATTGTTCGAGGAGACTCTGAAACCGCGCGAACATGGTATCGAGTGTCGCTTGGTCGCCGGCAAACTGCGTTCGTACAAACTCTTCAAAGGCCGCGGCATTGCCGTCCTCCGCACGCCAGAAGTTAGCGACCTGAGTCATTCCGCGACGCAAACGGGCACGCTGGGCCTCGCCATGCTTGGCAACGAGTTCAGTTTCGAGCTTGTCCATTGAACTCTTTAATTCAGAGGATTGAGTTTGAATTAACCATGAGTTAGCGGCCAGGATCTGCTGCGTGGGGAAGACAACGGAGCCCGACAAAGTAAAAGTCATAATCAGTGCACATGCGGTTCTCATAAGTCAGATTTAATTCAAAATGTTTCGGTGTTTCGTGGATTGTTCGTATGCACCAAAACAGCGAGCCACGAACTACACGAAATGACACTAATGAAATGGTCCTTAATCGGCGCCCATGGCTTCCGGCTGACGTTTCATCCGGTTGGGATACAGAGGAAACCGGGCCGTCAAATCCGCTACGCCCTGCTGCACTTTGTTCCGCACAGCTTCGGATTCAGGTGCGTGAATGATCTCAGCAATAAGACGTCCGATCTCACGCATGTCCTGTTCTTTCATCCCGCGCGTAGTTACGGCCGGTGTGCCAATGCGCAACCCTGAAGCGACGAAAGGTTTGTTTTGATCAAACGGAATTGTGTTCTTGTTGACCGTGATGTGCGCGGCTTCGAGTGCTTTCTCCGCGTCTTTGCCGGTGATTCCCTTCCCATCCATCCAAACGTCAACCAGCATAAGATGATTGTCGGTGCCGCCGGAAACCAAACGCAGTCCATGCTCCTGCAGCTCGGCAGCCAGGGCCTTTGCATTCGCCAGTGTCTGCCGTTGATATTCCTTAAAGTCGTCGCGCAACGCTTCACCAAACGCGACTGCTTTGGCGGCGATGATATGGACCAGTGGGCCACCTTGAACACCCGGAAACAGTTTTCGATCGATCTCTTTAGCGTGCTCTTCTTTGCACATGATCAGCCCACCGCGGGGACCGCGTAATGTCTTATGCGTGGTAGTGGTCACATAGTCCGCATGTGGAACCGGAGACGGGTGAAGATCAGCAGCTACTGGTCCGGCAATGTGAGCGATGTCCGCGAACATTCGCGCGCCGACACCCTTAGCTATCTCGCCAATGCGTTTGAAGTCGATGATGCGCGGATAAGCCGAAGCACCGCACACCAGTAACTTCGGTTTGTGCTCTTCGGCCAGCCGCTGCAGCTTGTCGTAATCGATCTGTTCGGTTTCCCGCGACACACCATAGTCGGCAACTTTGTAACTGATGCCGGAGAAATTCATAGGGTGACCGTGGGTCAGGTGGCCGCCGTGTGAAAGATTCATTCCCAGGATCTGATCTGCATACTGAATAGCTGCCAGGTAAACGGTCATGTTCGCCTGTGCGCCACTGTGTGGCTGAACGTTGGCGTGATCGGCACCAAAGATCTGCTTCGCGCGATCAATAGCAGTCTGCTCGACTACGTCTGTCCATTCGCAACCGCCGTAATACCGTTTCTTCGGATAACCCTCGGCGTACTTGTTGGTGAAAACAGATCCGGCTGCTTCCAACACCGCTTCGCTGACGAAGTTTTCACTGGCGATCAATTCAAGGCCGTTTGCCTGGCGAGCAACCTCGTTGCTAGTGGCTTCAGCGATGGTGGGATCGACTTCGGAAAGCGTGGCATTACGGAGATGGTTCATCTGATTAACCTTATCTTTCGATTTTCTTTACTCGATCGGAGTGACGGCCACCTTCAAAGTTGGCGCCAAACCACGCTCTAACAATGGAAGGTATTTGTTCTGGTGGCGTCGTGCGGGCGCCAATTGCTAACACATTGGCGTCGTTGTGCTGACGTGCCAGACGCGCAGTCTCTTCGGACCACGCAACCGCGGCGCGCACACCAGGAACCTTGTTCGCCGTCATGGCCATCCCAGTTCCCGACCCGCAAACCAGCAGTCCCTGATCAACATCACCGCTGGCGACGCGTTCTGCAACCAAACGTGCGTAGTCGGGATAGTCAACAGAGTCTTCGGAAACTGTTCCGAGGTCCGCTACCTCCACGCCCAAATCGCGAAGTAATGGCTTGAGCTTTTCCTTTTCGGTAAAGCCCGCGTGATCGCTTGCAAGCGCGATTTTCATCTACGAATCTCCGGCAAAAAAAAGACTTAAAGGCAGTGTGGCGATGGTACATCACGACAATCACCGTAGCAACGCGCAACGATTCCAATTTCTTTCGTGTTAATTCGTGTAATTTCGTGGATCGTATTTATGGATCGATGTAAAGCGATCCACGAAGAAACACGAACAAAATGGGAAGCTGGAGTACAATCCGGGGCCATGCCTGAGTATCTTGATGTTGAAAATTGGGCGCGTCGCGATCTCTTCGAGTTCTTTCGCACTTACGCGAACCCTTATTTCAACATATGCACTCGCCTCGACATTACTGAGGCGTCTACGTACCTGCGTTCGCATCAATCAATCAGCATCTCGCTGGCGCTCCACTACGTGGCACTCCGCGCGGCAAATGAAACCGAGCCATTCAGGTACCGCCTGGAAAACGGCAAGGTTGTCATCTACGAGATCATTCACGGCGGCACAATCGTCCTTCAGCCAAACGAAAGCTTTAATTTCGCCTATTTCGACTACCAGCAAGACTTCGGAAAGTTTATCGCCGACGCACAAAAGGCGGTCAACGAAGCCGGTAAAGTTAACCAGCCGCTGCAACCTGATCCATCCGAAAACCGCATTCACTTCACCGTACTTCCGTGGCTCGCGTTTACCAGTTTTGCTCACGCTCGCAACTTCGGACGCGAGGAGTCCATCCCTAAAATCGCCTTTGGGAAATTCATTAAAGAAAACCCGCGCACACTGGTTCCCTTCTCCGTCGAGGTACATCATGCGTTGATGGATGGCTTACACGTGGGTCGCTTCGTGGCGCGAGCGCAGGAGTTGCTGGATAGCCCTGAAACTACATTCCTACCGAAGTCGTAATCTACTCACCCTTTGCGTTCAGCGTTTTGCTAAGGGAGAATGGCTCAGTTCTTAAATCCGACTATATCCAATCAACTTAAATGCGCTGGTCACAGTATTTCATCCCTACTCTTCGCGAAGACCCTGCCGATGCGGAAGTGGTCTCGCACAAGCTACTGATGCGTGCAGGATTGATTCGCCAACTCGGGGCCGGAATCTACTCCTATCTGCCGCTGGCTCAACGCATCGCCCTAAAGATCATGCAGATCCTGCGCGAGGAAATGAACCACGTCGGAGGACAGGAGTTTTTTCTGCCCGCGCTTCACCCGGCCGAGATCTGGAAAGAGTCGGGCCGGTGGGACGCGATCGGCGACGAAATGTTCCGGCTGAAAGACCGCAAGAACGGCGACTTATGTTTGGGCATGACGCACGAGGAAGTTTTCACCACCATCGCGCGTAGCGAACTCCGTTCTTACAAACAACTGCCGCAGGTTTGGTATCAAATTCAGGTCAAGTTTCGCGACGAGTTACGGCCGAAGTCGGGGTTTATGCGTCTGCGCACTTTCATCATGAAGGACGCGTACTCGTTTGATGTCGACCAGGCGGGACTGGACAAGTCGTTCGCCGATCAGCGAGAAGCGTACAAACGAATTTTTTCCCGGTGCGGCATCAAGTTTTCCATTGTCGAAGCTTCGTCCGGTTCGATGGGCGGTTCGCAATCAAACGAATTCATGGCGCGCACGGATGCGGGCGAGGACTTCGTCGCCAGTTGTGCAAATTGTGGTTACGCCGCCAACCTCGAGAAAGCGACCTCCCGGGTCGACGAGGTTCAGGACCCCTCCAGCGGCGAGGCACCTGAAGAGTTTCCTACCCCCGGTGTAAAGACGATCGAAGATTTAATAACTTTTCCGGGTGGCGCCGCAGCTGATAGACAAATCAAGTCACTGGTCTATGTAGCGACAATCAATAACGAGCCGCACCCCGTATTAGCACTGCTGCGCGGCGATCATCAACTGCATGAAACAAAGCTTGCCGACAGTTTAGGAGCGACGTCGGTGCGCGCGGCGCATGCCGAAGAGATCCGAGAATTGATGGGCGCCTCCGCCGGTAGTCTGGGGGGAGTAGGCGCGCGCGCTAAAGCGAAAGAAGCGAAGTTCGGCCTCATAATCATTAGCGATAATTCGTTAAAAGGCCGGCGCGGAATGACGACCGGCGCCAACAAGGACGACCACCATTTACGCGGCGTGGACATTGAACGCGACATCAAACCTGACCGCTGGGCCGACGTGAGGACAGTCGTCTCTGGTGAGCATTGCCCGCGTTGCGATTCAGGTAGTCTCGAGGTTTATAAAGCGATGGAGATTGGCCACATCTTCAAGCTGGGAACCAAATATTCTGAGTCGATGGGCGCCACCGTCCTGACGCAGGAAGGCAAGGAAGTGCCGATCGTTATGGGGAGCTACGGTATTGGTGTCGAACGCATTATGACGGCGGCGATAGAACAAAATCACGACACGGATGGAATTATCTGGCCCAAGGCGCTGGCCCCATTCGATGTGGTGGTCACCATCACAAACATGAAAGACGAGGCCCTGCGCGACGCCGGTGAAAAGCTTTACAAGGATTTACAGCGCGCCGGGCTCGATGTGTTGCTCGATGACCGTGAAGATCGAGCGGGCGTGAAGTTTAAAGATGCAGATTTGGTTGGCATCCCCTACCGCGTAACTGTCGGTAAAAAAGTTTCTGACGGTTTGGTTGAACTTTTCGAACGACAAACTAAGAGCAGCCAGGACGTGAAGCTCAACGATGTTGTCGCGCGCGTTCAGACTTTGGCATTAACTGGCGCTTAGTGTGTTTCGTGTAATTCGTGGATTTTTTTCCCTAAGTAAAAAGCTATCCACGAATTACACGAAACACACCAAGACGAAACCGTTCTTCATTTGGTGACCCGCATCGATGCGCAGTAAATTCACTTTCGGTTCAAAGCCGCTCCTGATAGTTGGCTTCTTCCTTTGCACCGCATCCGGAGTTGTCGCTCAAGATGAGCTGCCCGAACTTGTCAAACGTATTAAACCCTCCGCAGTCGCCATTGAGACCTTTGATGCTCGTGGGGAAAAACTTTCGCGCGGCAGCGGCTTCTTCATTGGCCCGGACCGCGTGGTAACCAACCGGCACGTCCTCGACAACGCTTACAAGGCAGAGATTCATTCATTTAGCGGGGCTGTTTATCCGGTGAAAGGCGTGATCGCCGTCGATGCGGAAGGCGATATAGCGCTGCTTCGAGTTGAAGCGCCGGCGGGTCAGGTTCGTCCGCTTTCGCTGGATCGCACTTCGCCACAGGAAGGCGAGAGCGTGGTCGTAATTGGTAATCCATTGGGCCTGGAAGGCAGCGTTAGCAACGGCATTGTTTCAGCAGTGCGAGACATCCCAACGTTTGGCCGCATCATTCAAATCACTGCGCCCATCTCGCCCGGCTCCAGCGGCAGCCCCGTGGTCAACATGTTGGGCCAGGTAATCGGAGTGGCGACTTTGCAAATCACCGGAGGCCAGAGCGTCAACTTCGCGATACCGTCAGAGCGTATTTCACAGTTGCAGGAGGGCGCCTTGTTGTCGCTGTCTGATCTGGTGGCGACGAGCGGCAGAAATAAACGCGCTAAAGCGGTCCAGTATTTTCGAGACGGGCTGAGCTTTCTTTCCAAGGATGATTGTGAAAAGGCGTTGCCTTATTTCGAGAAGGCAGTTGAGTCAGACAACAACTACGCCGAGGCGTGGGCACAGACAGGATTCTGTCGAGAGAAGCTTGGTCGTCACGGTGAAGCAATAGAAGCGTCGCGCAAAGCTGTTAGCCTGCGGCCTTCCGCCGAGTCGTATTTCAATCTCGGGTTGGCACACTACTACCTGAAGCAATACCGCGAAGCTGCGGAAAACTACCGCAACGCCATCAAGCTGGACCCATTCAACGCCGCCGATGCGCATTATGCTGTCGGTTTGGTTTACCGGGACTGGGGCCGCGTCGACGAGGAGATTCAAGCTTACAAACAGGCTATTAAATTAAAGCCTGACTACGTGAGCGCGTATGAGCGGTTGGGTTCCAGATATCTGAGGTCAAAGAAATACCCTGAAGCGATCGAAACCTATAAACAGATCTCTTCGTTGAAGCCGGGCGACGCAAATGCGCCGAATAACATGGGCGAAGCGTATTACGAAATTGGGCTAACGTCGGACGCCGTGGAAGCGTTTAAGCAGGCAATACGTTTGAAGCCGGATTTCGGGAAGGCTTATTACAATCTCGGTCGAACCTACATTGCGATGAAGAACCGCGACGCTGCCGTTGAGCAATACAACATTCTGCAGAATTTAGATCAGGACTGGGCCGATCGCTTGAATGCCGTAATTAACCCGTGACCTCGTTCATGTTTGTTCGTGTTGTTTCGTGTAATTCGTGGATTGTTTTTTTAGCGAACAGAAGTGGATTGTTTTTTTAGCGAACAGAAAAAGCGATCCACGAATTACACGAAACGTAACAGTTACCGTGGTTCAGTCCATTTTCGGTTGATCAAGCTCGCCACGAAGCCCGCACCAAAGCCGTTATCAATATTCACCACTGTCACGTTCGACGCGCATGAATTCAACATGCCGAGCAACGCTGCTACGCCGCCAAACGAGGCGCCGTAACCAATACTTGTAGGCACGGCAATCACAGGCACCGCAACCAATCCGCCGACAACCGATGGCAATGCGCCTTCCATCCCGGCTGCCACGATAGCCACACGTGCACTTTGCAGCAACGACCTCTCAGCCAGCACGCGATGAATACCGGCGACGCCGACGTCCCACACACGCTTCACTCGATTGCCCATCGCCTCCGCAGTTAACGCAGCTTCCTCGGCCACTGGAATGTCGCTCGTGCCGGCGGTAACCACCGCGATCTCGCCGGCGCCTCGGTCAGTGTGGTCCCTCTGAATTCTGATCAGCCTGGCAGACTCATGCCATTCAGCTTCAGTGACAACATTGCGCAACTCACCAAAAGTTCCGGCATCAGTATGCGTAACGAGGACGTTTGGAGCATGCTTCAACAGCCGCTCCACGATTCCCACAACCTGTTCCGTGGTTTTGCCCGCTCCGAATACGACTTCAGGAAAACCCTGTCGTGTAGAACGCGCGTGGTCCACACGAGCGAAGCCAATGTCCTCAAAATGAAGTTCACTTATCTGCCGAGCAGCTTCAGACGTTTCCAGCTCATCTCGCTTGTAAGCAGCGAGTAGTTGTTCCAGTTTTGATAAGTCCATACGGTTATTTGTAATTCATTCTAGCACCTAACCTTGTTTCAGCTCCGAAGGTCAAACGATCCACGAATCACACGAAATAACACGAAGGTGCTTCGTGGACTTTCGTGTAATTCGTGGATCGCTTTTCGTTCTCAGACCAACTTGCGCTCGCCACACCTCGCAAGTAACATCAAATCGAATGGAATTTACGGTAGCAATTACAGGCGCTTCAGGCTCAATCTACGCTCAACGCACGCTTACCCACATGGCCGCCAGCGGCGTGGTAGAACGGATAAATCTGATCATGTCTGATGCTGCCGTGACCGTAGCCCGGGTGGAAATGGGCGTGGACTTACGATCATCCGACGTGAAGACTGTTAACGAGTGGATCGGCCTTCCTTCTCATTCGCGACTCATCCAACTGCATCGCCTCGATAACATCGCTGCCAGGCCGTCATCAGGATCACATCCGCAGCAGGGAATGGTGGTGGTGCCCTGTTCGATGGGGACGCTTGGCGCAATTGCGTCGGGTGCGGGAACAAACCTGATTCATCGCGCTGCGGATGTGACGTTGAAAGAAAGCCGTCGGCTGGTGCTGGTGCCGCGCGAAACGCCCTACAACTCCATTCATCTCGAAAACATGCTGCGCCTTTCGCAGGCCGGTGCGCACATCATTCCCGCCAGTCCGGGCTTCTATCACCGGCCAAAAAACATTAACGAGCTGGTGGACCATCTGGTGTTTCGTATTCTGGACCACTTGGGCGTACCCCACTCGCAAGCCACGCAGTGGACTGGTCTGAAGGAACCGGGCGAACTAATCACCACCACTCAAGACTGACTGGTAGTACATGCCGACCCTCCTCCGCAACATTCACGTCACACTGGAGATGATCAAGATAGAGCACACGCTCTTTGCGTTGCCGTTCGCCTTTCTCGGCGCGGTGCTCGCGGCTAACGGTCTGCCATCGCCGCATCAGATTGTGTGGATCACCCTGGCGATGGTCGGCGCCAGATCCACTGCGATGGCTTTTAACAGAATTGCAGATCGCCAATACGATGCGTTGAATCCACGAACCGCAACTCGGGCATTGCCGGCGGGTCTGCTCTCGGTGGGATTTGTTTGGGCGTTTACGGTTGTGTCCGCGGCGCTCTTTTTTGTCGCTGCAGCAATGCTAAACCGGCTGGCCCTGCTGCTGTCCCCTGTGGCACTAGCGAGCATCGTGCTCTACTCCTACTCAAAACGATGGACCTTACTGTCGCATGTACTGTTGGGTTGGTGTCTCGCAATCGCTCCCACAGGAGCATGGATTGCCGTGCGAGGAACACTTGATAGTCCGGTCCCACTGTTGCTGTCGCTGGTGGTGATGTTATGGACAGCCGGTTTCGACGTGCTGTATGCGTGTCAGGATTACGACTTCGACTTGAAGACGGGTTTGCACTCAATTCCGCGCCGATTCGGCATAGCAAATTCACTGTGGATCGCGCGCCTGTTCCACCTGGGCGCGTTTCTGGCGCTGCTTACCTTATACTGGATCACGCAATTAGGTTTGGTTGCTTTGGCAGGTGTCGTAGCAACCGGTGTGCTGCTGATTTACCAGCATCAACTGGTTCGCGCTCACGATCTGAGTAAGCTGAACGCCGCGTTTTTTACGACTAATGCGTTTGTAAGCGTGATCTTGTTTGTAACTTTTGGAGGGTCTGTCCTCGTCAGGAACTTGCGATGAATTTTTTTTCTGATCCAAAACTTGCCGCGATCTCTGAAAAGATTGACGACGGCGTCCGGTTGTCTTTCGCAGACGGTGTCGACTTGTTTGCGACCAACGACTTAACCGGCCTGGGTAAGCTCGCCGATAGCGTTCGCCGGCGGAAACACGGCCGCACCACTTACTTCAACGTCAATCGCCATCTCAACCCCACTAACGTTTGTTACGCCGACTGCAAGTTTTGTGGGTTCTATCGCACGCCGCGCCAACCAGACGCTTACACGCACAACATCGAAGACAGCCTGCGGATTGCCGGCGAGGCCGTCAAAGAAGGCGCAACTGAATTGCATATCACCGGCGGCCTGAATACGAAGTTACCCTTCAGTTATTTCACTGATTTGCTGAGCGCGTTGAAGAGCCACTATCCGCAGTTGCATCTGAAGGCCTTCACCATGGTTGAGTTTGATCATTTTGCACACTTCTACAAGATGCAGGATGAAGACGTGATTACCCAGCTGATTGAAGCAGGTCTGGACTCGTGTCCAGGGGGCGGCGCGGAGATATTTCGAGAACCAACACGTTCAATGATTTGCGCGCACAAGTGTGACGCCGATCGCTGGCTCGAGTTATCCGGCAAAGTTCACGCGGCGGGTTTGAAAACAAACGCCACCATGCTGTACGGCCATATCGAATCAATAGAAGACCGCGTAGATCATTTGCTGCGGCTGCGGGCTCAACAGGATCTTTCGCGTGGTTTCCAATGCCTGATCCCGCTGGCGTTCTATCCAGAGAACACGCAACTGTCGCATTTGCCGGGGCCGTCGGGAGTCGACTCGTTAAAAACAATGGCGGTTTCCCGGTTGTTGTTGGACAACTTCGATCACATCAAAGCGTATTGGGTAATGCTGGGCAAACGGCTGGCGCAGGTAGCACTGCACTACGGCGCTAACGATATCGACGGCACGATTACCGAAGGCGGTGAGCTCTCCGAGAGTTATTCAATCGAATCGAACAACGAAGTGAAAATGAGCCGCACGGAACTCGTTTCGTTGATTGAGGAAGCGGGATTTGAAGCTGTGGAGCGGGATACCGTTTACAATCCAATCCAGCGTTCAGCAGAAAAACCAAACGTTAGTCTTGTTTAGAAACATCTATGTCAACTATTGCGGAAACTCAGACCATTAGCGTGGCGCATTCGCCCGACTCAGACGACGCCTTCATGTTCTACGGCCTGGCCACGAACAAGCTGGACACCGGTAACTTGACCTTCACGCACGTCCTGAAAGACATACAGACTCTCAACGAGGAAGCCTTCCGCGGAACGTATGACGTAACGGCCGTCAGCTTTCACGCTTACGCGTACATCGCCGACAAGTATGTGTTGCTGCCTCACGGCGCGTCGATTGGCGATAACTACGGTCCAATTCTGGTCGCGAAACAACAGTACACGCCTGACGATATTCCCAAACTAAAAATTGCGGTGCCCGGAAAACTAACCAGCGCCTTCCTTGCGTTGCGGTTGTTCAATTCTGACTTCGAATACGAGGTTGTGCCCTTCGACAAGATTATTGACGCTGTACAGAACGGACAATGCGACGCGGGTTTGTTAATCCACGAAGGTCAGCTTTTCTACAAGACACTGGGTTTGAAAAAAGTTCTTGATTTGGGAGAGTGGTGGCACGAGCGAACAGGTTTACCGCTGCCGATGGGCGGCAATGTCATTCGTCGCGAACTGGGGGTCGAGACAATTCGTCAGGTATCCGCATCGCTGCGTGAAAGTATCGCCTATTCGCTGTCTCACCGGGAGAGCGCGCTCGAGTATGCAATGCAGTTTGCCCGAGACATGGATACGAGTCTCGCTGATCGGTTCGTCGGGATGTGGGTAAATGACCTAACGCTCGATTACACCGACCGGGGACGCGAAGCCGTCCGAAGGCTGCTGACGGAAGGTTTCGAAAAAGGAATTATTCCGAACCAGGTTGAAGTGGAATTCGCGAGCTGAACCTGAGTCGCCCTACTGGGGTGTGCGCGGTGGACACCGCCCCGCCCAGAAGGGGCGACACCCACCGCACACATCATCGATCTATGGCCTAAGATCCGGCTCCTCCCAAAGCCTGATCGCAACGTCTTTAATCCCATGTAGCAACGCGGCCGCTTTGCGTTGCGCTTGCGCTATCGCGCGTTGAGTTGCATGGAATGCTCCGACGTCGGCAGTTGACCGATGTGAGGACTCAAGAAAATTTCAAATTCGCCGGCGCCCCCGAAGGCAGTGGTCGAGATGTTTAAAGTGGAGCACGCCGGCGTCATATAATGACAGACTGCTGAGGCTATTTCCTTCTTCGGGCAGCACCTTACATCAGGTGCAAGGAACATTGCAACAGGAAATACCGCTTTTGGTTGAATGTATCTGGTGGCTGGCAACAGCCGCATCCGTGTGAGCATCTGAAAGTGCGGCCGAATTTTAATTCCGTGTACTTATAGTTGGATTTTGTTGAAGGATTTCAAATGTCTTTAGGTCGATATTTTAGCCGTCTGGCTTCCCTGTTTGCTGTGCTCCTCGTTCTGGTGGTAATCGCCCCTGTCGCCTCCGCACAGGGCTCGGCGCTAGCCCCATCTGAATTGTCTCCTGCTGAGATCGATCGGATTATCCGCACCTTTACCGCCAAGGAGGTCCAATTCCGTAATGCGCTGAATGAATATGCCTTCAAACGCGACGCATTACTGCAGAGCATCGGCATGGGTGGGCAGGTGACTGGCGAGTATCACCGGCAGTCGCAGTTCACTTTTGACGACCGTGGCAACCGTTTCGAAAAGATCAACTACTTCCCCATGCCGTCTTTTCAGGGAGTTACCCAGGAGGATCTGGAAGACCTTGGTGGTGTCGGTCCATTCGCTCTGGAACCGGCGGCGATCGACAAGTACAACATTCGATATGTG
The DNA here is from genome assembly GCA_035273325.1 of Pyrinomonadaceae bacterium. GTDB lineage: Bacteria > Acidobacteriota > Blastocatellia > Pyrinomonadales > Pyrinomonadaceae > PSRF01. Next base: position 5,156 of record DATEPF010000370.1, on the reverse strand, counting down.
GGGAAGGAAAAGATTGACGAGCTTAGCCTGCACGTATTCGACGTGACTCCGAAGGTAGTTCCTAATCCGAAGAAGACCAAGGAGCGGTTGTTCAGTGGAAGGATCTGGGTCGACGATGGAGATCTCCAGATCGTCAAAACGAAGGGCAAGGGTGTTCCCGAAACAAAGATCAATAAATTTCCGGTGGTCGAAACCTACCGCGAGCAGATCGACGGACGCTGGTGGTTTCCTACCTACTCATATGCAGACGAGGAATTGGTTTTCGATAACGGCGATGTCCTGCACATCCGGATGAAGGTTAAGTATACGGACTTCGAAATTGCGAGAGCGCGTGTGAGAATTCTTGAGGTTGATGAACCTGAGAAGAAACCAACTACTCCGCCGAAGCCATAACCGCCACTCCTTGCGTGCGGCGCCCCACCGGCGCCGCGCCTAACTCTGCCGCGATAACAGATCGCACCCGCTCCACCAGCTGTTTTATATCCTCATCAGTAGAACAACCAACGGTCGGTACGGGGGGTAGCATTACAAACTCAATGGTTCCCGGCCTGGCTTCTCCGGTTCCCTTTCCCATCAGATAGTCAGTGTTTCTGATCGCAATGGGAACGATCGGCACGCCCGCGTTCGCCGCCATGTAAAACGCGCCTTTCTTGAACGGCAGCAACTCACCAGGCTTTGCCCGTGTGCCTTCGGCAAACACACCAAACGAAATGCCCGAACGTATACGCGCGGTGGCCGCTTCTGTTGTCTGCAGCGCCCGTTCGCGGTTCGAACGATCAATCGCCATTATGTTTACGAACCCCATCCCCACGCCGAGAATAGGAACCTTCAACAGTTCTTTCTTGGCCAGCAGCCCAATACGCCGGCCTGTGTGCAGAAACAAAGTAGCTGTGTCGAGATATGAACGGTGATTTGAGACGAACACATAAGCCTGCTTGGGATCCAGGTATTCACTGCCGGTAACGTGGACTTTTGCTCCGCTAAGACGCAGCCAGTTACGGGCGCCGAAGCTTGCCCAGGGATAGACCAGATCATGCTTGCCGGTCAGCCACGCCACAATCAAAATCGGCGGGCCGAAAATGAGTAACAGTGCGCCTGCGGCAAACAGAGACCACCAGTAATGTAAGCGTCGAACAATTCGCATCACGTAAGAATTTCGCGGGAGATAATCTCATTATTTCGTGTAATTCGTGGATCGTTTTTTAATGCACGAATAAAGCGATCCACGAAATACACGAAGTGCTCTGTTGCCCGCGAGGCCAGGCTATGACCCTTGCCATCCTACCGGCGCGGCGCTATTGTGAGCCTGCTAAACTCTCTCCTGTAACCAGTCCCCGGGGCTAAGCAGTCCCAGATGATATTTGTGCATCAAACGTAGGCTCTACTCTTCCCGTAGTGTGGAAGCGCGCAAACCGTTAGTTTGCGCCCCTATCCTTAGCGAAAAAAACACGCAAACTAACAGTTTGCGCCACGATTCTCAGGAGTTTGGCCATGCAAAAGTTCTTCTCATATCTACTACTGTTGTCGCTGTTCGCCGTGAGCTTCAGTCTCCCTAACGCGCAAACGCGACCCAGGCGGGTGCAACAGAGTGGCCAAACGACCGTAAACCAGCCCAGCCGAACCCAAAGCGGCTCGACGACATCAACAGCACCAAACCGCGCGCCTTCAACGCCGACGCGTCCTCCGGTCTTAGGCGGAAACAATCGGCCGGCTGGGGCTCCTTCCACGACCCAGGCTCCCGTGGTGACCGACAACGGGCCGGAAGAAGTAGACGCCGGGGACGTTATCAAGGTCGAAACAACACTGGTCACGCTGCCGGTGAGCGTCACGGATCGCAATGGCCGTTACATTCCGAATTTGCGCAAGGAAGACTTCCGGCTTTGGGAGGACGGCGTTGAACAACAAGTCGCGTTCTTCAATGCAGTTGATAAACCATTTTCGGTCGTGCTGATGATCGATACCAGCGGCTCAACGCGTTTCCGTCTGGAAGATATTCAAAACGCCGCGATCACTTTTGTTAACCAGCTGCGGCGTGACGACAAGGTAATGGTGGTTTCGTTTGATAACGACGTTCAGGTACTGAGTGAATTTACAACCGATCGATATCGCCTTCGTGACGCAATACTGCGTACCGAAACCGGCGACAGCACTCGCTTGTACGACGCTGTGGATTTGGTGATTAACGAGAGGCTCAATCGCATCGATGGACGCAAAGCCGTGGTGCTGTTCACGGATGGTGTGGACACTACCAGCCGTCATGCTTCTTACGAAAGCAATATGCGTGATGCGGAAGAGCTCGACGCGCTCATCTACCCGGTCCAGTACGATACATATTCCGACATGGCCGGCGGTGGTGGCGGCGGATGGCCCGGAGCCCAAGTGCCGACGACACCGATCGATATACTTATCGGAATCCTGGGTGGACGTGTCGGTGGAAGCAACCGCAGGAGTGGGGGTGGCAGCGGGGGTGGAAGAGGCACCAGTCGTAACGAATACGACCTCGCTAACCGGTATCTTCAGGATCTATCAGAGGTCACGGGAGCGAGGAAGTATCAGGCTGATTCCATTCAAAATATCTCGGTGGCGTTTTCGAATATTGCGGAAGAACTCCGTCGCCAATACAGCCTTGGTTACTATCCGAAGAATCCGGCACAAGCCGGGCAGCGTCGTCAAATTCGAGTTCGAGTAAACCAGCCGAATTTGGCAGTTCGGACGCGCGACACTTACATTTTCAATCCTGGCTCTAAACCATCTGACACTGCACGAAGTGCGCCCGTGATGCGGCGACAGTTTTCGCGTGGACAACAAAACCCGTTCGGTGTTCGTTAATTTCGTGTAATTCGTGGATCCGTTTTGCGACCGTACAAAAAACGATCCACGAAATAACACGAATCAGCCGAGGTCCTTAAACAGCTCGTGGTTGATATCTGCGATCGCCTGCGGATCCACTTTAGGTTGGCGATCGTAAGTCAACAAGCCGTTGATTTCCTGTTCAATGTCGGTAAGCTGCGTGTAGCACCAACCTGCCAGAAACTTCAGCGAAGCCATCCCTTCCATTAAATCGCGGTACTTCTCCAAAAGTTGTTCCGGCGAATTTACCGAACCATAAAACTGATATAACACGTCTCGCTTCTCCGCCGGAATATCAGGCGGAATCCTGAGAAAACCGCCGACCTCCGAGAGCACGATCGGTTGATTGCGATATTTCGATCCTCGCGCAAACAGTGGTTTCTCCCCGACCCACACCCGCGGCGGAAGTTCGCCGGTTTCGCTGGTCTTGACGTAGCGTTCTTTCAATTGCGCGGCCGTCGGCGTGTAATCGTGTATGGCGCAGATGTCTGTGATGTCTGTGTGTTCCCACCCATCGTTATCAATAACCGGCCGCGTCGAATCCAGCCGCCGCGTAACTTTCACCATGCGTTCGATGAACGCATACTGGCCGACGTGTTGTTGGCCGATACCGGGAAAGCCCATGCTTTCGTTAACCGGGACCCAGGCGACGATGCACGGATGGTTGTAGTCTCTCCTGACTGCTTCCTGCCACTCTGCCGTCAATAATTCTTCCGCTTTTGGTGACCACTCGCGCGCATTTGGCATCTCTTCCCAAACCAGCAGTCCCAGACGATCGCACCAGTAAAGCCAGCGCGGGTCTTCAATCTTCTGATGTTTACGCACGCCGTTGAAGCCGAGCATCTTGGTCCAACCTATGTCGTTCTGCAGGGCTTGATCGGAAGGCGCAGTCAGGTAACCATCGGGCCAGTAACCCTGGTCCAGGACCATCTTCAAATACGTCGGCTGGCCGTTGAGAAAAAACTTACCGTCGCGTAACTCGATGCCACGAAGCGCGGTGTAGGACCCAACTTCATCCAGCAATCGTTTGCCGTCGTAAAGACGCACCTGCAAGTCGTAGATATTGGGAGTGTCGGGCGCCCAAAGCTTGGCATACGGAATCACGATCTGCAGCCGCCCGGTAGCAACCGGCGTCATTTCTTCGGCGATTGCCACCCGGTTTCCCTGCTCTAATACTTCGACTTCAATGCGCCAATTGGCAGAAGGTGCGTGCAGGTAAACTGTAACGTCGAGAATGTTCTTCTGTGCATCCGCTGTGATTCGTAATTCTTCAATGCGCATGGCCGGCACTGGCTCCAGCCAGACGGTTTGCCAGATGCCGCTGGTGCAGTAGTAATCAATGGCCTCTGGTTCTCCGGTGTGAGATTGCTTTCCGCGTGGCTGCTCAGGATCCTGACGATCGACAACGCGCAAAGCTAAACGATTTGGACCACGCTTGACGTAGGGCGCGATATCAAATTGAAACGGAACGTGGCCGCCTTGATGATGCCCCACTTCCTGTCCGTTAACCCAAAGCGTCGCCGCGTAATCCACGGCCCCGAAATGCAGCAGCAGATCGCGATCACAAAATTCCGGAGTTAACTCCACGGTGCGCGCGTACCAGATGCGTTCGTGAATCCCTTTGTCATTGATTCCTGACAGTTCTGTTTGGTAGGCAAAAGGAACGATGATCCGTTTGGGCAGCTCACGCCCGTCAAACCAGCCTTCGTCCAGGCCTTCATTTGCGTCATCAAACGCAAATTCCCACTCCCCGTTCAGGTTCATCCAGAAACTACGGACAAAGTCGGGCCGTGGATATTCCGGGCGCGGTATACCGTTACGATTGGAATCCATACTTAACTAAGCACCACCGGCGCAGAATTGGCGTTCAGTTCATATTCTTCGACGCCGTTGTCCGCTTCAACCATCATTATGTCGGGCTTAATCCCTGTCTTACGTTGGTACCCATCAGCGACCTGGGCCACAAAAGTTTCCAACGTTGATCTGCGAACGAGGTTCACGGTAGCGCCGCCAAAGCCGCCGCCCATCATGCGCGCTCCATAAGTCCCGGATTGCTGGCGCGCCAGGTCAACCATCAAATCCAACTCGTCACAACTCACCTCATAATCATCGCGCAACGACTCGTGCGAAAGGTTCATCAGCTTTCCCAGCAGCGTTACGTTACCGTTGTTCAATGCGTCCTTAGCATGCAGGGTCCGCTCGTTTTCGGTAATCACATGCAGGCAACGGCGACGAATGGGTTCCGGTAAAAGGCGTCGGTATGTTTCGAGATCTGCCAGTGTTGCGTCACGTAAAGCTTTGATTGA
>DATEPF010000369.1:0-9232 GCA_035273325.1 Pyrinomonadaceae bacterium | reverse complement strand
GTCAACCACAACACATTCACGCTTATCTTTCGGGGCCGGGTTATCCCGAATACTGGATCGAGGAATACCACTTTGCCGACGACCCTTTTATCAGCGACGCGATGCGCAACCAGTATGGTGGAAAGGGCAACTTGTCATCGTTATTAACTTTGACAAAGGATGCTGATGGCGTCTGGCGCGGTACGCGCGACATCGTCGCTGAACGCTGTTCGCGTAACTGCACCGGACGTTAAAGGACTCGGTGCCGTTCGTGTTATTTCGTGTAATTCGTGGATCGTTTTTTGGCCGCATAAAAATACGGTCCACGAAACACACGAAACACACGGAACAAGACTAGGTTAGATTCCGCTTAGATGCCGCGTGTCGTTCAGGGCAAGCACGCGCACAAATCCATCGTCGCGCAACTCGAATCGTGAAATTCCGCAATTAGCGGTGGCAATCCAAACCGGCTTAAGTTCGGGTGAATCAAGGGCTCCCATCAAATGCAGGCACAGAATGCAGATGGCTCCGGTGTGAGTGACCACGGCGATTCGCCCGCCTCGATGTTTCTTAATGGCCTCGTCTAGTTTCTTTGACGCGCGATCGAGCGTCTGCCGGTAACTCTCGCCACCTTGCAACACATGTTCGAAGTCGCGATGTAAGAGTGCGGCGTACTGTTCGGGATGTTGTGCGGCCGCTTCTTCAAAAGTCAGACCCTCCATCACGCCTACGCTACGCTCACGAAAAGCGTCTGAGGTAATCAGTTTGGCGCGCGTGAAGCGGACCAGGGGCTCGGCTGTTTCGACCGCCCGTCTGAGATCGCTCGAGTAAATCGCGCTGATCTTCTCGCTGACAAGTGCCTTGGCGGTTGCTTCGGCCTGCCTGCGGCCGCGAGCGGACAATGGCGTATCGGTGTGTCCACCAAATCGTCCTTCGGCGTTGCCTCGCGACTGACCGTGACGAATCAACAGTACGTGAGTAGTTGCAGCCATAAACAGTTGAGCTTCTGATTCAAGACTAATTTCGTGCTAATTCGTGGATCGTTTTCGCGTAGAACAAAGGGTGATCCACGGATAACACGAAACACACGAATTAAACCGCGAACGAGCCTATGCTGCAACTGAGTCGTTCTTAAGTTTTTCCGCCTGGTAGTGTGTGGTGAGTGCCTGAATGAATTCGTCGAGGTTGCCTTCCATCACCAGATCGAGTTGGTGAATGGTAAGACCGATGCGGTGATCGGAGACCCGATTTTCCTTGAAGTTGTAAGTGCGAATTTTTTCTGATCGATCCCCCGAACCAACCATTGAACGGCGTTCGCTGGCGAGCGCGTCGTGCTGTTTCTGTTCTTCTAGCTCCTGCAAACGCGCCCGCAAAACGCGCATAGCCTTTTCCCGGTTTTTGATCTGCGACTTTTCGTCCTGCATCGAAACTACAACGTTCGTGGGCAGATGCGTGATGCGGACCGCCGAATAAGTGGTGTTCACTGACTGGCCGCCTGGACCAGATGAACAAAACGTGTCGATACGCAGATCTTTCGCATCGATCTTCACATCAACTTCTTCAGCTTCAGGGAGCACTGCCACAGTAATCGCGGAGGTGTGGATGCGACCACTTGCTTCGGTTTGCGGCACACGCTGCACGCGGTGAACGCCTGATTCGTGCTTTAGTTTGGAATAGACTTTGTCGCCTTCAATTAACGCTACGCCTTCTTTGATTCCGCCAATGCCGGACTCTGACGCGTCCAGCACCTCAAATTTCCAACCCTGTCGCTCAGCGTAACGCCCGTACATACGCAGCATCTCGGCTGCAAACAAGGTGGCCTCGTCGCCGCCGGTGCCGGCGCGAATTTCGAGGATCACGTTTTTCTCGTCGTTCGGATCAGAAGGAATAAGCAAAAACTTGAGTTCGTTCTCCGTGGTGTCAAGTTTTTCCTGGAGACTCTCAACTTCCAACCGGGCCATCTCGCGCATCTCTTCGTCGTCAACGTTATCAACCAACTCGCGTGCGCCGGTCAGTTCATCGTTGAGCGTTTTCCAGTGACGATACTTCGCGACTACCTCGCCCAGGCTGCGATGCTGTCGCGCCGCCTTTGCGTAGGCGGCGCGGTCGGCTATCAACTCGGGCGACGAAAGCTCAGTAGTGAGCTCTTCATAGCGCGTCTCAATCTGTGAGAGTCTGTCTAACATAACGAACTCCAAACCTTATCCCGAGTTTGCCTGTCCTTCGGGGGGCAAACTAAGGGCAGTCATCGTATTTCGTGTTGGTTCGTGGAATTCGTGGATCGTTCTCTTGCTGCAAAAAAAATACCCACGAATTCCACGAAACATACCGAATGAACACGAAACGTGTTGAAGGGAAATATTACGACATCGGCGCTAGTGCGGGATCCGACGGCTTCGGTTCCAGTTTCAACGACTCTTTCAAAGCCTCAATAGCAACTTCCAACTGTTGATCGTCGGGTTCCTGCGTCGTGATGTTTTGCAGCCAGACTCCTGGACGAGTAATCAGCTTGAAGAACCAACCACTCTCCTTTTTCGCGGAGAGACGAATGATCTCGTAGGAGATGCCGGCGACTACCGGCACCAACGCGAGCCGGACTAGGAAGTTATAGATCAGCGAATCAAACTTGATCACCGAGAACAAGACGATCGACACCAGCATCACCACCATTAGAAAACTGGTACCACAACGCGGATGCTGACGTGGTTGCGGGCGAGCATTGTCGACGGTCAAAGGCAGGCCGGCTTCCCACGTGAAAACAGTTTTATGCTCGGCCCCGTGATATTGAAAAACCCGCCTGATGTCCTTCAATAACGAAAAACTAAAAATCATGATCAGGAAGAACGACATCCTAATCGCACCGTCGATAAGATTGAATGCGACGGAAGGCCTGACCGGGTGCAGGTAAGCCTTAACAGTTCTCCAGGTACGCGTGTACCACGCCGGTTGGGATGCCGCTGGAACAGCGGTGACCCCATCAGACGTGCGGTTCGCAGACTCTTCCGTTGAAACAGCAGCAAGGGCAGGGGACGTGGCCCACCCGGCGCCGATGAAGAGTGCATTAGTCAGCAGGAGCGGCAAGGCGACGAATAGAAGTATGTTGAAAAAAATGGCGAAGACGATGGAACCGGCCGCCGCTGCTGTGCCGCCCTTCTTCATCTCGTCCCGCGAGCGGGTTTCAGTCGGAACCGGAAAAAGGCCGGGAACTGCTCCAGTCAAACCTGCAAAGTCGCCTTCGCCTTCGATCACCGCCGGCGTCAGTGCGACTTTGACTTCCTTTTCCTCGGCTTCTTCGGCGTCGGCAAATGCTTCGTTCGCGGAGTAATTGAGTGCCTTGATGCCGAGCCCCATTGACTGCACAAGGACGGCGCCCCCGCGAAGGATGGGAAGCTTTAGCAGGGGATACTTGTCGCTCCATTTGGGCAACACGGCTGACGTGTTAACGATTGTGCCGTCTGCTTTGCGCACGGCTATCGCATAGGCGTTAGGTGTACGCATCATTACGCCTTCAATTACAGCTTGTCCGCCGACTATGAGATCTCGTTCGTTGGTGCTCATGTGTTTTGTGGAACAGGCATTGTGGCCTGGTGGGACAGGCATTCCTGCCTGTCTGTTCTTAGGTCAGACTGGAAAGTCTGTCCTACTTGTCTCTTATCTATGGACAGACTGGAAAGTCTGTCCTACCTACAAACACTAACGCCGGCGTTTGTTGTCGATCGCAAGTGCAGTCGCACTGGTAGCGACCGACGAATTACTCGCCGGCGTCTTAGTTTCGTTGAGTTGCTAATGCTTTGAATTCAACTATGAATCCTCTTACTGAGCGGTTTCCACAGTCTTCTTGCCGTAACGTTTGTTGAAACGGTCAACGCGTCCGGCGGTGTCAACCAGCTTCTGCTTGCCGGTGAAAAACGGATGGCAGGCCGAACAGATTTCCACATGCAGATCGCCTTTTTTCGTTGAGTGGGTCTTAAAACTCTCGCCGCATGCGCAGGTGACAGTTATTTCGTTATAGTCGGGATGAATTCCTGGTTTCATTACTCTTTCGCCTCGCTAATAGACAGCTAAATTGCTTGTTTTACAAACACGTAATGATATGAGTGCTGCGCCTATGCGGTCAAGCGAACAGGGATTGGAGCGCTTTTGTGTGACTTCGTGTAATTCGTGGATCGTTTTACGGCAGCCAGGAAAGTGATCCACAAATTACACGAAACGACACGAAAAAGGCGTAGGTAAAAGTGTATTCGATTCAAAAAACAACTTTATTGACAGCGATTTGAACGCATGTTTAAATCCACCTCTGCCGACCTTTTGTAATAGCACTAAGCACGCAAATTGAACTGTAAACGCGATTGGTTAATCGCAGTTGTCAGAGTGTAGCTGTGAGACCGAGGTAATGGCTGACGAGAACGACAAACTGCCTACCGACCCACCCGGAAAGGCGCCGGACACTGCAGAGCCGCCTGCAGTTATCGATGCTTCCGGCGACCAGACACCGCCGCCGCAATCCATTCCTGACGCAGGAGAATTAGCGGGCGCCGATGCTGAGAAGTCAGCAATGGTTGAGCAGGCAAAGTCCCGCGTGGCTGCCGTTAAGGAGTCGTTGGAAAAAAAGGCGGCTGCACCAGCCGGTGTCCCGAAACCTCCAGTCAAAAAGAAAGAAGAAGGCCCCAAACCTACGGACGCTTCTAATCATCCGTTAGTTCAGAAGCTAAAGACACACTTCAACGCAGCGATCCTCGAAGCCGTCGAATTCCTTGGTCAGGTTTCAGTGCGAGTTGATCCAGCGCAGGTCATGAACGTGTGCGCGTTTCTGAGACGGGAGCCGGACACTAGTTTTGAATACCTCTCAGACCTTACCTGCGTCCATTACCCGACACGTGCCGATGCCCCATTGGAGATTGTTTATAACCTCTATTCGATTTCTCGTAACGAGCGAGTCCGGTTGAAGGCGGCCGTCAGGGACGGCGGCGAGATTGAAAGCGTGACTGAAGTTTGGCCTTCCGCGAACTGGATGGAACGTGAAGTCTACGATCTGTTTGGAGTGCGGTTCCGCAATCATCCCGATCTGCGGCGAATCCTTCTGCCGCCGGATTGGGAGGGCCATCCGATGCGGAAAGACTATGCGCTCGAGTTTGTTGAAAACCAATGGACTGAAAAACATTTGCCAGTGATGACAGAGGTGCAACGCGAACAGTTGGACCAACGGCGGGCGTACGGTTTGGAGTTCTTGTCGGTGCCCGAAGAGCGTCTGATGCGAGATATTTTCCAGGGTGGGAAAGAAGTGATGCCGAAAGATAAGTGATTGCCGATTGCCAACTGCCAATTGCCGATTTCAGGAACAGAGATCAAATTGGAAATTGGAAATTGGAAATTGGAAATGTAACGATGACCCCCAAAGAGATTGCCGCTCAATATGAAGCGAAAGTCTTTGAAACGCCGGAAGCGGCGAAGGTGGCTGGTTTTGTCCTGACGGAAACTCTGCAACCACGGAACGTTTGGAATAAGGCCAGCGCTGCGCAGTCAATCGTTTTGAAACTGACGAAGATTCGCACCAGCGGTGAGGCGAAAGAAATCGGACTCGTGATCGAGCCATGGAGTGTGACCGGCTGTTATCTGCCTACTGCGCCTGAACCGGCAGCCGCCTAAACTGTATGCATCAAGTCGAGATCGCGACAACTCAGGACACCCTGCTCGACAGCCCGGAGATGGTGCTGAACATGGGCCCGCAACACCCATCGACGCACGGGGTGTTGCGCGTGATCCTTAAGCTTGATGGTGAGACCGTAATCGATCTCGATTGCGACATCGGTTATCTGCATCGCGGGATGGAGAAGATTGCAGAGAACCGCATGTACACGATGATCGCGCCTTATTGGGATCGTCTGGATTACATCGCCGCCGTCTCCAACGGGCTCGTGTGGGTTGAAACTGTCGAACAGATGATGGGACTCGCAGTTCCACCGCGCGCTCATTACATCCGCACAATCCTGACCGAGCTAAACCGCATCGCTTCGCATTTGTTGTGGCTGGCCACGCACGCACTGGATATCGGCGCCGTTACGGTGCTGCTCTGGGCGTTGCGAGAGCGCGAGGAGATTCTAAAGATCTTTGAACGCCAGTTTGGTGCCCGATTGACCTGTCACGCGTGGCGAGTTGGTGGAATGCCTAACGACGCCTACGACGATTTCGAGTCGGATGTGCGTCAGTTCACCGGTAATTTTCCAAAGCGACTCGATGAATACGAAACCGTTCTGTCTGAAAATCGCATCTGGTTGAGCCGCACTGTCGGCATCGGTGTGATATCCGGCGAAGACGCAGTGGCGATCGGATTGTCTGGCCCTGCGCTGCGAGGTTCCGGCGTTGCGTGGGACATCCGCAAGGCGCGTCCCTATGCCGCGTACGCTGACATGGAGTTTGACATTCCACTTGGGGAGAACGGCGACACGTATGACCGGTATCTCGTGCGTCTCGAAGAGATGAGGCAATCGCGACGGATCATCGATCAGGCGATGGATAAGCTGCCCGATGGACCAGTGAACGCAAAGCTACCGAAGATCGTTAAGCCGCCCGTTGGTGATTACTACCATTCGATCGAAGGACCGAAGGGTGAGATTGGTTGTTACCTGGTTTCCGATGGAACCGCGCAACCCTGGCGTGTACGCGTGCGGCCGCCATCACTTATTAACCTGCAAGCGCTCAAGCAGCTGTGCTTGGGCCACTTAGTAGCAGACGTGGTGGCTATCATTGGGACGCTGGACATAGTGCTTGGCGAGATCGACCGTTAACAAATGCTTCTCTTTGCCCCTATCAGTTTCCTGGATGAATTGTTGCGCGGCTTTTTTAGCCCCGAGACAATCCAGCACGTCGTTTGGCCGTTGATTCAGATTGGCCTGATTGTGACGCTGGTAGCAGGTTGGGTCGCGTATGCGACATACCTGGAGCGAAAAATTTCGGCCTTCATGCAAGCCCGGCTGGGACCGATGCGCGTTGGCCCATGGGGACTGCTGCAACCGATTGCCGACGGTATTAAGTTACTAACCAAGGAAGATTTTGTCCCTGAAAAGGCCGATCGTTGGATCTTTTTCGTCGCGCCCTACATTGCGGTGGCTGCCGCATTCATTGTTTTAGCGGTGATCCCATTTGGTCCTGATTGGGCAGTGGTCACCGACGTAAACATCGGACTTTTGTTTGTGCTGGCGGTTTCCAGCGTCGGCGTGTTGGCCCTGATCCTGGCGGGATGGTCTTCTAATTCTAAATATGCGTTGCTCGGCGCCCTGCGTTCGAGCGCGCAGATGGTGTCGTACGAAGTTGCGATGGGGTTATCGCTGATCGGCGCATTGATGTTTGCGCGCACGCTTTCGTTGTCCGGAATGGTAAACGCGCAAGCGAGTGACAGCGTTTGGTTTTTAATCTATCAACCGCTCGGCTTCTTAATATTTCTTGTTAGCGGTATCGCCGAAAACAATCGCGCCCCTTTTGATCTTCCGGAAGCTGAATCAGAACTGGTCGCCGGATTTCACACCGAGTACTCCGGCTTTCGCTGGTCGCTGTTCTTTATGGCCGAGTATGCAGCGATGGTGGTGGTGTCGGCCGTGGCGGTGACGGTGTATTTGGGTGGCTGGTATTTTCCGTTTGTATATCAACTGACCGAAGCAAAGGGTTATCACAACCTCTATGTTATAGTCAGCTTACTGGTATTTCTCATAAAGTTAGGCGCAATACTTTACCTGTATTTCTGGTTGCGTTGGACGCTGCCACGCTTCCGTTACGATCAGTTGATGGACATCGGTTGGAAGTGGTTAATACCGTCGGCGTTGATCAACATCGCTATGTCCGCGCTCTCGATCTTCGCGATCCAGGCCGTTGACGGTTGGCGAGGTATTGAGACCATCGAATCACTGTCAAACGGATTGAATCTGACAACGACCGGCAAGATCATGATGGTTGTTATGGGCCTAATCAGTTTGGGAGTCACCGGACTACTGCTGGCGAGAATTAACTGGCGCTCCCGAGATTTCAATTTGAAGAGTCAGAGAAGGAACATTCGGTTGGTAAATCTGCCGCAGGGTAAGCCGGCCGTGGCGCCGGTTGGTGAGATTTAAGATGCCTTTAGTTAAAGTCCCAAAGCCCAGGTTCGCCGAGAAGCTAAAGCGCTTCTTCCTCTTTGATTTGCTAAAGGGTCTGCAGTTGACCCTGAAGTACAACCTTGGAGCTTTAACGGATCGGGATTCGGTTGCGGGTAAGGGAATTTACACGGAGCAGTATCCAAAGGTTCGCCCCGATGTAGCGCCTCGATTTCACGGTGCCCCCCGGCTGAACATGGATCCTGAGACGCATGACACGCTCTGCATCGCTTGCAACCTGTGCGCGATTGCATGTCCTGAAGATTGCATCGACGTAATTCCGATGGACGTTGAAATCATCGTCGCCGGCAAGCCGCGCAAAAAGAAAGTCCTCGACGAATTCATCTTCGATACATCTCGATGCATGTTTTGTGCGCTGTGCCAGGAAGCGTGTCCCACTTCTTGTTTAGAGCTGACGCAAGACTTCGAACTGGCTACTTATTCCCGGGCCGGTTTCGTCTGGAACCGCGAGATGCTCGAGCAGGGACGCGAGACCGTTAAGTACACGCGTTAAGTGGGGATTGCCAATTTCCAATTGCCGATTGCCAATTAATAGTTGTAATTGGGGCCTAGTTGTTACTCATAACAACTATGGATGCTGACGAGCTCAAAAAACGAACGAAGCAGTTTGCGTTGCGGGTTTTGAAGCTGGTTGCTGCATTGCCCAATACGGTTCAAGGGCGCGCGATCGGCGCGCAGTTGGTGCGCTCTGGAACAGCCGTCGCAGCGAATTATCGGGCCGCGTGCCGAGGTCGATCAAAAGCAGAATTCATAGCCAAGCTAGGTACGGTTGAAGAAGAGGCAGACGAAAGTGCGTTTTGGCTGGAACTGATCATTGAAGGCGGATTACTAAAAGAGAAGGCAGTGAGACCATTATTTACTGAAGCTGAGGAACTAACGCGAATTATGGCTCGATCCAGAATATCGGCTTCACGTAATCTTAGACTGAGTAAGACGACCAGAAAATGAAATTGCATTCAAATTGGCAATTGGCAATCGGCAATCGGCAATGATATTAAGCGGTTGGGAAGCTGTTTTTTTCTGGGTTTTTTCTATCGCGGCCATCTTCGCAGGTTTGTTGACTGTGATGGCCCGCAACACTATACACAGTGCTCTCTTCCTGATTTCCT
>DATEPF010000368.1:0-6130 GCA_035273325.1 Pyrinomonadaceae bacterium | reverse complement strand
TTGACCGTCTTGGCCCGTGAGGGCGAAACGATTGTGTCGCGAGGAGAGTTGGTTGAGATTGGCGGCGACTTTCGGGTCCCTGACGTGATGGCAAGCTCGGGAACGCGTATGGTTGAAGTTGGCACCACCAACCGCACGCGTCTTGAAGATTACCGGCGAGCAGCGAGTGATCAAACCCGTCTATTGATGCGGGTTCATCCTTCGAATTATCGTGTGATTGGTTTCACTGCGAGTCCCAAGCTGCACGAACTCGTAACGCTCGCACATGAGCTCGGATTACCAGTCTACGAAGACGCGGGGTCGGGGGCTGTCAATGATCTAACCATGTACGGATTAGCAGATGAGCCCCTGATCAAAGATTCAATTGCCGCCGGTGTTGACGTCGTTTCTTTCAGCGGTGACAAGTTACTCGGCGCGACTCAGGCCGGATTGATTGTTGGCAAACAACCAATCGTCGATCGTCTGAGAAAACATCCGATGTATCGCGCCCTGCGTGTCGATAAACTTTCGCTGGCCGCGCTGGAGGCGACGCTGGAATCGCATCGGCGTGGTGCCACTGACGAAATCCCGACACTGCAAATGCTTTCGCTCACGATCGAGACACTTCAAGCACGAGCCGCTGCTTTTGTCTCAACGTTGTCCGACTCCCCTGTGCGGGCGGTTGTGATCGAGGGGAATTCAGCAATAGGAGGTGGATCCGGTCCCAACGTTCACCCCGCCACCGCTCTGATTTCCATCCAGCATTCATCAATGACGATCGTGGAGATCGAACGGCGATTAAGACACGCTTCGCCTCCGATAATTGCGCGCATCACCGACGGTCGTTTAGTGCTTGATCTGCGCACCGTCCAACCGGCCGAGGAGTTTGAAATCCTAAAAGCTCTGCAGTCCCTCAGATAGCCGCTAGAACAACACTGCCCAACAGTGTATAATCCCTTCGCTTTCGCTGCCCGGCAAAAGCGCAGCAGACTCCAACCTTTCGGTTTTCCAGCCTTGAATAAATTCCCTTCTCTCAGATCGATGTTGACGTGCGCGGTAGGTGCGTCGTTAGCCAGTATGGTGAGCGTCAGCTGTTGGCTAACGGGAGTTTTGGCGCCACTCCAAAACGCGTTCGTCCTGGTTCCTAAGAACGGTGCCGAATCTCTGGTCGTGCCCGGCTTCTGGCGAGGTGCGGCGTTAACCCTCGCGGTCTCTCTGGCGGTCGCGTTGGAAGTAGATCGTGTCGGCCCGCGACGCGCGCTATCGTATTTAGGGGGAGGATTCCTTGGTCTGTCGGTTTTCAGCCTTTTCGCTTCCTGGCACTTTTCTCTCGACATTCTCTTTACGCCTATTGCCATGGCGTCCGCGCTCTCCACTGGATTGATTCAGGTGAAACGGCTCGCCGAACGCGACATTGAATTCACTGGGAAGTTAACGTCGTCCTCGTGGAGGGTGGAAACTCCGAAGATCGACGAAGCAGAGCCGCGTCTACAAAGCGGACTAAAATTACTAGATACAGTCTTGTCGCCGAGTGAGGCCATCGTCTTTCGTACTGATAGCGACGGAAAACTTGTTCCGTCGGCGCGGTTGCGTACCGCTCCAGCACCTGCGGAGATGGGTCGTAACTCCGTCTGGCGTGAGGGCGTGAATTTATGCGAAAGGTCGATCAAGGAGGGCGAGACGATTGTTGACAAACGTGAGTCCGGGCAGCCGTTGACCAGTATTGCTGTTCCTTTGCGTCATGAAGGTGAAACATCGGGCGCGCTGCTACTCCGATTGGCTGGCGAGTTTGACGAAGACGACCGGCCGTTGTTGGCTGCCGTCGGCGGACAAATGGCTCGCAACCTCCAGCGAGAAGAAAGTCACAACCTGGCGCGCGCAAATTCACCAGTTTCAACCTTTTCAACTAAGGGTTCACGACAGAAGCTGCAATCGCTGTATGTCCTAAACGGCGCGTTGTTAGAACAGCGAGTCGGATTGAATGCGTTATCTGAAGTCGGCGAAGGCGTGGCACTGTCTTACCTCGATGGACGACTGGCTCACGCAAATCTCACCATGCTCGCGCTGGCGCGTCTTCTGCCGAACGAGGTCCGCAACCTCACCTTCTTCGAACTGCTTGATAGTTTCCGGACCGACGTTTTCGATGAACCGGTTCTGGCTGTGCGTAGAGTTTTGCAAACAGGCGAACCTTATGAACGCGAGCTGCATTACACCGATCGAGGCGAGACTTATGGTTTGCGCATCGCGCTCGTGTTCGATAACGCGGGCGTTTCAACTAAGCCTAAACGCACTGCGCCACAGCCGCTCGGTTTATGCCTGTCTATTAAGGATCTGACGCGCGAAAAGGAACTGGAGCAACTAAAGAGTGACATGATTTCGCTCATGTCCCACGAGTTGCGTACGCCGCTCACCAGCATCAATGGCTTCGCTGAATTATTAACAGCGGACGACGAATTGCCGGAACAAGCGAAAGAGTTCGTAACAATCATCGCTAACGAATCCCAGCGGCTGTCCCGAATGATCAATACCTTCCTGGCCGTGACTAAGCTGGAACGAAAGGACCGTCAGGAAGTGCTGAAGATCCCGCTTCGCCTCGACGAGGTCGTGCGCGAAACGATTAGTGCGCTCCAACCCACCGCAAAGAAACGACGTATTCGATTGGTGGAACAGCCGGCGCAAAAACTTCCGCCTGTGGCTGCCGATAAGAGCATGATTACTCAGGCCGTCAAGAACCTCGTCGGCAATGCCATCAAATATAGTCCCGAACGAACGACGGTTACTGTTTCTACGGCTCTGGAAGCCGAGACCGTCCGCCTGGTGGTTGAAGACCGTGGATACGGTATTCCCGCGGAGGCCAAAGATCGCGTTTGGGAAAAGTTTTATCGCGTGGTACGCGAGGGCGAAGACAAAGATGAAGAGTCAACCGGTCTCGGACTGTCGTTTGTACGGGAAGTAGTCGAGCAACATGGTGGCAGCGTTGACTTGGAATCCGAAGTCGGGCGTGGCTCAAAATTCAGTTTTACTTTGCCGAGACTTTAATCGTACTCAATCCGGCCTATTTATAGTTCCCCTGCAAACCTGGACCCCACAGTGGCAACGCTTTTCGTCGGAATGTAGGGTCGACTCATAATCGATAGTAATTTCTTCACCCGGCCCTATATCTCTCAACGCAATAAAAAGGATGTGACCGTACACGATCTTCATGTATGCGTTGGGCTTGCATGAATGGTTGATGTAATGCGTTCCATTGCCGCCGCGACTACCGTCGAGACTCCAACGATTATTAATCGCGCAGATTCGCAGCCGGCGCCTACCTGCCCGTCTTTTTGCTTCAGCGGTGCTAATTCTTTCACCGGCGTATTCAGCGATTTTTCGGCCCCGCTTAAAGCTAGCGGTCGAGAAACAGCCGCGTCCCTCTATGGCAGAGTCTTGTATCGCTAACCCCGGAGCTAGTTTAAGTCTCATACTTTTTGTTGATTGTAGCGCAACGAATGATGCGCGATTGGAATAAAAAAGCCGCAGCGCTTTGACGCTGCGGCCACACTGATCTGAAACAGGATCTATTTAACTCTGAAGCTTCGCGCGATTGAATCTGTTTGATTGCGGATCATCGCTAACCGGTCCTTCAACCCGGTGAACCGCAGTGCGTAAACCGTGCGGTTATCAGCTGCCAGGTAATAGATTCTGCCCATCATCGGTTTACCGCCACGGATAAATTCGTAAGTGGTTGTGACCCCGTTTAATCGACCGGCAAACTTTTCCTGTTTACCTTCTACGAATCCCGGAAGAAACCGCAGCTTCTGGTCAAGATCGCGCCGTGCAATGTCCGACACTGCCGTACCCGCATCCACGGACTCCTTGCGGACACGTAAGTGACCTTCCAGCCGATCCCCGTTTACAAATTCAACGTGTTCGTGTTCGGCGTCAGGTTCTGATATTGAACGCCACTGCGCAGACGGGAGCTCGAGAGTGTAATCAATCTTGTCAGACGAAAAAGTCTGCTGGCCGTTTACAATTGAGCCAATGCCCGCGATTAAGAATATTGCAAAAAGGGCGTTCACGTATTTCATTCTGGAAACTCCTTGACGATCGTGTGAATGGCGAGGTTGCTTCAATTAGTTATGGTCAGGATTCACTTTACGAGTGTTCCGATGCGACGCCGGCGCTGCTCGTTGTCCCATCCAGCGGATAGCAACTATCCGTTTTGC
The DNA here is from genome assembly GCA_035273325.1 of Pyrinomonadaceae bacterium. Classification (GTDB taxonomy): domain Bacteria; phylum Acidobacteriota; class Blastocatellia; order Pyrinomonadales; family Pyrinomonadaceae; genus PSRF01. The sequence goes on along the minus strand of DATEPF010000368.1, from coordinate 1,943 downwards.
TCACGAATCGTCTCCCGCTGAGCGTTCACCAGCATCTGAATTCCCTTCTCCGCGAGCAATAATAATCCATCCATCTGCTCACGCGAAAAAGCCTCGCGTTCCGCTGTTCCCTGCACTTCGATAAATCTACCATCTCCAGTGCACACCACGTTCATGTCCACTTCAGCATTCGAATCTTCGTCGTACTTAAGATCAAGCAAGGCAGTGTTGCCGACAAGACCGACGCTGATTGCGGCAACCTCGTTGGTGATCGCACTAGCGCCAATTTTTCCGGACTTGATCAGTTTCTTAACGGCCAATGCTAACGCGACATACGCACCACTTATCGCGGCGGTGCGGGTACCACCGTCTGCCTGCAAGACGTCGCAGTCCAGGGTGATGGTCCGCTCGCCCAGTTGTTTCATGTCCGCAGCCGCGCGCAAACTGCGACCAATAAGCCGTTGAATTTCGTGTGTGCGGCCAGACGGGCCGCCACGGCGGACTTCCCTCGGCGTCCGCGTCTGCGTGGCGCGGGGCAGCATAGAATACTCTGCAGTAATCCAGCCCTGACCACTGTTTCGAAGGAACGGAGGCACGCGTTCTTCAACTGAGGCTGAACAGATAACTCGCGTTTCGCCCATCTCAATAAGTACCGACCCCTCTGCATAAGGTAGATACCCGGGAGTAATCTTTAGCGGCCGCAACTCGTCGGTTGCGCGTCCGTCAGTACGTACGAAGCTCATCGTGTCCCCAAACTTCAACTGCCTCCAGCACGGAAGGCGCTGTGCCCAGAAAACGTTCAGCGACTTTTGCAAAACGCTCAGCCGCGTCAGTCACATAAAAATGATCAAGATCGTCGCACAACTGCCGCTCAACTAACTCCCGCGTGTCACGCAAAGCACCAATGTTCCTGGACTTCAACAACTGCTGGACTTCGAGTGCTGCCGCTTCACCGGAATCGATCAGTGGCACGCCTGGTCCAACAACCTCGCTAATCAAGTCGCGCAGGATCGGATAATGCGTGCAGCCTAACACGAGTGCGCCGAGATCCATTTCTTTCAAATCGTCAAGATATTCATGCGCGACGGCACGGGCGACCGCGGAGTCGGCCCATCCTTCCTCCGCCAACGGCACAAATAAAGGGCACGCTCGTTCGATTACTTCTGTTGATGGATCGATCTTACCAATAGCTTTTGCGTAAGCAGAACTTTGGACAGTGGCCTCGGTTGCCACGACGCCCACTCTCTTACCCGCCGCTACCTCTGCTGCCCGCCGTGAGCCCGGCCCGATGACGCCGATCACCGGTAAGTTCACACTTTCGCGAATGGCGGGTAGCGCCAATGCAGAAGCAGTATTACAAGCAACCACCAGTAATTTAATGTTGTGGGCTTCGAGAAACTTGGCATTTTCGATTGCGTAACGTTCAACAGTCGCCAGTGACTTAGTGCCGTAAGGCACGCGCGCTGTATCGCCCAGGTAAACAAAACGTTCAGATGGCAGACGCTCGTGTAACGCGCGATAAACGGTAAGCCCGCCGACGCCGCTATCGAAGATTCCAATGGGAAGCTGCGGATTGAGGAATGCGGATTGGGGATTGCGGATTGAAGTTGCCAAAAGTAGCTCGGTCGAACAGGATTTCAAATCCGCAATCCGAATTCCGAAATCCGCAATTAGTTGGTGGAGGCGCCGAGAATTGAACTCGGATCCAAGAGAAAACGTCGAAAGACTCTACATGCTTAGTCGCTTCTCTTTTTGTCCGGCAAGCCGGACAAGTTTCGCCAATATCGAGTCAGTGAAGCGACAAGACCTCGATACCAGCTAGCCCGACTTTATCTCGCGCGAACCCACGGACCGAAGGTTCGCGCCAGCTTATCTGAGTGACATCTCCCTCCGCGCGCATAAGCAACTTGCGGCGAGACGCTAGCGCTTAATTAGGCAGCTAGAGCCAATTCATTGTTATTGGC
>DATEPF010000367.1:0-10617 GCA_035273325.1 Pyrinomonadaceae bacterium | reverse complement strand
CTGTAATCTGCGTGATCTGCGTAATCTGCGGATAGCTGGTTTGCATGCGCGATCGACTGGTTCTACAATCAAACTGTACGTTGACAAACAAAAGTTTTCGGGGGAGTCCCGATGTAAATCGGGACTGAGAGTCCTTCGATTGCAGAGTGCAGATTTCAGATTGCGGATTTAGATGCCGAGGGGCGTAATTTCTATCCGGCAATCTGCAATCCCAAATCCGCGATCAACAGGAGACCCCTTGAACCTGATACGGTTAGCACCGTCGAAGGGAGAAACAGTTACCGATGACCGTTCCATCTTTTCGTGTAGGTGTGAGCGGTTTTTGTTTTTAGTGGTGGAGCTCTAAGAAAATCAGCCTAAAAACGCCGGCCAGACGAATTAGAACGGGGAGCGGTAGCGACCTGGTTACTGATGGACATACATAAAAAGATGATCATCAGGCTCGTCTGCGGTTCAATGCGGAAGGCGACCCAGTCGCTACCGCTCCCGGTTCTAATTCGCTAAGGAGTATTTGTAATGAGTGCCGCAATCAAACCCATCGAGAGCTCCCAGCTCCCAAATTCAAAACGAATTTACGTTGAAGGACAGCAGCCAGGTGTGCGCGTTCCTTTCCGCGAAATTTCGCAGGCGCAGACACGAACATTCAACGGGACACTCGAGGACAATCCACCCGTCCGTGTTTACGACACGAGTGGTCCATGGGGCGATGATTTGTTTGAGGGCGATGTGCGGGACGGTTTGCCGGCATTGCGTCGCGAGTGGATCGCGGGCCGCGAGGACGTCGAGGAATATCAGGGTCGCGAGACGAAGCCGATCGATGACGGTTACCTGACCTTCGACGCCGCCGATCTCGCGCGACATAAAGACAAAGGTCGGCTTGAAGACTTCCCTGCTTTGCAGCGTACTCCGCTCCGCGCGAAGCCCGGTCGGTGTGTCACGCAAATGCATTACGCGCGGCAAGGCATCATCACACCCGAGATGGAGTTCATCGCGATCCGCGAGAACCTGGGACGCTCTTTGGAGTGCGGTGACCTGTCACCGCTTTCAAAAGCGCCGACTAGTCGGCGCACTCCAAATCAGGACCGCGATTCACTGTTCCATCAACACCGCGGACAATCATTCGGCGCCGCAATTCCTGAATACGTCACTCCCGAGTTCGTCCGTGACGAAGTAGCACGTGGGCGCGCGATTATCCCGTCAAACGTGAACCACCCGGAAAGCGAACCGATGATTATCGGCCGGAACTTTCTGGTGAAGATCAATGCCAACATCGGCAACTCCGCTGTCTTGTCGTCGATCGACGATGAAGTGGAAAAAATGCGCTGGTCCATTCGTTGTGGCTCCGACACCGTGATGGATCTTTCCACCGGCAAGAACATTCACGCCACGCGCGAATGGATCTTGAGGAATTCACCGGTGCCGATCGGTACGGTTCCGATTTATCAGGCTCTGGAAAAAGTTGGTGGCAAAGCAGAAGAACTGACGTGGGAAATCTTTCGCGACACATTGATCGAGCAGGCCGAACAGGGCGTTGACTATTTCACGATCCATGCCGGCGTGCGTCTCCCCTACATTCCGTTAACAGCAAAACGTACGACGGGCATAGTGAGTCGAGGCGGTTCAATTATGGCCAAGTGGTGCCTGGCCCATCACAAAGAGAGTTTTCTCTACACGCGCTTCAGAGAGATTTGCGAAATCATGGCTGCGTATGACGTCTCGTTCAGTCTCGGAGATGGTCTACGCCCCGGCTCGATTGCTGATGCAAACGACGAAGCGCAGTTTGCTGAATTGGAGACGCTGGGAGAGTTGACGAAAATTGCCTGGGAGTACGACTGCCAGGTGATGATCGAAGGACCCGGGCACGTGCCGATGCATCTGATCAAAGAGAACATGGACAAGCAACTCGAGACTTGCGACGAAGCGCCGTTCTACACGCTCGGCCCACTCACAACGGACATCGCACCAGGATACGATCACATTACCTCGGCAATTGGCGCGGCGATGATTGGTTGGTTTGGCACTGCGATGCTTTGTTACGTCACGCCGAAAGAACATCTTGGCTTACCAAACAAGAAGGACGTCAAGGATGGCGTTATTGCTTACAAACTTGCTGCCCACGCTGCGGACTTAGCGAAAGGACATCCGGGAGCGCAGTATCGCGACAACGCTTTGTCGAAAGCGCGTTTTGAGTTTCGGTGGGAAGATCAATTCAACCTTTCACTCGACCCCGAAGTCGCACGCGAGTACCACGATGAGACGTTGCCGCAGGAGGGCGCGAAGCTGGCCCACTTCTGTTCCATGTGCGGCCCACACTTCTGTTCGATGAAGATCACGCAGGACGTGCGCGACTACGCCGCGCAAAAACAGCTCGATGAAGAAGCGGCGCTTAACGCGGGGTTGAAGGAAAAGGCCGGAGAATTCGTGGCGGCTGGCGGGGAGATCTATAACAACGTAACTCGTTAACGTTAGTTTTCGTGTTATTTCGTGTAATTCGTGGATCGTTCTGGACGTTGCGATAAAAGCGATCCACGAATTACACGAAACAAAATAGACTGCTAACTATCATTCATTCGTTTTGCAAAGAGATCGTTTAACTCACCGAACGGCGTGGCGTCGCGGAAAGAGGTGAACGAACCCAGTTCCTTCATTTCTCGGGCTGAGTTCACGAACCCGCCCCATGCCGCTCGCGCGAGTGCGCCACCGATCGAGATTCGACGCACGCCAACATCAGTGAGTTGCGAGACGGTCAGATGGCAGTTGTTAGTGGAGATCAAAACATTAACGGGTTTCGGCGACACTGCTTTCACAATTTCATCAATTTCTTCAATTTCAACCACGCCTGGAGCGTAAAGACAGTCGGCGCCTGCCTCAGCGAACGCAATGAGCCGATCGAGTGACGTGCGCAAAGGATTTGCATCACCAACCAGCCATGCTTCGCATCGCGCAGTCAGAACAACAGGGACACCCGAAGCATCAATGGCGATGCGCGCTGCTTTGATTCGCTCGACCGCCAAATCGAAATCGTACAACGGAGGAACGCTGCGACCGGTCGAGTCTTCTACAGAAAGACCGGCGACGCCTGTCGCAACGCAGAGCTCAACATTCCTCGCCACGCCTTCAGGTTCGTCGGCGTAAGCATTCTGAAAATCAGCATTAACCGGCAGCGACGTTGCTCCTGCGATTTCGCGGAAGTGGTCCAACATCATGTCGCGCGACACCTCGGCGGGTCCATCAGGCAAGCCTTTGGAAAAAGCGAAGCCGGCGGACGTGGTGGCCACTGCTTCGAAGCCAAGATGTTCGAGGTAGATTGTGGTTCCCGCGTCCCATGGATTAGGCAGCAGAAAACACCCCGACTCATGGAGCCTGCGAAACTGTTCGATCGCGTTTGACTGTTTGTTCATGATTTAGATTACAAAGAAATCCGCAGATTGCACAGATTACACAGATTTAGTGTGGTTCGTGGATCTTCTGTCTCAAGTAGAAAACAGACCACGAAATACACGAATCAACACCAAATCTACAGGCAGGCCCCTAATCCGTCTCTTCTCTAATCTGTGTAATCTGTGTAATCTGCGAATAATCCCATGAAGTACGTCGCCTTTTTGCGCGCTATAAACGTCGGTGGTCACACGGTGAAAATGGACCACCTGCGTAGCTTGTTTGAATCAATGGACTTCACCAACGTGGAGACCTTCATTGCCAGCGGCAATGTTATCTTCGATTCGAAGTCGAAAGGAAGCGCGTCACTCGAAAAGAAAATTGAGAAACAACTGCAGAAATCGTTCGGTTATGAAGTGAAGACCTTCATTAGAACGCTCGATGAAATCGCCGGGGTTATTCGTAATAGCGGTTTTACAACGGCTGAACTTGAACGGTCCGGCAACATTCTCTACATCGGGTTTATGTCCGAGACTCCTGAAGCGTCCGCGATCCAGAAACTTATGGCTTTGACTGACGATGTAAATGATTGTCACGTCGGCGAACGCGAAGTCTACTGGCTTCGTCGCACAGCCGTGGGTGAGTCGCAGTATTCCGGAGGTATTATTGAGAAGATCCTTGGCACGCCGATCACCTTCCGTAATTCAACGACCGTAAAAAAGATCCTGGCAAAGTACGCCCGCTGAATGGACGTGATATCATTTTGGTTCGCCCCAAATAATCTGCGAATGGTTTGCTAATTGAGAATATCCCGTCGGACCGATTTCTGCGCTGAAATAATCCTCGTTTCCAATAGTCTTGATGCAGGTGGCATCGAGCGCGTCGTTTCCACGCTTGCCAACGAATGGAGCCGGCGAGGCCGTAAGGTTTCGGTCATCACGCTTCACGACAGGCGCAGATTTTACCAACTTGATGAAGCTGTTCATCATGTAATCATTGATCGCGCAGGATTGAATCGGTTGGCAGATTTGCTGCGGTGGATCGTGACAAGACTTCGCAGCGACGGCCCACCGAGGTTCTGGTTGTTCAGCCTGCTAATCAACAAGCTGTACCAGCGTTCCTACCGACGGCTCTACCGCACTTATGCAGCAATTGTTTACGCGGCGGAAGCCATCTTGCTTCGCGGCATCCTATCGCGCATCGAATCGCCGCTCATTGTTTCTTTTGGCACGCCACTGAACATCATCACGCTTAAAGCTTGTCGTGGACTGAATCGACGACTGGTAATTTCCGAACGCAACGATCCCAAGCGTTTGAACCGTTACAAGAGCTGGGACGTGATGGCCCGCAAGCTTTACAACCGCGCTGATTTGGTTACCGCGAATACCCGTCGAGCACTCGACGACATGAGCGCCTATGTAGATGCAGAGAGGTTAGCGTTTGTACCGAACCCACTTGTCCTTTCTGACATTGACGGAAAAGCTGACCACCACACATCGCCTACGCCGCTGATACTTAACGTGGGCCGCATGGTTTGGGACAAGGCACAGGAAGTTTTGCTGGAAGCGTTCGCCTTGTTAGGTGATGAGTTTCCCGAGTGGCGGCTCGCGGTCGTAGGGGATGGCAGACTGCAAAAGGAGCTGCACGAGCGGGCCGCAGGATTGGGCATTTATGACCGCGTCGATTGGCACGGCATCGTAACAGATCCTTATATTTTCTATCGTAGCGCTTCTATTTTTGCACTTCCATCTCGCGTGGAGGGCACCCCGAATGCTCTGCTTGAGGCGATGAGTTGCGGGCTGGCTGTAATCGTGAGCGACGGTGCACCCGGACCGCTCGAGTTGATCCAGGACGGAGAAACCGGGCTGGTTGTTCCGGTTAATGATGCGCGCGCACTGGCGGCGGCACTGGCGCGGCTGGCGAAGGACGACGTATTGCGCAATCGCCTGGGCGCCGCCGCTCGTGAGCGCGTTTCTGAGTATGATCTGCCGCGAGCCATCGCGGTATGGGAGTCAACAATTGGGATGACAAATTGAGCCAGAGTAAAGGTCTTTGTGTCCATGTCAGCTACTTCTGGGTTCAGACGGAGTCGCGCACCGGTGGAATCTCCCTCACTCCGCGATCGCATCACTGTACTCAAAAATGTCCCGCCATTCATTAAACTAGTTTGGCAAACACACGCTGGACTTACGGTAGGGATGATCGCCTTACGGCTAGTGCGGGCGTTCATCCCGCTCGCCATTCTGTGGATCGGAAAACTGATCATCGATGAAGTGTTGACTGCGCGCGCTAGTGCCCTCACTACCAGTTACCTGTGGAAACTGGTTGGCCTGGAAATCGCACTCGCGTTTGCGGCTGAGACCCTCTCGCGCGCTTCAGCGGTTGTGGAAAGTTTGTTGGGTGACTTGTTTTCCAACCGCACCAGCGTGATGCTGATGGAGCATGCGGCCACGCTGGACCTTTACCAGTTTGAAAATCCCGCCTTCTACGATCAACTCGATCGTGCACGCCGCCAGACTACCGGCCGCATCGGATTACTTGCGCAGTTGCTGTCGATGGGCCAGGACCTGATCACGCTGGCATCACTCAGCGCTGCGTTGTTGTTCTACAGTACCTGGCTGCTTTTGTTGCTCGCGATTGCAGTGATTCCCAGTTTTCTCAGTGAAGCCCACTATGCATCGTTGCAGTATTCCCTGCTCTTTCGCCGCACCCCTGAGCGCAGGCAATTGGACTACCTGCGCTATCTCGGCGGCAGCGATCGTCCGGCGAAGGAAGTTCAAATGTTTGGACTGGCGCCGTGGCTGGTGGCGCGTTACCGGAAGGTGTCAGACGAGTTTTATGAAGAGAACAAGCGATTAACTCTGCGTCGGAGTTTGGCAGCCACGGCACTCTCGCTCGTAGGATTGATCGGTTACTACGGTGCGTATGCAGTAATCCTGGTGCGCGCTGTTACCGGCGCCATCTCGCTTGGGTCGTTAACTTTTTTGGCGGCCGCTTTTATGCGAAGCCGCGATCTGATTCAGCGCCTGCTAAACGGGGCCGGCGACATTTATACCCAAAGCCTTTATTTGAAAGACCTCTTCGACTTTTTCGAAACCAGGCCCACGATCAGGTCGCTGCCTAACGCTCCGCAAGTGCCACGTCCGATCGAGCAGGGATTTGTCTTTGAGGACGTGGGCTACCGTTATCCTGACAGCGAAACGTGGGCGCTACGAGGCGTAAATTTTTCATTACGACCCGGACAACGGTTGGCGCTGGTGGGCGGAAACGGGGCTGGCAAGACAACACTCGTTAAACTACTGGCAAGACTGTACGACCCGACGGAAGGCCGCATCCTCCTCGACGGTCGCGAACTGCGTGAATACGACCTGAAAAGTGTGCGAAAGAATGTGGGAGTTATTTTTCAGGACTTCTACCGTTACGATTTACGCTTCGACGAAAACATAGGCATCGGTGAAATCGAGGAAGTGCGCGACTATTTGGACACTAACAGTGCGACCACATCAAATGTGAATGGTGAAGAACCTCCGGCCAGCATCGTGTCAGCCGCGGAAAAGTCTCTCGCCGCCACCTTGCTACCTCGCTTACCCGACAGCTATCAACAGCTTCTGGGCCGGCGCTTTGAAGGCGGGGTTGATCTTTCAGGTGGGGAGTGGCAAAAGGTGGCCCTCGCTCGTGCTTACATGAGAGATGCACAGGTGCTGATACTTGATGAACCGACTGCGTCGTTGGACGCACGCGCGGAGTTTGAAGTGTTTTCGAAGTTTGCGGGGTTGATGCAGGGACGGATGGCGGTAATCATTTCGCACCGTTTTTCTACTGTAAGAATGGCAGACCGTTTGGTTGTGCTCGACGAAGGCAGGGTGGTAGAGGAAGGAACACACGACGAACTGATCGAACGTGGCGGCCTATACTCCGAGCTGTTTTCACTTCAGGCCCAGGGCTATCGATAAAACATGTTCGACAGGCTTTAGCTTGTCGAACGAGATAGCGAAGATTCAAACGAACTGCGAAGCATACGGGAAACTAGTAAATCGTTATGAGCACATGAGTGTCCCCAGCCGGAGACGACAAGCTGAAGCATGTCGCACATGTGAGGATCATGGAACTCAGGATTGAGGTACGCCCGGACGTTTACCTGACGCCAGTACGCGAAAGCGACAAAGCTGCCGTGACCGAATATCTTTCGGATCGCGATATCCATCTCAACACGTTGACGATTCCTTACCCGTACAGCGAAGCCGACGCCGAAATGTGGATCAGGAAGAGACTTGAACACACACAACGCGTGGGCTATGTCGTTTCCTTTGTGATCAGAAATGCTGACGGCAAGGTGATCGGAGGAGTCGGGGCAGACAACTTCGACCCTAACATTGATTACAAAGCTGAAATTGGTTACTGGCTGGCAAAACCTTTTTGGGGCACCGGGATCATGACGGACGCCCTGGGTGCTTTCATCGAATATGCTTTCGCTAAGTTTGACCTCGCAAAACTCGTCGCACACGTTTTCGAGCTCAACACTGGCTCCGCTCGCGTCCTGGAAAAGAATGGCTTCAAATTGGAAGGGCGTTTGAGAAAACACTACTTAAAAAACGGCGAAATGGTTGATGCCCGTGTGTATGGTCTGCTAAAGGAAGATCGTTCTTAAAACCTCAAGCAAGGGAAGCCAACTTGATGACACGAAAAACCCTCCCGCTGCGTGCATGCCGGTTAACCGTCCTGTTTCTCTCCCTCGCCGCATGTCCATTCGCCTTGTACGCGCAGACCGGCGAAAGCATGCAACAGTTGAAGGAGCGGGCCAAAAATCTGATCGATCAGATCAAATACACGGAGGCGCTTCCGCTCCTGGAGCGCATCGTAGCCGCTGATCCGGAAGACGGACGAATGCAGTTTTATCTGGGGTTCGCTCTACAAGGCCAGGCCACTCAGATCAAGGACGATGCAGCGAGACGCAAGGTGCGACTGCGGGCACGTGAGGCGTTCGTGAAAGCGAAAGAGATGGGAATTTCGGTCCCGATCCTTGAGGCCTTGATCGACGCAATTCCTGCTGATGGAACTGACTCCAGGTCGTTTAGTCCCAACGTCGAAGCAAATGCATTGATGTTGCAGGCGGAAGGTAAATTTTCCCAGGGAAAACTCGATGAGGCACTCGCGAATTATCAGCGGGCATTAAAGCTGGATCCTAAACTTTATTACGCGGCATTATTTTCCGGCGACGTTTTTACACATAAGGGCGACTATGCACAGGCGGAGACCTGGTATCAGAAAGCTATCTCGATCGACCCGATGATTGAGACAGCCTACCGCTACTCGGCGACGCCGTTAATGAAACAGCAAAAGCACGATGAAGCTCTGGGACGTTACATCGAAGCTTTCATCACGCAGCCCTACAGCCGGTTTGCAGTCGCGGGTCTTACTCAATGGGCGCAAGCCACGAATTCGAGTCTGGCCCACCCTCAAATCGATATTCCGACCAGCGTCACATTTGACGCCCAGGGAAATGCCAACATCAATTTGGATGCGGCTGCGCTGGCGGGAAAAGAGGACGGATCGTTGGCCTGGTTAGCGTACGGAACGGCGCGCTCAAACTGGAGAAAAGAAAAGTTTGCAAAAACTTTCCCGACTGCAGTGGCGTACCGGCACAGTCTGGCGGAGGAAGTCGACGCGTTGCGGAGCGTGCTTTCAGTCGCGGCATCGGACCAAAAGCTAAAGAAGCTGAGCCCGTCACTCTCGGTGTTGAAAACGCTAAACGATGAAGGCTTGCTGGAAGCTTACATATTGCTTGCCCGAGTCGATGAAGGAATCTCCAAAGACTACCTACCTTATCTGACGGCCAATCGTGCGAAACTCATTCGCTATATGCGCGAATACGTTGTCAAAAGGAATGATTAGACGGCTCGACTTATTTCGTGTGTTTCGTGGATCGTTTTAAGCAGCTTGAAAAATACGATCCACGAATTACACGAAATAACACGAAAAGAGCGGCCCATTAACTGGACCGCTCTTCCTATTTTGCATCGCAGTAAACTGAATCTATGGGGTTTGCTTAGCTTCGGCGCTTTCGGACTTCTTCACATAGATCTCGCCGCGCGCTGTCAGTCCAGCTTTGTTCGCCAGTGTGTAGACCGCCGAGTCGACCAGGTCTTTGTTATCCAAACGAAAGCTGGTCATCCCTGACACGTTCGTGTCGGGATCGTTGTACTGCAGCGTCAAATAGCGAACCTTAGTTTTGATAAACCCGAGAGGAAATCCAACATACGGGATGTGTCTGGCAACTGATGCGGCCGCCGGACGCCGCTTCTGCGTATCCGCAAACGCCGACTGCACCGCGTTGTACGGTATGAAAAACATTTCCTTTTGGTCTTTGTTCTTGAAGAGCAAACGCTGGTTGGTATCGTCAAAGCTAAGCGTCCCTTCCATCGTTTTCCGGTAACCAAAAATTCCGCCCTCGTACTTTGCTTTCATCGTTTGCGGCGCCGGGCGCGGCGTCGCTTTTGAAGCATCGGTGGCTGTGGTGGCCGGATCAATAGTGCGTGGCCGTTGAGCATAAGTGGAGCCCACAGTGGCTAGCGACAGGATCGTAACTGCTAATAACTTCATGAAACCTCCAGAAAGTATCTTTACTTCGCAACCGGTCGAACGCGTTCAACTGCTTCCTTGAAGTCGGCATCCGCGGGAGCCAGAGTCAGCCCCTTCTCATACGCAGCAAGGGCTTTCGCATACTGCTTAGTGATCTCATATGCGTAACCCAGTTCGCGATAGACGTTAATGTCGTTGGGACTCTTCTGTGCAGCGGTTGTCAACGCAGCGATCGCTTTGGGGAAATTCTTGGCGCGCGATTGCGCGATGCCCAGTAAATAAAACGTAACGAACTTGGCATCAGATCCGAGCGCGGCCCGCTCCAAAGCGGAAGCAGCTCGCACATATTGTTCAGAACCGATCAACGCTTGTCCAAAAAGTGTGACCGCTTCCGCATCCGTTCGCACTTTGATTAACCCTTCGCCGGCGCGCACCGCGCTGAGGTAGTCAGCGGACGACTTCGCGGCATCCGTAGCTGTCGCAGCGCGTCGCAAATAAGAGGACGTCAGCAGGGTCCACGCAGCGGCAAAGCGCGGGTCAACCACAGTGGCGCGATTGAGCGCGGCGATAGCGCCGTCGAAATCATTTTTACCGGCGGCGATTTGTCCGAGGTAAAAGAGCGACACGGAATCTTTGGGATTTGCTTTGACTACTGCGTTC
>DATEPF010000366.1:0-26932 GCA_035273325.1 Pyrinomonadaceae bacterium | reverse complement strand
AAAGATCCACCAATTGCACCAAACACACGGTAACACTAACTAAGATGAACCCGCCTGGACGCCGACTTATGAGGCAAAGCTTTCAATCTCGCACATCAATGACAAATGAAAAATGTGAAATGATATATGGCAAATCTTCTTTTAATTAACCCACGCCAGATAAGGCTGTTACCCGCCGATCGGTGCACGATACCCGGGACGCGCGCGGAGCTTAACTCCCTTGCGCGAATTGCTGACCTTAATTTTGCGGTAAGTTCCGTTTCGATCCTTATTCGTGGGGTAATAACCGATCGCATATTGCGTTCTCAGTTCAGCCGCGATTTGAGCAAACGCATCGGGTAGTGACGCCAAGGTGTCCGCCCGCAGTAACCGGCCGCCTGATTTATCAGCCAGCGCTATCAGATAGCTATCCGCTTTTTGATAGGCGAGATCAAGCATCGAGGTGATCGAATCGTTAGGAGAGGGGTTGCGCGTGCTTGTTCTCGGAGTTCCCGCATCACCCGGATACTTCCTTTCAGCGGAGACGGGACCATCAGTCCGTGGGTAACTTCCATCATCGCGTCGCTCATCACGCTCGCGCTCTGCTTCCCTGCGCCGCCGCAGAATTTCGGCTGCCGACGGGAGGCCGAAAGGTCCGGTCGGGTTTGTTCGACCAGTGGTGGGAACAGTTGACGTGTCATCGGAAGGAAACGTAGGAGCGGTAGTGCCCGGGGCCGGCCGGTTTATCACGTCGCGCGTCGGCAGCGTAGGCATAATGTCTTCCTGTTGCTGGCGTGCGATCCGTTCGGTGTCAGCGCGTGTTTCATATCGAATCGGGTATACGACGACGCCTTCTTCCTCAAGAGACCGCAGGGTTCCTTCAAACGACGCATCGTCGCTGTGCCAATCAACTCCGTCGCTGAAAAGCACTATGGCTTTACGTCCCTGAATTTTCCTGATCGAGTTGAGCGCCAGTTCAAACGCGTCGTACACCTTGGTCCCCTGTCCGGGTGCCGTGCGGTTGATAGCACTTCGTAAGACGGCGCGGTCTCCGGTGAACTCGTTAAGATCGCGTACCTCATCGTCAAACGAAATCACCTTTACTCGATCGTCCGGCTGCAATTGATCGACGAAAGCGATAGCCGCGCGACGGATCAAACTGAGCTTCTCGCGTGTGCTGGCGCTGGTGTCCAGCATGAGCACAACGTGAAACGGTTGGGTGACGGTTGCGAAAAACGAGATCTCCTGTTTGACACCGTCTTCCTCGACACCAAAGTCGGTCTTAGTGAGATCAGGAACATAAACACCGTCACTGGTAAGGGCGATCACGGGAACCGTCACCAGGTTGGTGTCGGTCTTTAAAACTTCCTGGGAATCCTGAGGTTGAGCGTTATCTTCAACGGGCGGTGGCGAGGGACGTGACGCGGGCGGTGTGGTCTGGGATGGATACCTTGGGCGACGAGACTGCGACCAGGCTGCAATTGATGCGACACTGACGAATACGCAAATGAGGACGATACGAAGCACTGATGCCTGCACGATTGCCTCCGACTGCGATGACTCAAATGTTCAGGACTGAACTCCAGGACGTGTTACTACGATGTCAGCCGCCAGAATAACGGTTGCCAGTGATAGCGGACTAGCAGTTCGTGTTATTTCGTGTATTTCGTGGATCGTATTTAGTTAACGGGGAAAAAGGCGATCCACGAATTACACGAACAGTTGAGTCTCGAAGGTCGCATCCACTAGAATCGCACTGAATCATTCAACATGAGATCGCTTTTGCTCGCCGTTCTGGCTGCTTACGTTGTCGCAGCAATCCACGCAGTGCTCGCGTTTATCAACAAACGCCGGGCGCTCCTGCGTGTGTCTGAATACGCAATGGCTATCGGGTTTGTGCTGCACACCTCGGCATTGATTGCCGATTGGGCGCTGTATGGTCACTATCCTTTGTTTCATTTGCGCGAAACGCTTTCTTTCCTCGCGTGGACGCTGGTCGCAAGTTACGCATTAATCCTGTACCGGTACCAGGCGAGGGCGTTGGGCAGCGTGACGTTGCCACTGGTTTCAATTTTGATCTTTGTGGCTATCGTTACGCGCGCGGAGCCCTCAGAGGAAGCGGCCAGCATGTCGACCACCTGGCTGTTTCCGGTGCACACCACGTTATTACTTTTTGCATATGCCGCGTTCTTTGTAGTTTTCCTGGCCAGCATTATGTATCTTCTGCAGGAGCGCGAATTAAAATTGAAGAAATTCAGCGGTATCTACCATCGCCTTCCGTCGCTGACCACCGTCAACGAAATTGCCACCAGCTCGGCTGCGATCGGCGTCACACTTTTGACTGTGGGGATTGCCACCGGCATGCTTTGGTCGTCTGCACGCAATGGTCGCGTCTGGCAAAATGACCCGAAGGAAATTTTTGCGGCGCTGACCTGGTCGCTTTACATCGTCCTAATTCTTTACCGTTCGAGCGCGCGTTGGCGCGGGCGGCGTGCCGCATGGATGGGTGTGGCTGGTTTCGCTCTCGTGCTGTGCACTTTCTTCGGCGCCAGGTTGATGGGCGGCTATCACGTATTCGGTTAACACGATGCCAATAGTTCTCGTCGGAGTAAACCACAAGTCAGCGCCAATCGCGGTGCGGGAGCGCCTCGCGTTTTCCGAAGACGCGTGCGCCGCTAGTTTGCGCGAGCTGGTTGACGGAGAACTGATCCGTGAAGGTTTGATTGTTTCGACCTGTAATCGAGTTGAAGTATTGACCGAAACAACATCTGGCCGATTTGATGACAGCGCGGAGCGTGTGATTCAGTTTCTCACCCGCAGTGATGTCCCCCGCAATTTTTTCGAAGCCAATCTCTACAAACATGTCGACGACGGCGCGGTGCGTCATCTTTTCCGCGTAGCTTCGTCACTCGACTCCCTGGTCGTTGGTGAACCTCAGGTGCTGGGCCAGGTGCGTAAAGCGTATTCCATTGCACTCGATGCAGGCACCGCCGGACGCGTCCTGAATCGATTGGTGCATCACGCTTTTCGCGTGGCGAAACGAGTTCGGACGGAAACCGGAATCGGCGCCAACGCGGTTTCGATCAGCTACATGGCGGTCGAGCTGGGCAAGAAAATTTTTAATTCACTAAAAGGGCAGACCGCATTACTGATCGGCGCCGGCGAAATGGCGGAACTATCGGCGCGGCACCTGATTAACGCGGGTGTTTCACGAGTGATGGTGGCTAACCGGACCGACGCCTCGGCAAGGCAACTGGCCGAATCATTTGGGGGCGAAGCGGTAAGTTTCGAACGGCTGGCAGATTATTTAGCTGAAGCCGACGTCGTGATTTGTTCGACGGGTGCCGATGAATACGTGGTGACGGAACAAATGGCGCGCGAGGCGCTACAACGACGGCGCAACCGTCCCTCGTTCCTCATCGACATTAGTGTGCCGCGGAATGTTGATCCAGCTATTGGAAAGATGCCCAATATGTTTGTGTTCGACATCGACGATCTGGAGTCGGTCGTATCCTCAAATATCCGCGAACGAGAGCGCGAGGCCGAGCGAGCGGAGCTGATAGTTGAATCTGAGATAATGCAGTTCCAACAGTCTTTGCGCGCGCTGGATGCAGGCCCGGCCATTGGAAGTTTCCGCCAGACACTTCAAGACATCGCGAAGCTCGAATTTAATCGCCGGCGTGCTCAATTAGGACCGCTGACGTCCGAGCAGGAACAAGCCATCGAAGCATTACTGCTGGCGACGGTAAACAAGATCTCACATCCTGTGTTAGGCCAGTTGCGGCATTCGTACGATCCCTCCGACGCGGACCGCATCGAGGCATGGCGCGAGCTCTTCGGACTCGAAGATTAACTTCACCGATGAGGACGCAATTTGTAATCGGCTCACGTGGTTCCCAGCTCGCACTCGCGCAGGCACACCTAATTCAAGAGCAACTGCTGCAACAAACGCCCGGAATCGAAGTCCGGATCGAAATAATCAAAACCACCGGCGATGTCAGCAGAGAACCACTTTCGATCATCGGCGGCCAGGGCGTGTTCACCAAAGAACTGGAGGACGCTCTCCTCAATGAGCGCATCGATCTCGCCGTCCATTCACTAAAAGATTTACCGACAATCACCCCTCACGGCCTGGCTATATCCGCTATCTGCAAGCGCGACGATCCGCGAGATGCGCTGGTGCTTCCAATGAAAAGTAAAGCCGGTGCCAGTCTGCAAGAGCTTGCGAGCGGCGCGGTTGCCGGGACATCAAGCCCTCGGCGGTTGGCCCAGCTAAAGTCACTGCGGCCTGATCTGGTATTTAAAGACGTCCGTGGAAACGTAGACACGCGGTTACGAAAGTTGGATGACGGCGAATACGACGCCTTAATACTTGCCTGCGCCGGCCTACGCCGCCTGCATCTTGATAATCGCATTACTGCCGCACTACCTACTGAGCAGATGCTGCCGGCCGTCGGCCAGGGGGCGTTGGCAATCGAAACACGTGCAGCGGATGCGGACTCTATTGAATTAACAGTGCGTTTGGACCATAAGTTTAGCCGTGTCGCCTGCGCTGCCGAACGCGCGTTACTACGCCAACTCGGTGGTGGCTGCCAGTTGCCAATCGCTGCTCACTCCGTGGTCCGCGATAAGCGTGTGCGGCTGGACGGATTGATCGCGGCTACGGATGGAACGACAATCGTGCGCGAGCGAGTCGTCGGTGGACTTGATGAGGCCGAGGAGCTGGGGAGATTACTGGCGGAGACACTGTTGGAGAATGGTGGCAGAGAACTATTGGGACGGTAGGGGTTTCGTGTAATTCGTGGATCGTTTTTAAGCTGCATAAAAACGATCCTCGAATCACACGAAATAACACGAAGATGAACGTACTTGTAGTGCGACTTCTGTGTAGCCAATCGATCCTTTTCGTCAGACCATGACCAATATTCGCGCTCAATCTTCGGATCGTACGCTCGCCGGCAAAACGGTTGTGATTACCCGCGCGCTTGCGCAGGCGGACGAGTTTGTTTCCGAGCTCGAGCGTTATGGCGCAGAGGTCGTCATATGCCCCACCATTGAAATCAAAGCTCTCGAAGACTACTCGCGATTGGACGAAGCCATTGAGCATCTCTACGGCTACGATTGGCTGATCTTCACCAGCGTCAACGGCGTGGACCACTTCTTCGAGCGACTCCGGCAACAACAACGCGATGCGCACGAGCTGGATGAAATCAGGGTGTGTGCGATTGGAGACGCGACTGCTGAAAGGCTTCGCAGTTTGCAGGTGCATGTCGATGTGGTGCCGGCGGAGTTTAAGGCAGAAGGCGTTTACGCTGCTCTCGCGTCCTTTGTGGGTGGTGAAGAAGCGCTTAGTGGTTTGAACATTTTAATTCCACGCGCGTCAGTTGCACGGGATTTCCTGCCGAAGGCTCTGGAACAAGCAGGCGCGCGAGTTGATGTGGTACCGGCGTATTCCACTTCCCTACCCGATGGTCTTGACAAGGGTCATGTGGCGGCAATGCTTGCGGGCGGCGCGGACTGCATCGCGTTTACCAGTTCATCAACTGTCAGGAACCTGGCTGTATTGTTTGATACTCAGGATCTTACTGGGCCATTGAAAAACGTAGCCATCGCGTGCATAGGCGACATCACGGCCGGGACCGCGAGAGAATACGGTCTCACCGTTCACATACAGCCTACAGAATTCACCATCCCTTCACTCACGCTCGCGATCGCTGAATACTTCGCAAACAGCTGATCGATACTCATTGCTCCCGGCTGACTCAACACATTTCGTGTGATTCGTGGATCGTACTGTGGGCCATAAAGACCAACCCACGAACTACACGAAACACACTAAATAACCCGTGATAAACTGAATCGATGTCATCCCGCCGCATTCTAGTGGTAGACCCCGATCCTAACAGCGGTGAAGCGCTAAGACGGCTGGTAGAGTCGTGGGGCTATGACGCGCTGCTGGATCAAAATGACTCAGACGAACCTGAGTCCGTTTTGAAGGTCGATCCCGCAGTCGTTATCCAAAGCGAATCGCATGTTTCTGACAACTTCAATTTACTGCGTCTGATCCGATCACAACGAAGTGGCGTTCCCGTGATCCTGCTGGCCGAAACGGGATCAGTTGAGACCGCGATGCGCGCTATCCAGGAAGAGGGCGCCTATCACTATTTCGAGAAGCCCGTCGATGCAAACAAACTTCGCGTGGTGCTCGATCGCGCGGTGGAACTGACGGAGGCGCGACGAGAAAACGAACTGCTGCGCCGGCAGCTTCAGGACCACGGCACGTTTGGCGAGCTCGTAGGAAACTCGCCGGCGATGCGCGAAATCTATTCGCTCGTCGAACAAGTGGCGCCATCCTCAGCTTCCGTTTTGATCACAGGTGAGTCAGGGACCGGCAAAGAGTTGGTGGCCCGCACGCTACACCGTTTGAGTCCAAGACGCGACAAGCCATTCGTCGGCATCAACTGTTCAGCCGTTCCTGAATCATTAATGGAG
Organism: Pyrinomonadaceae bacterium; assembly: GCA_035273325.1. Taxonomy (GTDB): domain Bacteria; phylum Acidobacteriota; class Blastocatellia; order Pyrinomonadales; family Pyrinomonadaceae; genus PSRF01. The sequence continues at coordinate 20,461 of DATEPF010000366.1, read as the reverse complement.
TCGGAACTATTCGGGCATGAGAAAGGGGCTTTCACCGGCGCCGCTTCTCGACGGGCAGGATGTTTTGAATTAGCGGAAGGTGGAACGCTGCTCCTGGATGAAATCGCAGAGATGCCTTCGTTTCTTCAGGCCAAGCTGCTGCGGGTCATCGAGGAACGCTCGGTGCGGCGTTTGGGCAGCCGGAAAGAGATTGAGATTGATGTGCGGTTGTTGGCGGCGACGAACAAGAACCCAGAAACAGCGGTCGCGAAGGGCACATTGCGTGAGGACTTGCTGTACCGGCTGAATGTTTTTCGTTTGGAATTACCCTCTCTGAAGGAACGAAAGGAAGATCTTCCGCTGTTGGCTCAGTACCTGGTCACCAGGTTGGCGGAGAAACACGGCCGACCAGCGCGTTTTTTGAGTCCGGCGGCGCTGGAAGTTTTGCAGTTTCACGCCTGGCCCGGTAATGTACGCGAACTCAGGAACGTGATCGAACGTGCAGTCATTATTTGTTCAAGCGAGCAGATCGAGCGTCATCACTTTGCTCCTTACCCAATCGATCAGCGCGAACGTTTACGACACGAAGACACGATCACACTGCCTGTTGGTACGCCGATCGAAGAGGTTGAGCGGCAGATGATCATGCGCACACTGCAGAAGACCAACAATAGTAAGAAGCGTGCCGCCGAACTGCTGGGAGTCAGCCTGAAGACGATTCACAACAAATTGAATCTGTATCGCGAACGTGGCTTGATGCCGAATGAAGACGACGAAGAGGGTTAGGATTGCTTACACGGTCAGGGAGACCTTCCACGCGGTTAGACAATGTTCAGAGTCCAACCTTTAGGTTGCTTGGTTGCAAAAGCAGCAACCTAAAGGTTGGACTCTGAACATTGTCTAACGTGAAACAAAATGTCGCTGCTGCTTTTCTTTATCGATGGTTTGGGGATTGGTTCGCGTGGCGAATCCAACCCTCTTGACGGACTGCCAGACGCGGAACCACTCGCCCATTTTCGTGATGAAGAATTGACCACCATTCACGGCGGCATCGTGGTGCCAACCGATGCGACACTCGGCATTGAGGGCCGGCCACAGAGTGCATCCGGACAAACCACCATCCTCACCGGCATCAACGTTCCCACGCAGCTGGGCTATCACAAGCAAGGTTTTCCAAATGCCGCGATGTTGGAAATCCTGCGCGAGCATTCCATTTTCGTTCAACTAACTCAGGCCGGTGTTGCGCCGGTCACGTTTGCGAACACCTACACGCAACGCTTCTTTGAAGAACGTCCACGTTGGGTGTCGGCAACAACAGCGGCCGTTGAAGCCGCGGGCCTGCCTTTTAGAACCCTTGCTGATTTGAAAAACGATCGCGCCGTTTATCAGGACTTCTCCAACAGGTTGCTGATCGAACGCGGCGAAGATGTAACCATGCGCACACCCGACGAAGCTGCCCAGGTCCTCGCGCGAATAGTTTCTGAAAATCGTTTCGCGCTTTACGAGTACTTCATCACCGACAAGATCGGCCACGCCCAGGACTTTACCGCAGCGCGTACAACTTTACAGGCACTCGCACGCTACATACGCGAGCTGCTGAACCTCGTTGATTTGGACCAAACTTCCGTTATACTCACCAGCGATCACGGCAATATTGAAGATCTGTCATCCCGGAACCACACGCTGAATCAAGTGCCCACCATCGTTTGGGGCAAACATCGAAATCAAATAGCCAGTAGCATACACAGCCTCGCCGACATCACGCCGGCGATTGTCGCAACCCTGACAAATAAAGCCGCCGCCAACTCATGACCACCAAAGCCGAGCGTTCAAACGCTGACAGGAATAATCCGCGTGAAGTCTTTGGCTGGAAGATGTATGACTGGGCAAACTCCGCCTTTTACACGACAGTGGTCGGCGCGTTGTTTAGTCCATACATCACGCGCTTAGCGCAGGATGCAGTGGGAAAGAACGGCACCGTACTCGATTTGGGGTTCCTGGGAACAGTAACAGCCGAATCATTCCCCACGTTATGCGTTTCTATTTCCGTTGGTGCGCAGGTTGTTGTCCTACCCATACTTGGCGCACTGGGCGACTATTCAAGTCTTAAGAAGAAACTGCTCGCATTGTTCTGTTACCTGGGTGTTATCGCTAATGCTTTGCTCTTCTTTGTTACCGGCCGGCTGTTTCTGTTAGGCGGTTTATTGTTCATCATCGCGAATGTATCGTTTGGTGCTGCCTTGGTTTTCTACAACGCCTTTCTGCCGGAAATCACCACTGAAGATCAACGCGACAAGGTGTCAAGCAGAGGGTTTGCATACGGTTACATGGGCGGCGGCTTGTTACTCGCGTTGAATCTGGTGATGGTGACGTTTTCCGATCGGTTTGGAATTTCGACCGGAATGGCGGTGCGTCTCTCGTTTTTATCAGCCGCCGTGTGGTGGGGCGGCTTTGCGATTATCGCGCTGCGACGATTAAAAGAACGCGAGGCGGCCAAGCAGTTGCCCCCGGGTCGAAGCTATCTAACCGCGGGATTTCTTGAGTTGGGGTCCACTTTTAAAGAACTACGGCGATTACCAGGCACCTTGAAATACCTGATCGCATTTCTGATTTATAACGACGGCGTTCAGACGGTGATCTTTGCGTCCAGCGTATTTCTCGAACAGGAATTGTTTGGTGGTCCAAACCCGACGTTTCTCTTGTCGATTTTCCTGGTGGTCCAATTCGTAGCGGTGGTCGGCGCCCTGCTCTTCGAACGACTCGCCTATTTGATAAAGACAAAGAACGCGATCGTTGTATCGTTGATTCTCTGGTCGGGCGTGGTCATTTATGCGTACGGATTTCTCAGGGTGACATATCAGGCGTGGATTATGGCGATTGTGATTGCGCTGGTGCTGGGTGGCTCACAGGCCCTATCGCGTTCACTGTTTTCGCGCATGATACCCGCGGGACGCGAGGGATCGTTCTTTGGTATCTATGAGGTTTCCGAGAGAGGCACGTCGTGGATAGGGCCGTTGCTCTTCAGCATCGTGGTCGCAAGCACAGGATCCTATCGTCAGGCCATCCTATCGTTGATCGTCTTCTTTATTGTGGGATTGATTCTGTTGGTAATGACTGATACCGACAAGGCTGTGCACGCTGCAGGGAATCTGGAACCTGAAGAGGTGGTCCAGGCGTGACTCAGCTCACGGCTTTGTGACGTTGCGCGGCTGCAGATTTCTCAAGGCAAGCTGTTGAACAATAAACCGAATTAGTTTTTATTCCGACCGCCCTCCCCGCCGGCACCCAGGTGCCGCAACTCACGCACTTAACAAGTTTTCCATCGACTCTGCCGGGCCGGGTTCCGGCCGCGCCTGCATTTGTGATCGACCGGACGGTGCCCAAAAACTTACCCAGCATCTTGATGTATGGATGGAGCTTCGAATACACGAGCAACAGCAGGAGCACCAGCAGCGAACCGATGATGAGGTACTTCAACATACGCTATGCGCTAACCGTTCTCGTTGTCTGATTTGCCGTAAGCGACATCGATATTCCGCCGGCGCGGCGTGGGGTCCGTTGACCGACGACGCGGGGTGGATTCACGGTTGCGCCGGTCAATGCTGCCCGCGGGTAGCCCCTTTCCGTGGACGGCTTCTTCTAGGATCCGCGTGATCTCCTGTGAAAGCGTTCTATGTTCGGCGGCCGCGCGCCGACGCAGGGATTCCTTCAAATGATTGGGCACATATGCGCCAATAAACACTCCTTTACGATTCGCCATTTCGCGTCTCTCTTTCGATCTATTGTTGTCGATTTTTCGATTGGTAACTTTGGGTAAAGCGTGAAGTCCGGGATGTCAGTGCCGCAAAGGAACGAGCCTGTAAGCCGAATTCTGTATCCCGATAATCATCGGGATGGCGATCATTCATCTAGCCCAATTGTTGCCAATTGGATCAAGCGATCTACCCGGAGGTCGTATTCCCGACAAGTCGGGATTTCGGGCGGGCAGCCCTGTTTGACGCCTCCCTATTTGATCTTGCACCGCGAGGAGTTTGCCTGGCCGTACGTGTTACCACATACGCCGGTGCGCTCTTACTTTAAGCCGCGAACGGCCGCACCGTTTCACCCATCACCTTCCGAGATTTCAAATTTCAAATTTGAGATTTGAGCTCTCAGAAGGCTGGTTTGTTTTCTGTTGCACTTGTCGTCGCCTGATTGCTCAGACGCCCCGCCGTTAGCGGGCTCGCTGCCCTGTAGTGTTCGGACTTTCCTCTCCCGAAACCCGAAGATTTCAGCAGCGACCGCCCGACTTGTTCCTTTGCAAGGCTGTAAGATTATATCAATTAGTGTTTAACACGTACAGCGTGGAGACTCGCATCCTTTAACGTGGCCCTGCACAAAACTAGCCAAAAAACTTAAATCCAACGCGCAAACTGTCGAGCCATTTTGATGAAACTGCCAACGCCAGCGTAATCGAAATAATTGAGTGCGAAAGTGCGAGGGCAAAGAGATTTGGATGTCGCTGATATACCAGCGCCCAAACCAGGCCACCGACAAATGTAAGCAGCGACAAAACCGGATTTGGCAGATGTAATAAGCCAAATACCAGCGCCACGACCAACACGCTGGTTCCGCCCTTACCCATCACTAACTGCGCACGGCGATGTATGAAACCATTGAGTGCGTACTGCTGAACCAGGGCCCAAAGAGGCAACAGCAGAAAACGGTTGCGCCACGGCGCCGATATCAGGCTTTGATTCAATATCCAGGCGACAGCAACGATTAGCAGGACAGCCCCAATGGTCGGCAAGGCTAAAGAACGTGCAGCCACGGCGAAATTATCCAATCGAAATCCGATGTCACTGAGGGTTTCACCGCGCTCACGATGTGAAATGACCATGAGTGCCAGGGCCAAACCAACGGGGACGGCCAGAATCAGTTTGCTGGACCCGACGAACGCCAGAACAACCCACTCGGCAATCAGAAACGATGTGACGATCGATGCTATTTCCCAGAGCGGGAGGTAATCTCGTTCGAGTTTCGCAGCTTCTGTCGTCATTTGTTTTCCGTTGATTTAATTACTTGTCCGTCGCGGATACTGAAAGTCAACGGCTGGCCTAACAACTGAAGCGACTTACGCTTCCCGTTTCCGCTATCGTGCAGCGCATAGATTCGCGCTTCATGCCGGCCATGCGGAAGCGACGGCAAAGTGAAAACGTATCCGTGCCAGGCGTCACGTGACCATCCGGCAGCGGCCACATCAGGTCTTGATTGGTCAGCGACAGCAGCAGCCACAAACTGTCCATTAACAAAAAGTTGGACCGGAACTCGTTGGTAGGGTTGGGCGTCGTTGACTGCCCACCCTGCGATCGCCTGGTCTGTAACTTCCCCCCACCCGTGAAAATGTGGCGGAAAGACCACGATGAAGGAGAACACAGCCAGCGCTCCGATCAGAAGCGACTCGATAACAGACTTTCCTATCAGTACATGGACCAGTTTTCTATTTGGGATGCGCATTCGATTTGGGCCGTCATTATAAACAGATTGGGCTGTGTCACGCGGAAACAAAAAGGGCGGCCCGTAAAGGCCGCCCCCAATGTTTTTCATGTGCAAGTTCTATTCGGCAGGAAATACTTCTATCCGATCTCCCTTTTGCAAGACTGGATCAACGGCCCTTCCCAGTTGGATTCGTTTCAAGTTGTACTCCTGAGAAATTAGTCTTCCGTTATTTCCGAGTCGCGAAACCTTGATTCTGTCTCCGGCGTTCGCGGCAGCCCCGCCGCTGGCCAAAATAGCTTGTGTCAGAGTCAAACCAGCATGGTAGGGCTTTTGGCCCGGCGAATTAATTGCGCCACCGGTATAGAAGAATTCTGTCGGCGCCGGAGGTAGACCATAAACCTTGATGACGTCTCCAGCCGTGATTAACGTGGCGGCGTGGTTTGCATCCTTCACGTCGATCAACATAGGTGGACGCCCCACACGTGTCACTGTTGCGCGCGCGGCTTCGGGTAGAACTAATGCTTCCGCCAGTATCGTGTAGAGCGGCACAGCTTCTCGACGCAACGCTTTCTTTCCTGGTGAAGCGACCAAACCGCTGACGGTTACAACGTGGCTCGCGAAGTCGCGAACGTTTACGACCACCTGCGGATGTTCAAAGACCTTTATACTGTCCTGCAAGAGGCTCGCGATCTCTGCCGTAGTCATCCCGGCAACCCTCACCGGGGCCCCTGCAAGTGGATATTCGAGTGTACCGTTCTCAAGAACAGTAAATAACGTCGACTGCCTGGTAACGCTGTTTGCAAGCCTGACATCGAGAACATCGAGCGGGCCCACACGATATATCTGAGTCGAGGCCAAACTGATTATTGAGGGCGTTGCCACAGCCTTGGTCACCGGCGCCGCTTTGCTTGTACCTGCTGGCGAATCAGGGGTGGCTTGACGAGTCCGCATGGCGTCGTTGTTATTAAACTTCGCATGCGCCTGCAACGATTGACCATTCGCCGGCGTGGGCGGTTTACTTTCGGTCTTTAAAACACGCGCACGCGTGGCTAGAGAAGTTTGCTTCCCGCTCGAATTAGATTGCGCCTCAACCGAAGCAGTTGCGAAGGTGGTAAGCAGAAGGGAGGTGGCAAGAGAAATTATTTTCATGTGTTTACGCCTTTTCTGTACAGCCCGGTGCCCAGGTTCGAATGTTTTATTACCGCCGGCAAGACCGAAGTCCATTAGTAATAAAGAACTAAATAGGCTGATTTCTTAAAACGTTGGGACGGACAGGGAAATCTTGTTGGGAAGGAACGAGGAAAGAATCTAGCTGGTCGGACGAGGGGCCGGTAACGCATTGGCCGGAAAAAGATCATACCACAGTTTTCCGAAGCGTTCGCGAACGAGGTTCTCGACCTCATCCGCCGTCTTGCAACGCAGACATTCTTCGGCAATGTTTCGAGCATCGCGCGTGTCAATCGCGGTAACCGTGGCACGCACGCGCGATATCGCTGACGGAGTCATACTCAGATCGGTCGCGCCGAGGCCAAGAAGAAGGACCGCATATGCTGGCGTTGAGGCCATCTCACCACAAACGATTGCCGGTATCCCGGTCTTCCGTGCCGCTTTCAAACTGTTGTCAATGCTACGAAGCACGGCCGGATGCAGGGTGCGAAACCAGTCCGCCACTTCATCGCTGCCACGGTCGACAGCTAACGTGTACTGCACCAGGTCGTTAGTTCCCAGTTCAAAAAAATCGACAACTTCACTGATGCTGTCTGCCATCATCACAGCGGAAGGAACTTCAATCATGGCCCCGACGCTCACGCGTTCGAAGTCGACTCCCTTCTTCTCGAGGCCCTTCGCTTCTTCTTCGATTATCGCCCGGGCCCGGTTCACGTCACTGATGTCAGTAACCATCGGCAGCACTATTTTCAGACGACCCGCTTTCGCGGCGCGCAGGATTGCACGAACCTGGGTACGCATGATGTCTTCATTCAGAAGTCCGAAACGGATTGCGCGCAGTCCAAGAGCAGGGTTCTTCTCGAGTTCATGTGAAGCGTCGCGCACGTTTTCCGCGCCCAGATCAAACAGACGAATTATGACACCATCGTCGCCTGCGATTTTCGCGACTGCCTCGTAGGCACTCTGTTGCTGTTCTTCGGAGCCAACAATGCCACGCCGCGCCAGCAGAAACTCAGAACGAAACAGGCCTACGCCTCGCGCGCCGTACCTGGTCACGCCTTCGAATTCGGATGGCAGCTCAACATTCGCGCGTAAAGTTATGGTGACGCCGTCCAGCGTTACCGGTGATTCTTTTCCGTGGTCATCGGATGGCGCTTGCGGGCGGATGGACCGTGCGCGGGTCTGGTAATCCTGAATAGTCGCGTTTGACGGGTGAAGAATTACTTCGTTGCGGCCGGAATCAACGATAATGCGGTCGCCGGTTTTCGCGCGACGAAAAAAGTCTCGCAGGCCGACCACTGCAGGTATCCCGATACCTCGCGCCAGGATGGCCGTATGCGACGTCCAACCGCCCGTATCCGTCGCCAACGCTCGCGCGTGTTCTAAATCCAATTCGGCCACCGCCGACGGAAGCAAATCCTGCGACACGATCACTGCATCCTCCGAAAGGGGCCGCAGTTGCTGCTCGCCTCCGCTTAAGGCATTAATCAGTCGCTGCATCACGTCATCAATATCGGAACCGCGTTCACGCAGGTACTCGTCCTTGATCTCCGAATACAAAGACAACAGCCGGTCGCCAACAACTTTGACGGCCCACTCCGCGTTTGCCTGCTGCTCCTTAATTTCTTTTTCGACGTCGCCAGTAAGCTTTGCGTCCTCGAGCAAAAGCAGATGAGCGTCGAAGATATAGGCGTGTTCTTTTCCCAGCCGAGCTTCGGCTTGTTGCTTGATACCGACAACCTGTTGTTTGGCGAGCTCGAGGGCAGCGCGAAATCGCCGGCACTCAGCCTCCACGTCGACCGGTTGAATGCGCCAGTGATAGACGTGCTCGGTGGCGTCGTGCATCCGCAGCACCTGACCAATTACGACACCTTCCGAGACACCAAGACCCTTAAAGCGAAGTTCTTGCTGCTCAGTCATTAAGTACCTGGTGTTTCCGGCTCAAAACCGTCATTGAAAAGTCGATCGATGGCAGACATCGCTGCTTCTTCGTCCGCTCCGTCGGCGCTGGCGCGCAACTCCGTGCCGCGGCTAGCGGCTAACATCAGCACACTCAAAATCGATTTCGCATCCGCACTAAGCCCACTGTCCACCCGGCACAATTCCACTTTGCTGTGAAAGCCGCTGACCAAACGCACGAGTCTGGCCGCAGCTCTGGCGTGAAGACCCAAAGGCGCCGTGACTGTTAGCGTCCGTTCGACCATTTTTAATCACTTTGTAGGCGGCGCGAGCAGGTCGCCCGCGCGGTAAATTCCCTGACGACCCAATTCGCAAACCTTCTGAGCGGTTTCAGTCAACGACAATTCGCCTGTCTGGCTGGCCAGCTTGATAATCATCGGCAGGTTTACGCCGGTCACCACATCGATGTCTTTATCATCAAGGAACATCGACGCGATATTTGTCGGCGTTCCACCAAACATATCGGTTAACAACAAAACGCCTGCGCCCTGCGACACGCGCGTGATGGCGCGGTGAACTTCATCACGCGCCACGTCAACATCGTCGTGCCATCCAATAGAGACCGCCGTGATGAAGGATATTGGTCCAATAATCATTTCGGCCGCGGCCAGGAGTTCCCCGGCGAGGTGGCCGTGTGTAACGATCACCCCGGCAATCCGTTTTGCGTCCTGGTTTTCTGCTGGTGGGATATTAGTCATTAGCTCAATGCCGGCGATTTGATTTGCGAACGTCTCGATGGACTACGCGCGCTTCGAAACCTGAACCTCGGAGCCGGCGGCCCAACGCATTAGCCACCATTACTGAGCGGTGGCGTCCGCCTGTGCAGCCGATGCCTACTGTTACATACGACTTACCTTCGCGCTTGTACAACGGCAGCAGGTATTCGAGCAAATCACCAAACCGGGTGAGTGTTTCCTGAACTTCCGGTTGTTGTTTTAAGTACTGCACTACCCGTCGATCATGTCCCGATAACGGCTTTAACTCCGGAAGGAAATGTGGATTCGGCAGGTGCCTTACGTCGAATAACAATTCCAAATCACCCGGACTGCCATACTTGTGACCGAAGCTTAAGACCTGCACCCGCATTGGGCTTCCTTTGCGATCGGTACTAAATCGCTCCAGAAGATTGCTGCGCAGGGTGTGCACGGTGTGTTCAGACGTGTCAATTATTTGGTCAGCCTCATTACGCACCCGGGCCATGGCGGCCCGTTCGGCGCGAATCGCATGCAGCAGGCCCTGTCCTTTGTCGGCAGGATGCGGACGTCGCGTTTCGCTGAAGCGGTGCTGCAATACATCGTCGGACGCTTCGAGGAACAGCACATAAACTTCAACACCGGATGCGCGCAGGTCGGCTAGCTGTTTTCCAAACTGGGCCAGGAAGGTCCGCTCGCGAATGTCGATCACAATCGCGGCGCGTTCGATTCCCTGCCCCCCGCCATCAGTTGTGATCAACCGCGCAAATGTCGGCAGCATTGTCGTGGGCAAGTTGTCCACGCAGAAGTAACCGAGGTCTTCAAACGCGTTCGTCGCCGAGGACATACCAGACCCGCTGAGACCGGTGATGACCACGATCTCAGGCGAGCCGGTTTTTGGTTGCTGTTTTTTAGTTGCCACTTCAGAAGAATAAGCCGCAGATTATCGCGGATAAACGCAGATAAGAATTGAACGAAATAACGTGTACGTTTACCGCTTTCAGATCTTTCCGTTCCTTGAATCCGCGTCTATCCGCGTTCATCCGCGGCAATAAGACCAATGGCTTCACGCTGAGGACTGGGTGCTCGTTTGAGATTGCATTAAGGCTCTATCAGGCCAAAGTTCCCGTCGTTACGCTTGTACAACACGCCAATGCGTTCTGTGTCGGCATCGCGAAACACAACAAACTGTTGCGGATCGGAGGACAACCGGAGCGCTGCTTCTTCAGCAGTCATTGGCTTAACTGAGTAACGACGAGCCGGGATAATGCGAGGCGCGCGTGGGGACGCTTCGAGCTGGCCATCGGGTGTCGGCGCCACCGCGGAAGTGCGTTTAGCGCCTTGCTTGCGGTCGATGATCTTCTTCTTGAGCTTCATCGCCTGCTTTTCAACTTTTTCCATCGCCCGCGTCAACGCCATATACATATCGGCGTTCATTTCTTTCACGGTCAAAGTGTGGTCTCTCCAAAAAACGACCAACTCGCCGATGTGCCGGTTTTTTTCTACAGTGATAATTACGTGAGTCGAAGCTTCCGTGCCGTTGAAAATATGGTCGAGTTTCTTGAAATGATCTTCGACATGCTTTCTGATGCCTGGGCTGACTTCAACGTGGCGACCGGTATACTCAAATTTCATCAGACAAAACCCTCCTCGCTCAATCAATGATCATTGCCTGAACGACTAGGACGAGAACCAGGGGGCGACTTTCTTGTTTGTAAAACTAATTTACTGCGCGCCGTTCCCGCGAACCAGGAATGCTCATCTGGTCGCGGTACTTCGCAACCGTACGGCGCGACAACTTGATGCCGTCTTTGGCCAAAATCTTTACCACCTGATCGTCGGTAATAGGGTTATGCGAATCTTCCTCTTCGATCAGTTTCTTAATCTTCAACTTGATGATCCGCGTCGAGATCTCCTCGCCATCTTCATTCATCATTCCTTCGGTGAAGAAACGGCGTAGCTCAATCACACCCTGCGGCGTGTGCGCATACTTGCGATTGACCACACGCGAAACCGTCGACAGGTGCATGCCGATGTCTTCGGCAATATCCTTCAACATCATGGGCTTGATGTGCTGCACGCCATGATCGAGAAAGTCCTTTTGGCGGTGAACTATCGACTCGACAACTTTATAAATCGTCTGTCTGCGGTGTTCGATGTTGCGCAGCAGATCAACCGCGGACCGCATCTTCTCACGAATAAAACTCTTGGTCTCGTTACTGACGTCGGTCTTACCGAGCATCTGCTGATACTGCGCGCTCACGCGCAAGCGGGGGCTGCCGTCGTCTGAAAAATAGATAACGTAGTCTTCGTCACCCTCTTCCAGCTTCTCGATGTAAATTTCGGGTGAAATCAGGACCGGTTCTTCCGACGAGTATCGTCTGCCCGGATAAGGATCGAGAGTGCGGATGAACTGCAACTCGTTGAGCAAAGTATCGACGTCGGTGCCGATTTGCTTGGCGAGATGCGGCAACTTGTGCTGCTGCAACTCTGACATGTGCTCGCTGATCAGCTGTTTCGCCAGCCGATCGCTTTCGCCCATGACTTCGAGCTGCACCAACAAACACTCTTTCACGTCCCTGGCGCCGCAACCGATTGGATCAAGGCGCATCACTGCCTGGCGCGCTTGTTCGACCAGTTCTTCGGTCCAATTGCCCATGGCGGCGATCTCTTCGTTCGTCGCATTGAGCCGGCCGTCCGCGTCGAGATTACCGATGACGCTGATGGCAGCCTCGCGCACCTCGCCTTCTTCGGAGCCCATGTTCAACTGCCATTCGAGATGGTCCGCCAGCGATGGCGGTCGCGTGAGAAACTGTTCGAATGTCGGCGCGTCTTCTTTGTATTCAATCTCCTGAGTCTTGTATCCCGGATCGAGATAGTCCTGAAACTCGCGTCCAAAGTCGATCTCTTCGAAGGCGTCGCGCGCAGACTCCTCCCCGATGACGTCGTCGACGCCGCCTTCCTCAGCACTTTCCAAACTTCCCGTCTCCTGCCCTTCGCCGACGGTGTAATCGGCTGTGGCGGCCTCCAACTCACCGGAACCATTGGAAGACGGACTGCCTGCTTCAGGTTCGACAGCTTCGATCTGTGACACCTCAGGAGCAGCCCCCGGATCGGAACTCGTAAGGTGATCGAGAATCTTTTCCGCCAGCTCGCCTACTTCTTCCTGCGTCGCAACTTCCTCCAACACCGGGTTCTCGAGCAGCTGTTGTTGGATCAAATCGCTTAGCTCAAGAGTAGTCATCTGCAACATCTCGATGCGCTGCCGCAATTGCGGCGTCAGCACGAGACGTTGAGATAGGCTGGTAGTTAGTTTTAAAGACATTTACTCAATAAATCACTGGCAATGTTTATTGTTTTGCGAATTAGGCGCGCAGGGGGATTATACTCGATTAGAGCATATTTGCGCGCACACAGGTTTCACATACGAAACTTTTCGCCGAGATAAAGGCGTCGCACTTCCGCGTCTTCCGTCAATTCGCGTGGCGCGCCTGCACGGAAAATATGGCCGTCCGCCATGATGTAAGCGCGGTCTGTGACACCGAGAGTTTCGCGAACATTGTGGTCGGTTATCAAGATGCCGATACTGCGGTTGCGTAAATAAAGTATGACATTTTGAATGTCATCAACGGCCTTCGGATCGATACCAGCAAACGGTTCGTCCAGAAGAATGTATTGTGGTTCACTCGCTAGTGCGCGCGCGATTTCGGTTCGACGGCGCTCACCGCCCGACAACGCCTCGCCGCGCGTATTGCGGACGTGAGCGATACCAAACTCTTCTAACAGTTCTTCCAAACGCGTCAACCGTTCACGCCGGCGCAGTCCCATCATTTCCAGCACTGCCAGAATATTTTGAGCTGCTGTCATCTTGCGAAAGATAGAGGGCTCCTGCGGCAAATAACCGAGACCCAATCGCGCTCGCAAGTACATTGGTAGTTTAGTTACGTCCTGAGTGCCCAGCCTTACCATGCCTGAGTCAGGGCGTTCGAGACCTACAATCATGTAGAAGGTAGTGGTCTTGCCCGCTCCGTTGGCGCCAAGCAATCCAACCACTTCGCCTTTTTCGACGTGCAGACTAACGTCGTCCACTACCCGGCGGCCGCTGTAACTTTTCTGGAGTTTGATTGCCGCGAGTGCGGAGTCAGTAGCCGGCAACAAACCTGGAGGCGTCGATGAAAAAACCGGTTTGCCGGAAGCCGCTTTGTTTGGCTGGTCGACGATGTTTACGTCGTGAGCTCGCGTCGTCATGGATTGCGCTTTACTTTGTGCGTTGATCTGACGCGACCGGCTTGTGGTCCTTTCGCGTTGTCAGCGGTCACTTTACCGTCGCGCATATTAACGGTCAAACGACCCCCCTGAGTGCTGCCTTGCTCAACATCTTCCACGCGTGCCGGATTACCTTTTAGGATCGCGACTTCGTCAGCCGTCGTGTACTCGACAGTATCGGCCGTGCCTTTGCGACCGGGTTGCGTCAAGACCACATTACGTTGTGCAACGGTTTTTTCCACTTCGCTGGATTCGCGTTTGAGGTAGACGTCGGCGACTGCGCCCGTTATGCGATCGGTCCCCTGTCGTATGTCGACGTTACCTTCGTAGTGCAACGTCCTGTTTGGATCGGAATACCACATAGAGTCGGACGACGCGAACACCGGAACGACGGCATTAGTCGACTTACGCCGCGCGTTATAAAGCTCACTTTGCACGCGGCCATTGGCTTCCATCTTCTTGTCGTTCATGTAGATGGTTAGCTTATCGCCGCGCACGAAATTATCGTCCTGCCACGCCCGGGCGTTGCCTGTATAAATGGCCACGCCGTTCGCATGATAAAACTCGCCACGATCGCTGACGATGTAAACAGGACTCTTTACTTTTGAAAACGGGGTGGCCCCGTTTGTTTGTTCCTGGCTGTAATACGTAGTAGCGGTCTTCCCGCGGCTGTACGAAACATCGCGCGTCAGATCCGAATCGAGCTCGACTGCTTTGGTGCGCGCGCGGGAATCCCAAACAGTGGGCTCTCCGCCGCGCAAACGAACCGTATTCTCGGCAGCCGCAAACGAGATGTTGGCTGCCACTCCGTTCCGGTCGTTCTCACTAAATTTCGCGTCACCCTGGGCGTCCATTCGTTCGACGTCCTGAGTGTCCTTAACAAAGACTGCGGTCATCTTCTGCGATGTCAGTACACGGGTGCCACGGTTTTCCGTTTTTTGCGACGGCTCGATGACGGCTTTGGTTCCACCTGATGCTATGAACGTCTTCGCGAGATTGCCGCTCTCAAAAAAATCTGCATCCATGCGGGGCGCTGTCAGCGTTTTCGAATCAGAATGCGCGCTCTTGTTAACCGGATCGATGAACAACTCTGCGTTTCCGACTGCCTCTGCCGCCGCCAGGTCGCGGCCGGTGACACGCCAGTGAAGCTTCACCGTGTCTGCGGCCAGGCGTTTGTTCGCGGCCCGTGGGTCAGACGCTTTGGACTTTGGCGCAGACAGATTTATAACGGAGCGTCCTTCAGTGCGCATCTGTTTCAACAAGCTCCGTTCACCCACGGCTTGAAACACAACCTCGATCAAGTTCGCCCCAGACAACTGCATTTCTGAATCAGCATCAAGCGTGCGACCTCCTGCATCGCGCATCGCGACTGCTTTTTCAAGTCGTTGTTCGCCATCCATGAAGAAATCGATGTCGGCCGCCCGCACTTCCGCTGATCGTCCTTCTTCCATCGACCGCAGATAAGAGTTACCGCGCATCTCGATCTTCTGCAGGCGCTTCTGTTCAGTGAGCGTGGCGTAAAGGTTTTCGCCGCTCATGACATCTCGCTCCTGCTCGGCAGTTACACCTCCGGAGAAGGTCAGTTTCAACGAAGCTTGTTCGAATACAGCCTGGGCCGAACGAATCGTGACGGGCTTTGCACGGGCTGGAAGTTTTCCCGCGTTCGCCTGCGGCGCAACTGTAATCTCCACATCTTTTTTCAATTGCAGTTTCTTGTTTTTGGATTCCACAATTGCGCCGTTGGAGCGGCCCGAAACGTTTTCACGACTGAACGTCACGCCGGCATCAGTTTGTGCAACCTCACTGTTCTGATCGAAGGCAATGGAGTCAGTGGTGACTTTGAGTGCGTCTTTGGTTTGCAGATTAACGTTACCCAGAAACGTGATTACCGAACTCTTCGGATCGTAGATAGCCTTATCCGCAGTTACCTGATCAGGTTGATCTCCCTCGGCCGGATAGACAGACAGATCGACTTGCTCCAGCTCGTGATGACCGTCCGAAAAAGTAATGTCGCGCGATGCTTTTAGGTGGAGATGGAGCCGGTTGTCCTTCATCACGCGCTGTTCGTAACCTTCGATGATGCCCGTGATTTCTTTGGAGAGCTCGGGAGCTTCAGACCGCAACCGGAATGGTTTGTTGTTTCGCAGCTTGTAATATGAGATCCCCACAAAAATTATTGCCGCTGCGAGGATAAACAGAGCGGCCGCGCGGGCAACTATGGGGGCACGGGTCCGCAGGCCGATGGCAATCGCTCTTTTTTTTGTGATTTCCTGCATTAGCTAAAAAAGCAAAACGGCAAACAATAGCAGCAATAAATGCGCATTATTGGATGCCGGCGAATCGTTATTTACTGTTTACCAATTCCCGCATTACGCGAGCTTTTCAAATCCTGTACAGACAACTGCAAAAACGTCTCGCCGGTCCAGTTTGAGGTCTCAACTGTATACGCCATTTCGGCGCCGTTTCGAATCGCTGTCTGGTCTTCGGCCGCTCCATTCCACCAGATCGTCTCCAAAGGTCTCCCCTGTGGCCCCGCAACCATAAACTTCAGATGGCGTCCTCCAATTAGACGCGGTTCTGCGAGGATGCACAAGTTGGCGGTTAAAAATGTGGGGCGTGGATTTCCGGCACCAAACGGCTCCAGTGTTTTTAGTTCGGCAATTAATTCGAAAGTAAGTTCAGCCAGCGGTAGTTCGGTGTCGATACGGATGCACGGCTGTAAGTCGTCCTCGCTGAGACAGCCGGCAGCATGCTCATTTAGTCGCCGCCGAAACTCGTCGATGCGTTCGGGTTTGAGAGTTATACCCGCCGCATGCGAGTGGCCACCAAACTTCTCGAACAAGTCCGCACACGCCGTTAAACCGTTCAGTAAGTGATAGGGCTCGATGCTGCGGCCCGAACCATGTGCGACATCGCCGTCAATCGAAAACACGACGCACGGCCGGTTAATACGCTCAGCGATCTTCGATGCGGCTATGCCGATTACGCCGCGATGCCATCCCTCCCCGGCAATCACGGCCACATAGGGATTGGTGGGCTGCTTCTCGAGTTCTTCAATCGCGAGATCCACAATGCGTCGTTGAACTTCCTTCCTTTCCTGGTTACGAGTATCTAGATGCCTGGCCAGACGATTCGCCTCGCTACGGTCGCGAGTGCTAAACAATTCCACCACAGCGCGTGCAGCATCCATGCGTCCCGCCGCGTTGATACGTGGACCAATTCGAAACCCAACATCATAAGCGGTCATATCCGGGCCGCAACCCGCAACGTCGATCAATGCTCGTAGCCCTGGATTGGTGGCAGTGGGAAGGTCCCTCAAACCGAGCGCGACGATGGTTCGGTTTTCGCCTGTTAATTTTGCCACGTCAGCAACGGTCCCGATCGCAACCATCTTCAAAAACCCGGGTACTTGCGATTCGCGACCGCGCTCACGAAACAAAGCCTGCACTAACTTGAACGCCACACCCACTCCCGCCAGATGCTTATCCGGATATTTACATCCTTCCTGGTTGGGATTAAGCACCGCATATGCAGGTGGCACGCCTTCACCCTCGTCCGGTAAATGGTGATCCGTGATGATGACGTCCAAGCCGTTTTCCTGCGCCCAATAAAGTGGCTCGTGCGCGCGGATCCCGCAGTCAACACTTAACGCAACCTTGTAACCCTCAGTAACCGCCCGTTCCAGTGCTGCCTGCTGTATTCCATACCCTTCAGTAAACCTGTGGGGCACGTGAAAGCCTGTGCGGGCCCCGAGCATGTTCAGCGCTCGCATCAGAACTGCGGTACCCGTCGTCCCGTCCACATCGTAATCGCCGTAGACAAGTACTGGTTCCTGATCGTCGATCGCCCTGAGCAGACGCGCCACGGCCTCGCTCATGCCTTTCATGAGATACGGATCATGAAGTTGATCGTGGGAAGGATTAAGAAAGACGCGACTCGATGATTCGTCGTCACAGCCACGCGCCATCAAGAGCGCGGCGATTGTGCGTGAGATTCCAAGGGCGCGGGCGAGCGAGGCGACACGTTGGGTATCCTGCTCGCGCACGATCCAACGCTTGGTGCTCATTTAAAACTCATCAATTTCAGAATTATGGCGTTCCTATTCCGCAAACCAGCCATCGTGTTCGAGCAGCTTAACACCAATTCGCCGGCGGCCATCAATTTGATCTGTCCACACACCATTGACTTCAGCGTCGAGCTCGCGGCCGAAAGGGGGAATTAATTTAACAATCGATCCCATCGCCACGTCGGCGTCGAGGATTATCGTAGCGCCACCTCTGCTGATCTTGATCGCCTGCGCTTGGAGATTGAACGGTTCACCGTTGGAAGTTTTGCCGGTAACCGACAGCGCAAATTCTACGGGCACTCTGGGACTGCGCGGCCTTTGCGAGGGAATTGTCTCAGCTCTGGGTTCTTTTTCAGTCATTAACTCTCACCACCAAATGTTAGGTAATTTTGAGATATCTCCGAGGGAGTATTGAGGGGCCCGGGGCGTGAGTATCTTACCGAAACTAAAACATTTTGTATGCAATCAAATTGGCTGTCTTAGCATCACGGAAGTCTTGCAAAACTTCGGACATGCGAACTTCTGGAAGTTCTAAAATTCACTTCCAGTAATTTCGTGTAATGCGTGGATCGTTTTTTATGGTCGCTGAAAAAAACGATCCACGAATTACACGAAACACACGAAACAAAACACCCTCACTCGGCAATCGCGGAGATATATCCGGCCGACAATGCAAAGATGATGGCGGCGCCAACTATCACACGATAGACAATGAACACACCGGTTGAATGTGTCCGCAGGAATCTCAACAGAAACCAAATCGAGGCGTAACCAACCGCGCCTGACACCACAGTAGCTACCAGCAAAGGAACGAAACTGCCCTCAGGCAATTTATGGAGTGCCTCCTTAAGTTCCAGCGCCCCACTGGCCGCGATAGCGGGAATTGAAAGCAGGAACGAAAACCGGGCAGCGGTCTCCCTGGTCTCGCCAACGAACAAGCCACCCATCATGGTGGACCCCGATCGGCTGGAACCGGGAATCAACGACAACACTTGAGCGAATCCGACGGCCAGTGCGTCTTTTAACCCCAGGTGGTCCATGTCGCGCTCACGTTTCCCAATCCACTCGGCGATAGCCAGTAGTAGTCCCACGACTATCATCATGGTGGCGATCACCCAAAGGTTCTTGGTAAACGTGCCTTCGATTTGCTCTTTAAAAACGAGTCCGACAATCGCGATCGGGATGGAACCGAGAATCACTAACCAACCCAGACGCGCATCCTGCGAAAGCCTCGCGAAGAACCCAGACTTCTGTTCCGTAGTTGTGTTTTTATTAGTCAGAAGTGCCACATGATCAACCACGAAAGCGCGGGTGATGTTGATGATATCGCGCGCGAAGTAAACAAGAACGGCGAGCAACGTTCCCAACTGGATGACAGCTATCGTCGCTGTCGTTCGTTCGGCTTTCAGGGTTGGGTCAACGCCCTCGTAAAGTCCAACGAGTCGTGAAGCAAAAACGAGGTGTGCGGTGGAGCTGATCGGAATGAATTCAGTAAGGCCTTGAACAATCCCGAGAACGATAGCTTGTAACAGAGTCATAAATTCTTTAGCCGCGGATTAACGCGGACACACGCGGATCTTCAAAAGTAACGACCAGTCTGACTTGCTTTTCTCTTATCCGCGTTATCTGCGTTTATCCGCGGCTAACTATTCTTATTCCCTAAACGAGTTGCGGCGCGAGATGCGATCATACATCCAGATCGGCATGATCATTCCTGCGCGCACGATAGTGGCCAACTGCCATGGAAACGCGTACGACTTCTTTCGCCGTTCAATTGCATTCGCGATTTTTTTCACGGCGTCATCCAATTCCATTAGAAACGGCATCTGCGCGTCGCGTCCCGCGGTTAACGCCGTCTTGATGAATCCCGGATGAATTATGGTGACGTCGATTCCCTTCGGTGCGAGATCGAGTCTCAAACTTTCGAAGAACGCAGAGACGGCGGCTTTACTTGCGCAATAAGCCGCAGACTTCGGCAGCCCGCGGTAAGCAGCGAGACTCGAAATCACAACCAGTTGTCCCTGACGCCGCTCAACCATTTGCGGGAGTACCGCGGACACGCTGTTGGCAGCCCCAATCACATTAACGCTGATTACATTTGCAACTTCTTCACCGCTGACTTGGGAGCCGTCAGTTGACGTTCCAATTCCAGCGTTTGCGACCAGGACATCAATCGGTCCAAGTGCAGTTGTGATTTGATCCGTCGCGCTCTTTATCGACGAAGCGTCGCGCACGTCGCCTGCTACTGCCAGCGCGCGCCCGCCGGAATTCTCAATTTCGGTTTGTAGTTCCTTTAGCGTGTCGGCGCGCCGGGCAACGAGTCCCACGGCCCCGCCCCGCGAGGCAAGCTCTTTTGCCAGCCCGCGTCCGATTCCGGATGACGCGCCGGTAATCATCACGACTCTGTTGGACCAGTAAGTCAAGAAAAGTTTCGAGTTCGGAGTTCGTTCCGAGTTCTGGCTTTTGGTTCTGTTCGTGTAATTCGTGGATCGTTATTTTCGCTGACGATAAAAAGCGACCCACGAATTACACGAATTACACGAACAAAACCAGAAACGAGAAACTAGACGCTAACCACAACCGGCAGGATCACCGGACGCGATCCTGTGAGCTTTTGAATGAATCGCTTCAGCTCAACGCGCAGATGCTCTTTTAAGAGCGTGTCGTCCTGAATCGTCGCTCGCGAGGCGCCCGCGAGCGCTGCGGCGACTACGCGCTGCGCGTCCTGCATCATCCCGTTCGTTGAATCGAAGCCACGCACACCGCGCGCGACAATCTCCGGCGGCGACTGCAGTTCACCCGTCTCGCGATCGATGGTCACTACCAGAGTCACCATGCCTTCATAAGCCAGTTG